>NZ_CP095741.1:4372500-4672500 GCF_023078475.1 Luteibacter aegosomaticola | reverse complement strand
GCGCCACGTCATCCTCCTCGATGACGAGGTGGCACCCGGTACGCGCCGCTGGGCCGACGTCACCGCGGACGAGGCTGCGCGCGCCCGTCTGGCGGCGGTCGAGGAAGAACTCGGTTTCGATGATCCGGTGAATATCCAGTTCACCTCGGGTACGACCGGTGCACCGAAGGGTGCGACCCTCACCCACCACAACATCGTCAACAATGGCTTCTTCATCGGTGAGGCCATGCGGCTCACCGAAGAAGACCGGCTGTGCATCCCCGTGCCTTTCTACCACTGCTTCGGCATGGTCCTGGGCAACCTGGCCTGCGTAACCCACGGCGCCTGCATGGTGATTCCCGGCGAGGGCTTCGACGCGTTGGCCACGCTCGAGACCGTCGCCGAAGAACGCTGCACCGGCTTGCACGGCGTGCCCACGATGTTCATCGCCGAACTCGAACACCCGCGCTTCCGCGAGTTCGATCTCAGCAGTTTGCGCACCGGCATCATGGCGGGCTCGCCGTGCCCGATCGAAGTCATGCGGCGCGTCGTGCGCGATATGAACATGGCCGAGGTGACCATCGCTTATGGCATGACGGAAACCAGCCCGGTGAGCTTCCAGACCGTCGTCGATGATCCGCTGGAGCGCCGCGTCTCCACCGTGGGCCGCGTGCATCCGCATGTGGAAGTGAAGATCGTGGATGAGGCCGGCCGTGTCGTGCCTCGTGGCACTACCGGCGAACTGCTCACGCGCGGCTATTCGGTGATGCGCGGCTATTGGAACGATGACGCCAATACACGAGCCGCGCTGGACGAAGCGCGGTGGATGCACACAGGCGACCTTGCCGTCGTCGATGACGAGGGCTACTGCACCATCGTCGGCCGCCTCAAGGACATGATCATCCGAGGTGGCGAGAACATCTATCCGCGCGAGATCGAGGAGTTCCTTTACGGGCACCCGGATATCCAGGACGTCCAGGTGTTCGGCGTGGCTGACGAGCGTTTCGGCGAACAGGTGTGCGCGTGGGTCCGCTTGCGCGATGGCGCCCATGTCACCGAAGCGGGCATCCAGGATTACTGCCGCCGGCATCTCGCGTATTTCAAGGTGCCACACTACGTGCGCTTCGTGGAAAGCTTCCCCATGACGGTGACCGGCAAGGTGCAGAAATACCTGATGCGGCAGACCATGGAGGCCGAACTGGCCGGAAACGCCGCGGCCTGAGCGGCTCAGTCCTGCACTAGAGCTTCACGCTGGAAATCACACTCTTTGAGACAGGGGGAGTACCCGTCGCAAGGGAGGTTTCCAGTGATCAGGGTCCGTCGTTTTCATCCCGCCACGCTGTTCTCCGCCTTCATCCTTGCGCTAGCTGGCGTCGCCATGTTGCTGGGTGGCATCCGCCTGATCAACGAAGGTGGATCGCTTTATTTTGCGGTGTCCGGCGCACTGCTCCTGCTGGTCGCGGTACTCATGCTGTTCCGCGCCCGCCTCTCGATTCCGCTCTACACGTTGTTCCTCCTGGCGAGTGCTGGCTGGGCCGTATGGGAGGTGGGGTTCGACTGGTGGCAGTTGCTGCCACGCCTCGATGTCTGGTTCGTGCTCGGCTTGTGGTTATGGCTGCCCTGGCCACGGCGGGGCTTGAGCCGCGATCCCTACCTTGCTACTGCGCGCGGCACGGGTGGTGGCTTCCTTTTCCTCGGGTTGCTCGTCGTTGCGATCGTTGGCCTGGTGGGCGTGTTCCGTCCGGTGCCGGACGTGGCCGGCGAACTATCGATGGACGATGTGTCGGGCCCGCAAGGCGATCGTGCCGCGCGGGCCGATGGCGACTGGACGGATTACGGTGGTTCGCCGTGGGGCCAGCGCTACTCGCCGCTGAAGCAGATCACGCCCGATAACGTGGCCCAGCTTCAGGTCGCGTGGAAGTTGCAGACCGGCGACCTGCCCGGGCCCGATGATCCGACCGAAACCACCTCGGAAAACACCCCACTCAAGATTGGCGACACCGTGTACCTGTGCACGCCGCATAGCCGGGTGATCGCGGTGGATGCCGCCACGGGTACGAAGCGCTGGGAGTTCGATCCGAAGATCCAGAGTCCGGTGGGCTTCAAGCACTGGGAGCACATGACCTGCCGCGGCGTGTCGTACCACGACGATGCGCGCTACGCCGCCGCGCTCATCCCTGCACCGGCCACGACGGCGCCGGGCGCACCGGCACCGGCCTCCACGGCACCGCTGCCCGCGAACGTACTGGCGGCAGGGACGTGCCCGCGCCGCCTGTTCCTGCCCACGGCTGATGCGCGCCTCATCGCGATCAATGCCGATAACGGCCAGGTATGCGACGACTTCGGCGACCACGGCACGGTGAACCTGCGCGCGAACATCGGTTCGTTCACGCCGGGTGGCTACTACTCCACTTCGCCGCCGGCGGTCACCAAAGACCTCGTGATCATTGGCGGCCATGTCACCGACAACGAATCCACCGACGAACCCTCCGGCGTGATCCGCGCCTATGACGTGCACGACGGCCATCTCGTGTGGAACTGGGATCCGGGCCGCCCTGACGATACGGCGCCCATCGCCCCGGATGGCACGTATACGCGTAACTCGCCGAACATGTGGTCGGTCTTCAGCGTCGATGAAAACCTCGGCATGTTGTACCTGCCGATGGGCAACCAGACACCGGATCAGTTCGCGGGCGGCCGTACGGCAACGTCCGAAAAATATGGCGCGGGTCTCGTCGCGCTGGATATCGCCACCGGCAAGGTGAAATGGAACTACCAGTTCACCCACCACGACATCTGGGATATGGATGTCGGTGGGCAGCCCACGCTGGTGGATATCACGACGGATAACGGCGTGAAGCCAGCGGTGCTCGCATCGACGAAGCAGGGCAGCATCTACGTGCTGGATCGTCGCGATGGCGCACCGATCTTCCCCATTCGCGAAGTGCCGCGGCCACAAGGTGCCGTAGCGGGCGATCACACGGCGGCCACCCAGCCGATGTCGGACGTGAACATGGCGCCCCCCGATCTGCGCGAAGCCGATATGTGGGGGACCACGCCGTTCGATATGTTGTGGTGTCGCGTGCGCTTCCGCTCGCTGCGTTACGACGGGATGTATACGCCGCCGTCGTTGCAGGGCTCGCTGGTATACCCGGGTAACTTCGGCGTCTTCGACTGGGGTGGCATCTCGGTGGATCCCACGCGCCAGTTGCTGCTCGCGAATCCAAGTTACATGGCTTTCCAGTCGCGGCTGATTCCGAAAGAACAGCTCGACAAGATGGAAGTGAGCGAACCCAAGAGCGAAACCGAGGGTATCAAGCAGGCGAAGGGCATTCCGTATGGCATCGAGCTGGCGGCATTCCTCTCGCCGCTGGGTATTCCGTGCCAGGCACCGCCGTGGGGTTATGTCGCAGGCGTCGATCTGCGCAGCGGTAAGGTGCTGTGGAAGCACCGCAACGGCACGATCGTGGATAGCGCACCGCTACCGATCCCGATGCCCTTGGGTGTGCCAAGCCTCGGCGGCATGGTGACGACAGCGGGCGGGCTCACCTTCCTGAGTGGCACGCTGGACTACTACCTGCGTGCCTACGATGTGCGTACCGGCAGGAAGCTATGGGAAGCGCGCCTCCCCGCAGGTGGCCAGGCCACGCCGATGAGCTATGCCGACAGCAAGGGCAACCAGTACATCCTGGTGGTGGCCGGTGGGCATGGCTCGCTCGGCACCAAGCAGGGCGATTGGGTCATCGCATATGCGCTACCCAAATAGCCGCACGCTACCGTTGTAGGAGCCCACCCTGTGGGCGCCGCCTTTCGTACCGCCGCCACAGGGTCTGCAGCTCTTCCGCGAAAGATGTCGCCCACAGGGTGGGCTCCTACTTCGCGAAAGATGTCGCCCACAGGGTGGGCTCCTACTTCGCGAAAGGCGTCGCCCACAGGGTGGGCTCCTACTTCGCGAAAGGCGTCGCCCACAGGGTGGGCTCCTACCATGCGATCAGCTTTGCCGCTTGGGGTTAGGCAAGAACGCCGCGAGCAACCCGATCAACGGCAGGTACGCGCAGATCTGGTAAACGAACTCGATGCCGTAATGATCAGCGAGCTCGCCAAGCACTGCGGCACCAATGCCGCCCATGCCGAACGAAAAGCCAAAGAACAAGCCGGAGATCATCCCCACCTTGCCCGGCACGAGCTCCTGCGCGAACACCACGATCGCCGGGAATGCCGACGCGAGGATCAGGCCGATCGCGACGGTGAGCGGCGCGGTCCAGAACAGGCTCGCATGCGGCAGCAGCAGCGTGAACGGCAACGTGCCCAGGATCGAGAACCAGATGACCTTCTTGCGGCCGAAGCGATCGCCGATGGGGCCGCCGACGATCGTGCCGACGGCGACGGCGCCGAGGAACACGAACAGGTGCAGCTGCGCGGTTTCCACCGACACGTTGAACTTGTGGATCAGGTAGAACGTGAAGTAGCTGGTCAGGCTGGCCAGGTACACATACTTCGAGAAGATCAGCGCGAGCAGTACGCTGATACCGCGCGTGGCATCGCGTGCCGGCGGGGCGGTTTCCTTGTGCGCGGCATGCGAAGCGTGCAGCCGCGGCAGGCCGTGGTGCTTGTACCACTGGCCAACGTTCCACAGGATGGCGCAGGAGAGCAGTGCAAGCAGCGCGAAGAAGCCCAGGCTCGACTGGCCCCAGCGCACGACGACGACGGCGGCAGCGAGCGGGCCCAGTGCCTGGCCGGCGTTACCGCCCACCTGGAACAGCGACTGCGCGAGTCCGTGCTTGCCGCCCGAGGCCATGCGGGCCACGCGCGAGGATTCCGGATGGAACACCGACGAGCCCATGCCCAGCAGGGCCGCACCCGCCAGCAGGATCGGGTAGGCGTGAGCCTGCGACAGCACCAGCAACCCTGCCAGCGAGAACAGCGTGCCGCCGGGCAGCGCCAGCGGCGTCGGGCGCCGGTCGGCATACAGGCCTACCAGCGGCTGCAGGATCGACGCCGTGATCTGATAGGTGAGGGTAATGAGGCCGATCTGCCCGAAATCGAGATGGAAATCGCTCTTCAGGCCGGGGTAAATCGCCGGCAGGAGCGACTGCATCATGTCGTTGAGGAGGTGGCAGAAGCTGATGGCGAAGATGACGCCATAGACGGTGGGAGCGGTAGCGCGGTTGGCCGGCGCCGCCACATCAGCGGGGGCTTGCATGGTTCGGTCCTGGGCTGGGGATGGCGTATGAAACCACGGCCCCGTCTGGCCCGCGCTAGAATGCGGGTCAAAACCCTTCGAGTTTGGGACAAAGGCCATGCCGCCCCTGGATAACGACGCGTTTGAAGCCACGCCACGCCCGGTGATCTCGCGCGGCAACACCTATCCCGCCGCGTTCGAACTGGCGACCCACCAGCACCGCCGCGGCCAGTTGCTCTACGCGTCGGCAGGCACTATCGCCATCACCACGCCCTACGGCGCGTGGATCGCGCCGCCCGAACGGGCCGTGTGGATTCCCTCTGGCACACCGCATGCCGTGCGCATGATCGGCGCGGTCATGACGCATAGCGTGTATATCGAGCCCGAAGTCACCGGCAAGGCCGGCGAGGCCTGCCGGGTCATCACCGTGTCGCCATTGCTGCGCGCCCTGCTGGTCGAAGCCGCCGAAGTGCCACGCGAGTACGACCCGGATGGCCGCGACGGGATGCTTATGGCCCTGCTCGTCGAAGAAATCAGCCGCGCACCGCGCGTGCCGCTGGAACTGCCGCTGCCGACCGACCCCGCCCTCGCGTCCTTATCCGCACGCTTCCTCGAACACCCGAACGTTGCCGAGGGCATCGACGCGTGGGCCGGTGGACTGGGTATGCACCGGCGCAGCTTCACCCGGCTGTTCCGCCGCGAGACCGGCATGAGCTTCGCCCAGTGGCGCCAACAGGCCTGCCTGCTGGCGGCGCTGCCCCGGCTCGCCGCCGGTGACGCCGTGACCGATGTGGCGCTCGACCTCGGCTACGAAAGCGCGACCAGTTTCTCGACGATGTTCCGCCGCGCGCTGGGCAAGCCCCCGACGGACTATCGGGCGGCCTGACGCGCTTCGGCGCAGCCCGCGCGGATCACTTTCTCGACGATTCGCGCCGGCGGGTCGGTGATCTCCACCCATGCCGCCTCGCTGCGCGACGGCTCCTCGAGCGTCGCGAGCTGGCTATCGAGCAGGGCGGGGTTGAAGAAGTGCGCGCCGCGTACCGCGAGGCGTTCGGCCAGGAGCTCGCGCGTGCCGTGCAGGTAGACGAAGCGGACATCGCGGTGGTCGCCGCGCAAGATATCGCGATAGCGGCGCTTCAGCGCCGAGCAGGCGATCACCAGGGACGTGTGGCGGGCGCGGTGCTCATCCATCACCGCCACGATCGCCGCCAGCCACGGTGCGCGGTCGGTGTCGTCCAGGGGGATGCCCTGGGCCATCTTGTCCTTGTTGGCCTGGGGGTGGAGGCTGTCGCCGTCGATAAAGGGCAGGCCGAGGTGGGCGGCCAGGTCGCCACCTACCGTACTCTTGCCGCTGCCGGATACACCCATAACGATCGTGATCATGCGTAAAGCATGACGTGACGTGGGCTACGGAATCGTGAACAGGCTGGCGTACCATCCACGGCTGGCCCCACGACACCGGCACTCCCATGCGAACGATCGACCTGCGTAGCGACACCGTGACCCAGCCCACCGATGCCATGCGCGAGGCCATGCTCCGTGCACCGGTGGGTGACGACGTGTACGGCGAAGACCCGACCGTCAATGCCTTGCAGGATCGCCTCGCGGCGGACCTCGGCTTCGCGGCGGCGCTGTTCGTCCCTACCGGGACGCAGAGCAACCTGCTCGCCCTGATGAGTCACTGCGAGCGCGGTGACGAATACATCGTGGGCGCCGATGCGCATACCTACCGGTTCGAAGGCGGTGGCGCGGCCGTGCTCGGCTCGATCCAGCCGCAGCCGATCCCGCAGGCAGCGGATGGCACGCTGCCGCTCGACAAGGTTGAGGCGGCCATCAAGCCGGTGGACCCACACTTTGCCCGCTCCAAGCTGCTGGCGCTGGAAAACACCTGGCACGGCCGCGCGCTGCCTTTCGAATACATGGCCGCCGCCCGTGAGCTCGCGACCCGGCGTGGCCTGGGCCTGCATCTGGACGGCGCCCGGATTTACAACGCCGCCATCGCTTACGGCCGCCCGGCCGGCGAGGTGGCCCAGGGTTTCGATAGCGTGTCGGTGTGTCTCTCGAAGGGGCTGGGCGCGCCGGTCGGCTCGGTGTTGCTCGGCGATGTGAAGCTCATCGACCGCGCCCGCCGCTGGCGCAAAGTGACCGGCGGCGGCTGGCGCCAGGCCGGCATGCTCGCCGCCGCGGCCATGCACGCCCTCGACCACCATGTGGAACGCCTCGCCGATGACCACGCGCGGGCGAAGCGGTTGGCCGAAGCCCTGGGCAAGATCGATGGCCTCACGCTGCAGGGCTGCCATACCAACATGGTGTTCGTTGATGTCCCCGCGGCGCGCCTGAAGGATCTCGCGGCACACACGGCAGCGAAGGGCATCCGCCTCAGCATCGGTTACCTGCCGTCGATTCGCCTGGTCACCCACCTCGATATCGATGACGAAGGTGTCGAGCGCACGATCGACGCCTTCCGCACTTTCGCCTACTGACCCACGGCGGTTAACGCGGCGCCATCAGCTTCCGTTGCAGGGAGTACAGAATGGCCGCATCGGTCGCATCCAGTGCATCCGTTTCCATCGCCCGGTAGTGGCGATGGAACGCGATGATGGCCGTGCGTGGCACGGAGACGTCGTAACCCACCAGCCGCATGGCGGCAAGGCTGTCGAAGCCCGGCGGCGCCGGTATCAGCGGCGTATCGAACCACAGGCCGTAGCCGTTGCTGGCGAGCGTGGCCCAGGGGAACTGTACGCTCGGGTCATCCTTCCGCCCGGGCGCGATGTCGCCGTGACCGACGATGGCTGTACGAGGGATGCCGAGGCGCGTGGTGATATCAGCGAGCAGGCGGATAAGCGCATCGATCTGCGGCTGGGTAAAAGGCGAGTGGCCGTCGTTGTCGATCTCAATGCCGATCGACGAGGAGTTCAGGTCCGTCATGTCGCCCCAGCGTGCCGCCCCGGCATGCCAGGCACGGTCGCCTTCATCGACCAGCTGATCGATGCGGCCATCCATCTCGACGAGGTAGTGCGCGCTCACCGGACCCTGGCTATTGCGCGTCTTCAGCACGTTCAAGGCAGCCGTGGCGTCACCGATCGAGGTGTGATGCAGCACGATGAGCTGCGCTTTGCGCGCATTGAAGTTCGGCGACGGCGACCAGTGGGCGAGGGCGCTGCGCTGGGGTGCCACGCGCGGGCCGCTTGCGCAGCCCGCCAGCGTGGTGAGAAGCAAGGCCACCACCACGAGGCGGAGCCAGGTGGTGGGGCGCGCGCTCATGCGTCTTCGACCTTGAAATCGACGCTGGTCGCCACCCAGGCGATGCGGTCGTAATTGTCGTTTTCCACTTGATCGGCATCGCCAGCCGTAGCCACGACGATCTGCAGGTCGATGCAATCACGGCCTTCGGAGAGCCACTCACTTTCCTCGCTGATGGCGATGCCGCTGTTGTGCAGGGCATCCTGGAGCTTGCGGATATCGGTGGCTTTGAGTTCGATGTCGTCGTAGACAAGGCTGCCGCCGTGCACTTCGATATCGCAGAGCTTGTTCCCGAGGAAGCGAAGCAGGATGCCGTCCTCGCCATCGATGCCGTACTCATCCTCGTCATCGAAGATGCCCTCGTTTTCCTTCTTGTCGAAGCCGAGTTCGGCGCGCAGTTCCGTGCGCTGCTTGTTGAAGAAAATCTCAATTTCGCCGAAGCGAATGCCTTTGCCGGGGATGAGTTCGTAGTGATGCATGGGCAATTCTCGTCGTAAGTGTCGCGGCATTTCCCGCCCGGATAGCATCGTTCGCATGGCGTGGTTGCGAACAGGCGGTGGCGCCCACGTCAACTCATGGCTTGTGATCGCGACCCAGGTAGTCTTCACTCTGCATTTCGATTAGGCGCGACTCTGTTCGGCCGAACTCGGCACGTACACGGGTGCCATCGTAGAGTTCGGTGATCGGCGCCGCGGCCGACAACGCCAACTTTACGTGGCGATCGTAGAACTCGTCTACCAGCAAGACGAATCGCTTCGCCTCGTTCTCGGTGAAATCGGTGAACTGCGGGACACCCGAGAGGATGACGGTGGGGTATGCCTTCGCCAGTTCGATGTAGTCGGTGACGGCGCGTGGGCCTTCGCACAGGGCGGCGAAATCGAACCAGATGACATTCGGTGCGCGGCGGCGCACCGGGATGTCGCGGGCATTGATGGCAACCGAACCGCCCTCTTCAATATCGCCCTGCGCCTGCGTGGTGAAGATCTTCGCCAGCGAGCGCTCGGCCTCCGGGCCGGGCGGCACGAGATACACCGACGCCTGGCTCAGCGCGCGCAGGCGCCAGTCACGTGGCGACACCATCTCGTGCACCACGCAGTGCTTTTCCAGCGCGGCGATGGCCGGCAGGAAGCGAGCGCGCTGCAAGCCATCCTTATAGAGGTTGGCCGGCACGGTGTTCGAGGTCGTGACGAGCGTGACACCGCGCGAGAACAGGCCCTCGAGCAGGCCGGCCATGATCATCGCGTCGCCGATGTCGGAGATGAGAAATTCATCCAGGCACAGCACGCGGTGCTTCGCGGCGATACGCGCGGCGACTTCATCGAGCGGGCTTTGCCGGTCGCCCAGCTCGCGAAGGGTGGCGTGCGTTTCCTGCATGAAGCGATGGAAGTGCCGGCGCAGCGCCAGTCCGGGCGCCAGGCTGGAGACGAACAGATCCATGAGGAAGGTCTTGCCACGGCCGACGCTACCCCAGAGGTAGAGGCCCTTGACCGTTTCGCGCTGGGCATCGCCACCCAGCATGGATTTCAGCCGGCCGAACAGCCCGCCGCCAGCTGCCTCGGTGGGCTGGCACAGCGCGGCATGCATCCGGTCGAACTCGGCGATGACACCCAGCTGCGCCGGGTCGGATTCCCAGCGGTGCCCGACCACGCCATCCCGGTAACGCTCACCCGGGGTCAGCTCCGGGCAGCTCATGCCTCGTCGCCAGCCGCCTGGGGCGGCCAGTCCTTCACTTCGTGCCTGATCACGCCGCGCAGGTCCATGAGGCGGCGGTGGAAGAAGTGGCTGGTCTCTTCCATCTTCACCAGCCTGGGGCGCTTGTCCTCGGGGAGGCTCTCGACCCAGTCGTAGACGCCCTGGGGTTCGACGATTTCGTCGGCATCGCCCATGACCACGAGCCAGGGGCAGGCGGGCAGGTTGATCGTGGAGAAGTCCCAGCTGCGCCCGGCCGCGGGCGGGGCGATGGTGATGAGCGCGGTGGCCTGCAGGGCGACGGCGTTGCGCAGGGCGACGTAGCTTCCGAACGAGAAGCCGGCCAGCCAGAGCTTCGCGCCGGGGCGCGCCTTGCGTGCCCAGGCGACGACGGCGGCGAGGTCGTCGCTTTCCCCGTGACCCTCGTCGAAGCTGCCTTCGGAGCGGCCGACGCTGCGGAAATTGAAGATGACCGTGTCCAGCCCGGACTCGCGCAGCGCGCGTTCCAGCATGGTCACGACCTTGTTATGCATGCTGCCACCTTCGGTGGAGAGCGGGTGGCAGATGACCGCCACGGCGTTCCTGCGGCCCTCGGTCGCAGCCTTGGCTTCGCATTCGAGCTTGCCCGCGGGCCCGGCCAGCGCGAAGCTCAGCGTTTCGTCCGGGAAGTGATCCGGCGCTGTAGGTAGAAGATCAGTCATGCCCGCCATGATAACCGCTGGCTGCGCGACCCGCGCCGGAGCCACCCCGTGAACGTGCTGGCGCATGCCCTGCTGGCGGGGAACGATGCGGGTTTGCGCCTGGGTGGCGTGATGGGCGATTTCGTCCGGGGCACGCCGGATGAGTCGTTGCCCGTGCGGGTGCGCGACGGGATTTACCTGCACCGGGCGATCGACGGCTATACGGATACGCATCCGTTGGTGCGCAAGGCCCGCGAGGCGATGCCGCCGCCGTTCCGGCGGTATGCGGGGATTTTCCTGGATGTGTGGTTCGACCATTGCCTGGCGCGTGACTTCGCGAGCTATTGCCCGACGCCACTTGAGGCTTTTTCCGACAATCTGCGAGCGGAGATGCATGCGGCCGACGCGATCCTGCCGGATGGCCTGAAGCGCTTCCTCTTATATATGGATGCACACGAGCTGCCAGCGGGCTATGCGGACCTGGAGCGTGTGGCGGCGGCCCTGGGCGGCCTCTCGCGGCGTCTGTCCCGGGCGAACCCGGTGGGCGAGTCGGTACCGCTGCTGATCGAGCACGACGCGATGCTACGTGAAACATTCGCCGCGTTTTTTCCACAACTTCAGGCATTTGCTGCCAATTGGGTGGCCGCCCGATAAGGCTCGCCTTCGGCATCGCGTTGGGCTGGCTCGGCCTTTGGCCATCGCTTTAGCGCTCGGACGTGGTCGCAGGAGAGCCCTCGGCGCCCACCCTCGCTGCTCAGACAGGTCCTCGTCGTTCGAAAGGGAGTGCCGCTGACGCGGCAAATGTACTTATTGCCCTACGGGCGCGAACCGGCAGCCGGGCGGGGCTTTTCGACGAGACGTCCCTGTCTCGTCGAAAAGGAACGGCCATCCATGGCCGTCCCCCCTGCGGGGCTGTTCCCGCCCGGCTGCCTCGCCTGCGAAACTCGCCTCGAGGGTGGGCGCCGAGGGCTCTCTGAGGCACTGAGGTTTCGTGAGAGGAGAGCCGGCAACGGGGCCGTGGCGGCAGGCCTTGCCGCTCGAGGTACAGCCCACCGACAAACCAACGCCCACCCCCGTAGGAGCCCACCCTGTGGGCGACGCCGTTCGCGGCAGCCTTCGGATCTTGCGGCGTCTGGCCCTTGATCGATCGTGCCGTACGAGAGGGCCTGTGCGTTTGGGCGAAAGATGTCGCCCACAGGGTGGGCTCCTACGGCTGTTTGGCAGGTGTGGGGCGCCGCGAGGTCGGCCGTGTTGTCGGCGGTGGCTTTCCCATCGACCCGCCTCGGTGTGTCCGAGAGGCCTTGGCGCCCACCCTCGAGGCGAGTTGTCGGAGACGAGGCGGGCGGACGGGAACAGCCGCCACAGGCGGGGCCGGCCATGGATGGCCGGTCGTTTGAAACCGAGCCAGGAAGGCGAGTTTCAAACCCCCGTCCGCACGCCGGTTCGCGGCCGTAGGCCAATCAGATACATGGCCCCGGAGGGGCATCCTTTTCGAACGTTGGAGACTTGTCTGAGCAGCGAGGGTGGGCGCCAAGGGCTCTTTCCGGAGACGTCCGAGCGCTAACGCGATGGCCAAAGGCCGAGCCAGCCCAACGCGAAGCCGAAGGCGAGCCGTCCCGAGAGGCCACAAAAAAGCCGACACAAGGCCGGCTTTTCGTAGAGCGGGCAAGCGAAGCAGCTTACTTGGCCTGATCGACCATCCACTTCACCGTATTGCCCACCTGCTCCTCCGTCAGGGCCGGATTACCGCCCTTCGGAGGCATATGGTTGCCATCCGGGCCCGTATAACCCTCGATCGCATGCTTGATCAGCGTCGCCGTACCCTCAGCGATACGAGCACCCCAGGCACCCTTGTCACCCAGCTTCGGCGCCCCCGCCACACCCGCCGTATGGCAGCTATGGCACAGGTTGTCGTAAATCGTCTTGCCATCCTTGCTGCCACCGTACGCCACCTGGGAAGCCGCCGCCTTCGCCGCCGCCTCCTGCGCCGCAAGCATCGCCGCCCGGCCCGTATCACCCGCGTAAACGGCACCCGCCGGTGCGATCCGGGCCTCCGTGCGCTTAGCCACGGCCGGATCCTGATCCTTCGGGATATTCGAGTAGATGGTGTAAGCCAACACCATCAGGATGAGGGCCAGAAGGCTTAAGCCAGCGGTAAGCCACGAGAATTGACGGACGAAGTTCTGATCGGACTTGCTCGGAGAACCGCTCACGCACTGACTCCCATCAAGTTTAGGTGGGCCGTCCCCCTCCCCGGGCTCCGGCTTGCCTGCCGCCAGCCGGCGGTCGCACCCGAGTATAACGGAACCTTCGCATTCGTCAGCGGTCCGCCTCCGGGGTGCCCGAAAGTGGCCTCAAATGGGGCCGGATACCTTGGGTAGCATGCCGTCAGTCATGGTGTACCCCTGTCAACCGGCATTGTTCAATGTCGTTCCCGTACACCTATATTGTCGCCGCCGATCCTTCACGTTTTCAGGGTATAAAACCCGCGGCGCGAGGCGCGCCCCATCGAAGGGCGTTGCCATCGAGCGGTTTCTCATTGGGAGCTTTACATGTCGCGTTTTTGGAAAATCGCGCTAGCGGTCATCGTGGTCGTGGTGATCGCCGCCGTTGTCGTCCTACCCCGCATGCACAAGGGTGGTGCAAACGCCCAGGATGCATCCGCCCAGGCCAACGGCGAAGGGCAGGGCAAGGATCAGCCACCCGTTCCGGTCACCGTGGTGCCCGTCGTGGCCCAGGATGTCCCTGTGTACCTCAGCGCCACGGGTACCGTGCAGGCGCGTAACCAGGTCACTGTCAGCCCGCAGGTGGGTGGTCAGCTCATGAAGCTGAACTTCACCGAAGGCCAGGAAGTGAAGCAGGGTGACGTGATCGCGGAAATCGATCCGCGCACCATCCAGTCGCAGTACGACCAGGCCGTGGCCAAGCTCAAGCAGGACCAGGCCTTGTCGGCTACCGCCAAGAACAACCTCGAGCGTTCGCAGAACCTCGTGAGCAAGGGCGGCCAGCAGTACGTCTCCAAGCAGGACCTGGATAACCTGAAGAACACCCTGGACCAGGCCAACGCCACGGTCGTGGCCGACCAGGCCTCGATCCGTGCCGCCCAGGTGCAGCTCGGCTTCACCAAGGTCATCGCCCCGATCACCGGCCTGGCCGGCATCCGCGGCGTCGACGTCGGCAACATCGTCACCACGACCACGTCGATCGTGACGCTGACCGAGGTGCACCCGATCTATGTGACCTTCACGCTGCCCGAGAAGAACCTCGACATGGTCCGCAGCGGCATGGCAGCCAGCCCGGATACGCCGCTCGTCGTCGACGCGCTGGACCGCACCGATGCGCACGTGGTGACCAGCGGCCACCTCGAGGTCATCAACAACACGATCGACACCACCACCGGCACGTTCCGCCTGCGTGGCCTGTTTGATAACCAGAAGACCGAGCTGTGGCCCGGCCAGTTCGTCAACGCGCGCCTCAACGTGCGTACGGTGAAGGGCGGCCTCGTGATCCCGGCGCAGGCCGTGCAGCGTGGCCCCGACGGCGACTACGTCTACCTCGTGCAGGGCGACAACACGGTCAAGATGCAGTCGGTGCAGACCGCTTCGGAAGTCGGCGACAGCCACGTGATGATCACGGGCCTGAAGCTGGGCGAGAAGGTCGTTACCGAAGGCCAGTTCCGCCTGAAGCCGGGTTCGAAGGTGCAGCCGCTGGCCCCGGGCCAGGTGCCGGCCGCGCCGACGGCTGACGAATTGCAGAAGTCGAAGGCCAAGAACGGTCGCCAGGGCGGCGGTCGCCGCGGCGGCTAAGCCTTCGCTCGCGGCGCGTCCATGAGGGACGCGCCGCCAACGGGCCCCGTGGCCCAGACACCAGGACTGAACCGTGGGTTTCTCGACACTCTTCATTCGCCGGCCTATCGCGACCTCGCTGCTCATGGTGGCGGTGTTGTTGCTTGGCATCCTTGGCTACCGGCAGCTGCCGGTCTCGGCGCTGCCGGAAATCGACGCGCCCAGCCTCGTCGTTACCACCCAGTATCCCGGTGCCTCGGCCAGCACCATGGCGGCGCTGATCACCACGCCGCTCGAGCGCAACTTCGGCCAGATCTCCGGTCTCGCGTCGATGAGCTCGGATTCGTCGGCAGGCCTCTCGACCATCGTCCTGCAGTTCAACATGGATCGCGATATCGATATCGCAGCGCAGGATGTGCAGGCAGCGATCAACCAGGCGCGTGGCACGCTGCCGAACAACCTGCCGTATCCGCCGGTCTATAACCGCGTGAACCCGGCCGATGCGCCGATCATGACGCTCATGCTCACCTCCGATACGGTGCAGCTGCGTGACGTGAACAACTACGCGGATTCGATCATTGCGCAGAAGCTCGCGCAGGTGCAGGGCGTGGGCCTGGTGTCCATCGCGGGCAATGTGCGCCCGGCCGTGCGTATCCAGATCAACCCCGCGCAGCTGGCCAATCTTGGCCTCACCATGGAAGACGTGCGCAGCTCGCTGACCCAGGCGAACGTGAATGCGCCTAAGGGCACGCTGAACGGCAAGACGCAGTCCTACAGCATCGGCACGAACGACCAGCTTGCCACGGCCGCCGATTACAAAGACACGATCATCAGCTACACCAACGACTCGCCGGTGCGCCTGAAGGATGTTGCCAACGTCGTCGATGGTGTCGAAAACGACCAGCTCGCCGCGTGGGCCAACGGCAAGCCCGCCGTGCTGCTCGATATCCGCCGCCAGCCTGGCGCGAACATCGTGCAGACGGTGCAGTCCATCCGCCAGACCATCCCCGACCTGCAGAAGGTGCTGCCGGCGGATGTGCACCTGAAGGTGTTCTCCGACCGCACGATCACCATCCGTGCCTCGGTCGAGGACGTGCAGTTCACGCTGATCCTCACCATCTGCCTCGTGGTGGCGGTGATCTTCGTCTTCCTGCGCCGCCTGTGGGCCACGGTGATCCCGTCGGTCGCGGTGCCGCTCTCGCTCATGGGTACGTTCGGCGTCATGGCCTTTGCGGGCATGTCGCTGGATAACCTCTCGCTGATGGCGTTGGCGGTGGCCACCGGCTTCGTGGTCGACGACGCGATCGTGATGATCGAGAACATCGTCCGCTACATCGAACAAGGCCAGGATGCGAAGACGGCCGCGGAAGTGGGCGCCAAGGAAATCGGCTTCACGGTGCTCTCGCTGACCGTCTCGCTGATCGCCGTGTTCCTGCCGCTGCTGCTGATGCCGGGCGTCACCGGCCGCCTGTTCCACGAGTTCGCGTGGGTGCTCACCATCGCGGTGGCCATCTCCATGCTGGTCTCGCTGACGCTCACGCCGATGATGTGCGCGTACCTGCTCAAGGCGGATGAGCTGCCCGATGCGGATGACGCGCATGAGCACGCCACGGCCAGCGGCAAGCACACGGTGTGGTCGCGCATCGTGGAAGGCTATGGCCGCAGCCTCGACTGGGTCCTCGACCATCGCCCGCTCACCATGCTGATCGCCGCGGCCACGGTCGCGCTCACCGTGGTGCTGTACATCGTGATCCCGAAGGGCTTGCTCCCCGAGCAGGACACCGGCCTCATCACCGCCGTGGTCCAGGCCGACCAGAACGTCGCCTTCCCGCAGATGGAACAGCGCACGAAGGCCGTGGCCGATGCGCTGGCGAAGGATCCCGCCGTCTCGGGTGTCGCCGCCTTCATCGGTGCGGGCTCGGTGAATCCCACGCTCAACCAGGGCCAGCTCTCGCTGGTGCTGAAGGACCGTAGCGATCGCGACAGCCTGGACGACGTGCTGCCGCGCCTGCAGCGTGCGGCCGGCAACATCGCGGGCGTGGCGCTGTACCTGAAGCCGGTGCAGGACGTGACGCTGGATAGCCAGGTGTCGGCAACGGAATACCAGTACTCCCTCTCCGACGTGAACTCGACGGAGCTTGCGGGCTACGCGCAGCAGATGACCTCTGCCCTGCGCAAGCGCAAGGAGTTGTCCGATGTGGACAACAACCTCGCCGACCAGGGCACCGCGCTGAAGCTCACCATCGATCGTGATACGGCCAGCCGACTGGGCGTGCCGGTGCAGACGATCGACGACACGCTTTACGACGCGTTCGGCCAGCGCCAGATCTCGACCATCTTCACCCAGCTCAACCAGTACCGCGTGGTGATGGAGGTCTCGCCGGAGTTCCGCAACAGCGCCGACCTGCTCAACAAGCTGACGGTGCGTGGCAACGGCAACGGTGCACTCACCGGTTCGAACGCCACGAGCTTCGGCCAGCTGGCATCGAGCAACTCGGCAACGCCGGCGGGTATCGGCAATACGGGTAACGTTGGCTTCCAGGTGGGCGCGGGTGGCACCATTCCCATCGCCTCGCTGGCCAGTGCCCAGGTCACGACCGCCCCGCTGGTGGTCAGCCACCTGCAGCAGCTGCCAGCGGTCACGATCTCGTTCAACCTGGCGCAGGGTTATTCGCTTTCCGAGGCGGTCACCGCGATCCATGAAGTAGAAAAGACGCTGGACTTCCCGCCGCAGGTGCGTGGCCAGTTCATCGGCAAGGCCGCGGAGTTCTCCTCCTCGGTGGGCGATGAAGTGCTCCTGCTGCTCGCGTCGATCATCGTGATCTACATCGTGCTGGGCGTACTCTATGAGAGCTACATCCACCCGCTGACGATCATCTCGACCCTGCCGCCCGCTGGCGTCGGCGCGCTGCTTGCCCTGCTGATGTGCGGCATGACACTGTCGGTGGATGGCATCGTGGGTATCGTGTTGCTGATCGGTATCGTGAAGAAGAACGCGATCATGATGATCGACTTCGCGATCGAGGCGAAGCGTACCGGCATGAACGCGACGGACGCGATCCGCCGCGCCTGCCTGCTACGTTTCCGCCCGATCATGATGACGACCGCCGCCGCGCTGCTGGGTGCCTTGCCACTCGCGCTCGGCAACGGCATTGGTTCGGAACTGCGCAAGCCGCTGGGTGTGTCGATTGTCGGCGGCCTGCTCCTGTCGCAGCTGGTCACCCTGTACACCACGCCGGTGATCTACCTGTACATGGAGCGATTCTCCGACTGGCTCGCCGAACGCAAGCGACAACGCCTGCTGGCGACCCACGCCCAGCCACGGCCCGCGGACTGATGCGGACCGAGCCTGGGCACCAAGGCTCACTCTCTTTTCGCCGGACGGCTTCCCGCCCGGCGAAACCTTTTTCCGGGACACGCGTTAGGAACGGATTCCCCCGCGCCACCCCACGCCTGCTGAAGCCCCTTGCTCGATGAATATTTCCGGCCCGTTCATCCGCCGCCCCATCGGCACCTCGCTGCTTGCGATCGGTGTGTTCGTGATCGGTCTGATCTGTTATTCGCTCCTGGGCGTGGCGGCGCTTCCGAACATCCAGTTCCCCGCGATCTTCGTGCAGGCCCAGCAGAGCGGTGCGGATGCCAGCACCATGGCCTCCACGGTGGCGGCGCCGCTCGAGCGGCACCTGGGCCAGGTGCCGGGCGTCGAGAGCATGCGTTCGAACAGCTCGGAAGGCAGCGCGTTCGTGCTGCTGTTCTTCCAGAACGGCACCAACATCGATGCGGCCGCGCGAGATGTGCAGTCCGCGATCAACGCGGCCCAGCCCGATCTGCCGGCAGGCCTGCTGAATGCGCCGTCATACCAGAAGGCCAACCCGAACGACGATCCGGTGGTGGTGCTGGCGCTCACCTCGGACACGGTGGCGCCGACCGATCTCTACAACGTCGCCGACTCCATCCTCGCCCAGCGTCTTCGCCAGCAGGAAGGCATCGCCTCGGTCGATATCGCCGGTAGCGCCACGCCTGCCATTCGCGTCGACGTGAACCTGCGTGCGCTGAATGCGATGGGTCTTTCGCCCGACCAGCTTCGCAACGCGCTTACCGCCGCTAACGTCACCTCGCCGCAGGGCTTTCTGTCGGATGGCAAGACGACCATGGCGGTCATCGCCAACGATTCGCTGCACCACGCCGACGAGTTTGCGAAGCTCGTGATCGGCGTGAACAACTCGGTGCCGATCCACCTGTCCGATGTAGCCAAGGTGTACGACGGCCAGCAGGATGCTTACCAGGCGGCATGGTTCAACGGTAAGCCCGGCATCCTGATGTACGTGTACCGCAAGCCGGATGCGAACGTCATCGAGACGGTGGACCGCATCAAGGGCATGATGCCGACGATGCAGGCCTGGTTGCCGAAGGGCGTGCAGCTGCATTCCTTCTTCGACGGCACGCCGACTATCCGCGCCTCGCTGCACGAAGTGCAGGCCACCTTGATGATCAGCCTGTGCATGGTGATCATGACCATGGCGCTGTTCCTGCGCCGCCTCGCGCCCACGGTGATCGCGGGTCTCGCGGTACCGCTATCGCTCGCGGGCGGCTTCGTGGTGATGTACGCGTTCGGCTATACGTTGAACAACCTCACCTTGCTGGCATTGGTGATCGCGATTGGCTTCGTGGTCGATGACGCGATCGTGGTGATCGAGAATGTGATCCGCCACATGGATGAAGGCATACCCCGGTTCGAGGCGGCCTTGTTGGGCGCGCGCGAGATCGGCTTCACGATTGTCTCGATCACCGGTTCGCTCATCGCGGTATTCATCCCGTTGCTGCTGGCGCCCGGCATCATCGGCATGTTCTTCAAGGAATTCACGGTTACGCTGATCGCCGCGATCGTCGTCTCGATGCTCGTGTCGCTCACGCTGACCCCCTCGCTCTGCGCGCATTTCCTCACCGCACATAAGTCGGATAAGCCCGAGTCGCGGCTGGGCCGCGCACTGGAGCGCGCCCAGGATCGCCTGCTCGCTTTCTACCGCGTGTGCCTGGACTGGACGCTGCGCCACGCGCTGCTGATGGCGTTGACGCCACTGGCCCTGATCGCCCTGACGATCATGCTGTTCGGCATGGTGAAGGGCGGATTCTTCCCGCCGCAGGACACGGGCCTGGTCGCTGCTCGCGCCACGGCCAGTTCCACCGTGTCGTTCGGTGAGATGAAGGTGCGCCAGGCGCGCCTCACGGAAATGCTTCTGGCGGACCCGGATGTGAAATCGGTGGGCTCGCGCCTCGGTACGAGCCGTACCGGTTCGACGGGCTCGTTCAATATCGAGCTGAAGACGGTCGCCGAGGGGCGGCAGGATACGACCTTCGATGCGGTCGATCGTCTTTCGGCCAAGGCCAACAAATACCCCGACCTCAACCTGCGCCTGCGCCCCATCCAGGATCTGCCTACGGGTGGCGGCGGTGGTTCGTCGCAAGGTGGTCAGTATTCGGTATCGCTGAAGGGCAACGATCTTGGCGAGCTGGAAGTATGGTTGCCCAAGCTGGTGGAGGCGCTGAAGAAGAGCCCGATCCTGAAGGATGTCGGCAGCGATATTGACGCCCAGGGCCTGCGCCAGAACATGGTAATCGACCGCGACACGGCAGCGCGCCTTGGCGTATCCATCGGTAATATCGACGGCGCCTTGTACAACGCCTTCGGCCAGCGCGCGGTGTCCACGATCTATTCGGATATCAATCAGTACCGCGTGATCGTCAACGCGATCCCGACCCTCGCGGCGACACCCGAAGCGCTGAACCAGATCTACGTGCGCGCGAACAGCGGCGCGATGGTGCCCATTTCGGCCGTGACGAAACAGGAGCCGGGCCTGGCGCCCAGCCAGATCGTGCACGAAGACCAGTACACGAGCATGGGCGTGAGCTTCAATCTCGCCCCGGGCGCGAGCATGGGTGAAGCCATGGTGGTCATCCAGAAGACCATCGATGGCATGCGCATGCCGGGCGATATCCGCCTGGATGAAGGCAGCGATTTCCGCCGATTCCAGCAGTCGCAGAGCGATATGCCGTTGCTGATCCTGGCGGCCATCATCGTGGTGTACCTGCTGATGGGCATGCTCTACGAGAGCCTGATCCACCCGGTGACGATTCTCTCCACGCTGCCTGCGGCAGGCGTGGGCGCGCTCGCGGCGCTCGTGATTACCGACACCGAACTCTCGGTGGTGGCGATGATCGCGCTGGTGCTGCTCATTGGTATCGTGAAGAAGAACGCGATCATGATGATCGACTTCGCGCTCGTGGCGCAGCGTGACCACGCGTCGAATCCGAAGGACGCGATCCGCGAGGCCTGCCTCGTGCGCTTCCGCCCGATCATGATGACCACCATGGTGGCGATCCTCGCCGCGTTGCCGCTGGCCATCGGCCTGGGCGAGGGCTCGGAGCTGCGCCGCCCGCTGGGTATCGCCATGATCGGCGGCCTGCTGATCTCGCAGAGCCTGACGTTGCTCTCCACCCCGGCGCTGTACGTGATCTTCGCGTGCCTCTCCGACCGCTGGAAGGCGCGCAAAGCCCGCCGCAAGGAGCGCAAGGCCCTCCGCGCCGCGCGCGCCTGACCCGGGCGGTGTTGCATCTGCAGCAAAGGTGTCATGCGGTGGGGTCGCTTGGCCCCGCCGCCTGATCCGGGCCACAATGGAAGGGTTTCCCGGTCGATACCGGACCCCCTCCAGGCAAAAGGCTCGCCCCATGTCCAACTCGCCCAAGATCATCTACACGCTTACCGACGAAGCGCCGTTCCTGGCCACCGCGTCGTTCCTCCCGATCGTCGAAGCTTTCGCCGGCGCCGCTGGCGTGGCTGTCGAGACCCGCGACATCTCGCTCGCCGGCCGCATCCTGGCCCAGTTCCCGGATCGCCTGACCGACGCCCAGCGCGTAGGCGACCACCTGACTGAACTCGGCGAGCTGGCTACCACGCCGGAAGCCAACATCATCAAGCTGCCGAACATCAGCGCCTCCGTGCCGCAGATGAAGGCCGCGATCAAGGAATTGCAGGCCCAGGGCTACGACCTGCCGGATTACGTCGATGCTCCGTCGACCGACGCCGACAAGGACACCAACGCTCGCTACGGCAAGGCCATGGGTAGCGCCGTGAATCCGGTGCTGCGCGAAGGCAACTCCGACCGCCGCGCTCCGCTCTCGGTGAAGAACTACGCCCGCAAGCACCCGCACCGCATGGGCAAGTGGTCGCCCGAATCGAAGTCGCATGTGTCGCACATGGATGGCGGCGATTTCTACGGCAGCGAGAAGTCGGCCACGATCGAAAAGGCCGGCAGCCTGCGCATCGAGTTCACCGGCAAGGATGGTGCGACGAAGGTGCTGAAGGAAAAGGTCGCCGTGAAGGCCGGCGAGATCGTCGATGCCGCCGTGATGAGCAAGAACAAGCTCGCCGCGTTCATTACCGCGCAGATTGAAGATGCGAAGGCAAAGGGCGTGCTGTTCTCGCTGCACCTCAAGGCCACCATGATGAAGGTCTCCGACCCCATCATGTTCGGTATCGCCGTGCGTGAGTTCTATAAGGACGTGTTGGCCAAGCACGCCGACGCGCTGAAGCAGGTGGGTTTCGATGCCAACAACGGCATCGGCGACCTGTATGCCCGCCTCGACAAGCTCGACGCCGCCACGCGTGCAGCGATCGAAGCCGACCTGAAGGCCGAGTACGGCCATCGCCCGGCGCTGGCCATGGTGAATTCCGACAAGGGCATCACCAACCTGCACGTGCCCAGCGACGTCATCATCGACGCGTCGATGCCGGCGATGATCCGCGACAGCGGCGGCATGTGGAACGCCGAAGGCAAGCTGCAGGATGCCAAGGCCGTGATCCCGGATCGCAGCTACGCTGGCGTCTACGCCGTGGTGATCGAGGATTGCATCGCGAACGGTGCGTTCGATCCGGCGACCATGGGCAGCGTGCCGAACGTGGGCCTCATGGCGCAGAAGGCCGAAGAGTACGGTTCGCACGACAAGACCTTCCAGATCCCGGCCGATGGCAGCGTGCGCGTCGTGGCCGAGGACGGCAGCGTCGTGTTCGAGCACGCGGTGGAGCAGGGCGATATCTGGCGCATGTGCCAGACCAAGGACGCGCCGATCCAGGATTGGGTGAAGTTGGCCGTGCAGCGTGCGCGCCTGTCGAACACGCCGGCGGTGTTCTGGCTCGACAAGCACCGTGCGCACGATGCGCAGGTGATTGCCAAGGTCGAGCGCTATCTCAAGGATCACGATACCTCGGGCCTCGACCTGCGCATCCTCGCACCGGAAGAAGCGACGAAGTTCTCGCTGGAGCGTATCCGCAAGGGCCAGGACACCATTTCGGTGACGGGCAACGTGCTGCGTGACTACCTCACCGACCTGTTCCCGATCATGGAGCTCGGCACCTCGGCCAAGATGCTTTCGATCGTGCCGCTCATGGCTGGCGGCGGCCTGTTCGAGACCGGCGCTGGCGGTTCGGCACCGAAGCACGTGCAGCAGTTCGTGGAAGAGGATTACCTGCGCTGGGATTCGCTGGGTGAATTCCTGGCCCTGGCGGCCTCGCTGGAGCACCTGGCCGAGCGCTACGACAACAAGCACGCTCGCGTGCTGGCGAAGACGCTGGATCAGGCCAACGGCCGCTTCCTCGACAGCAACAAGTCGCCTGCCCGCAAGGTCGGTGAGATCGACAACCGCGGCAGCCACTTCTACCTGGCGATGTACTGGGCCGAAGCCCTCGCCGCGCAGGATGACGATGCCGACCTGAAGGCGAAGTTTGCCCCGGTGGCGAAGGCGCTTTCGGAAGGCGAGGCGAAGATCGTGGGCGAGCTCAATGGCGCCCAGGGCAAGCACGTCGAGATCAAGGGCTACTACCACCCGGACATGTTGCTGGTCAGCGCGGCCATGCGCCCGAGCGCGTCGTTCAACGCCGTGATCGACGGCCTGCGTCGCTAACGCAGGCCGCGCCCATCGCGCGCAAGCGCGCTCCTACAAGAGCCAAAGCCCCTTGTAGGAGCGTGCTTGCACGCGATCCCCTCATCGCCCGATAGTCCGCACCCCCCAAGCCTCAGGCAGCTGCTCGAGTACGAAGCGGCCGACGATCTCATGGACCCGCGTCGTGGGATGCACAAGATCCCAGAACACGTTCCGGTGCTGGTCGCAGTCCTCGCGCATGGCGGGGAACGTGGCGTACGTCGAGAACGGGTTCGATCCAGGGATGAGCGCAAGGCAGCTGCGCGCCGCATCGATCATGCCATGTCGCTTCGGATCGTCCACGACTTCGTCGAAAAGCGAAGCTACATCCACCAGCGTGATATCCATGCTGGTCTCCTTCCTGGCGCGCTCGGCGAACGTGGGTAGCGCCTCGTTATAGAGTCGCGCTCTATCGCGCAGCAATACGGCCTTGTCGCCGGCATGATGGAAGTTCGGTGCCTTCGAGAGGTCCGGCATGTTGAGCATTACCAGCTTCTTCGCCCCGAACTCGCTCAGCTTCCTGAGCGCACGCCATTGCGTTTCCAGGGTCTCAAGAACGAAATCGGGATCGGTGCGTTCCGTTTCCATGAAGTCGTTCGCCCCGATCCACACCGTGAAAAGCGTGCGCGACGGGTCATAGTCGATGCCATCCATGTAGCGGATGAACGAGTCCACCTGATCGGAGAGCCCCTTCACGATTACGTTGGAGTGCTCGGTCTGGGCACCACCATTCGCCCATGTGGTGAGGTTCAGGCCAGTCGCGCTGGCGAGGTACTCGGTCCACACGCGGCCATTGCTGAAGCGGCCAAGAAGCCAGCCCCCATGGTTGGGGAACGTCCAGAGCGATTCGTTGTACGCGTTACCCGTGTCGCTCAGGCTGTCGCCAAAGGCAACGATGCGCTCGACGGCCTGGCCCCGCCGGCTGGCGATCTCGCCGCGATGCCAGAAGGCGTGGTTGTAGCTGTTGCCATCGTTCGCGGTCCAGCCAAGGACCTCGCCCACGTCGTCGAGCGTCGCCAACGTCTTCTCGCAGGCCTCCTGCAGTTCCTCGGGTTCAAGGCCGGTGTAGAAGAGGTTCTGGGTGGTTACGATGCCATTGTTGGCCCATGTGCCTTGTACGCCGAAGTCCTCGGCGTAAACGTGGCGGGTGGTCAGGTTCGGCACGTTCTCGCCCGCCACGCGATACCAGCAGCGGAGGTCCGCTTTGCGTAGGGGCGCATCGGCCAGTGCGGCCTGCTCCTGTGCGGGGGTATCCACTGACATGGGGAGCGTCAGCGCCACTACGCCGGCGAGGATCGTGCGGCGCAAGTATTCCTTGATCGTCATGTGATGTCCTTATCTTGCGTCATGTCATCGTGCTGGCTGGCAGGTGCCGTTGGATTCGTTCGGGCAACGGATCCCCCATGCCCGCGACGTGGCCTCCAGTGCCCAGCCGGCCATCAGCGCATGCATGCGCGTGGTCGGGTGTAGCGTGTCCCAGAACAGGTTGGTACTTGGATCGCAGGCGCTGCGAAGCGGATGCGCGGTCATGTAGTTTGTCGCGGTTTCGGCATCGATCTTCAGGCAGCTGTCGGTGACGTTGGTAAAGCCGAATTTGCGCGGCGTGGCGAGCACCTCGTTGAAACGCGCCGCGCCATCGAGCAGCTCGATCCTGGCCGGGGTTCCGCTGGCCAGGCGTTTCGCCATGCGGCCAAGTTCGTGGTTATAGATCGCGACACGCTTGAACACATCGCCCGCATCTTTACGGCCCATGCGGAAGGTGGGTGCGCTCGACAGGTCGGGTAGTGTCACAAGCAGGATGTGGCGCGCGCCCGCGTCGATCAGGCGGCGGATGGCAGCTTCTTCGGATCTGGCCACTTCTTCGCCGGTCTTGCCGTCGTTGACGAAATCGTTGCCGCCGATGAGGAAGGTGAACATCGTCTTCGACGGGTCGTAGTCACGGGCGTGCTTTGCATAGTCCAGGAAGGACTCCACCTGGCTGCCAATGCCGCGTAGCGCACCCAGATACACGTCCGTGGCCTGGGCACCGCCGACGGCCCAGGTGTTCAGCGGCAGGCCGGTGCGTGCGGCGAGGTATTCGACCCAGGTGGAACCGTTGGTGAAGTGGCCCGTGTGCCATGAACTGCCGGGCAGCTTCCACTGCGATTCATTGAACATGTTGCCGGTGTCGGTCAGGCTGTCGCCAAACGCCACGATGCGCTCGAGGGGCTGGCCGGAACGCGGCGGCTCGTTGAACCATATCTCGTGGTTGTAGCTGCGCTTACCGTCAGCCACGCGGATCATGGCCGGGCCGGCGGCGTCGGGTGCCTTTGCCACGGCGGCGGCGCATGCCGCCCGTACGTCGTTGGGCGACGCGTCGGTGTAGAACATGCTGCGCGAGGGCATGACGCTGCCACCGCCCCAGTAGCCCGGCAACTTATCGTCGGGCTGTACGTGGTTTGTTGCCGTCCCGGCGGGATCACTGGCCAGGCGGTAATAGCAGCGAAGCTGCGTGGTGGTTTCGGCAGCGAGCGAGGTGCCAGCTGCGGCCATGGCGGCCAGTGCCAAAGCGGTGCGGAGAAAGCGTTGCTTGTGCTTCACGAGAACAATCCATGTCGTGCCGGACATTCCGGCACGACATGATCGGGGGCACGCGCGGTGTGCTCTGTCGGCGTTAGCCGAGGCGTGATGTCGGCCAATGCCGACGGCGACCCAGGCATTGGCCGGGTGCACCGTCGGCACGTCACTGAGGCCTAGTCCGCGCTGGCCTGTGACAGGGAAGCAAGTTCCGCCGGTGTAAGCGCCAGGGCCGTGGACGCGGCGATATCGTTCAGCTGTTCAACCGTGGTCGCACTCGCAATGGCGGCGGCGATCGACGGCTGCGCCATGACCCACGCCAGCGACACCTGCGCCGGCGTGACGCCGTGCGCTTCGGCGACCTGATCGAGTGCCGCGAGCACGCGCATGCCGCGCTCATTGAGGTACGCCTTCACCTTCGGCGCCCGCGCCTTGCTCTTGGCCAGGTCGGCCTCGCTGCGGTACTTGCCGCTGAGGAAGCCGCTCGCGAGCGAGTAGTAGCTGATGACGCCGACGTTCTGTTCCACGCAGAGCGGCTGCAGGCCTTCTTCGAAGGCCTTGCGATCCATCAGGTTGTATTCCGGCTGCATGGATTCATAGCGGGCGAGGCCTTTGGCTTCGCTCGTCTTCAGCGCATCGGCGAAACGCGCAGCGCTGTAGTTCGACGCGCCAATGACACGTACCTTGCCGGCCTTCACCAGATCATCGAGCGCGCGCAGCGTCTCTTCCAGCGGAACCTTGGGGTCGTCCGCATGCGCCTGGTAGAGGTCGATGTAGTCCGTCTGCAGGCGGCGCAGCGAATCTTCCACGGCTTCGCGGATGTTGGTCGGCGAGAGGCCTGGGTAGCGCGGCCACTTGGCGACCTTGGTAGCGATCACTACCTTGTCGCGCTTGCCACTCTGTTGGAGCCAGCGGCCGATGATGGCCTCGGATTCGCCGCCTTCGTTGCCTTCGACCCACGCGGAGTACACGTCGGCCGTGTCGATCAGGTTGAAGCCGTGATCGACGAACGCGTCCAGCAACTCGAAGGAGCGCGCCTCGTCGGCGCTCCAGCCGAATACGTTGCCACCAAAGGCCAGGGGTGCGACCTGCAACGACGAGCGGCCGAGGTTACGTAGCTTCATGCGTGGGTCTCCAGAGGGCGAAAGTCCCATGATGACCCACGCAAGGTGGCAGGCACGTCAACCGCGACGATGAGCCTCAGCAGCAGGCAGCGTCAGGGTTGCAGCAGCCCACGGGGACCTTGAGGGATGAGGCCTCTGCCTGACGCTTCCGTGGCTTGGAGGTATCGCTCGCAAGCGCGCTCCTGGCAGGGCTTGCTACCCCGCGGTCGGCGTCGGGGCCGCCGAGTGCCAGGATCAGTTCCTTGTTCACGATGTGGCCGTGCATGAAAGCCAGGCCGGTAAAGATTGAAGCCATGACACCCCTCCTCGTCGGACCGCCCAGCCGCAGGTTGCTGCGACTTGTAGATGGCTAAAGGTTGGACTTCCCGCGCCCCGTGAAAAAGCGATATGTTTGCAACCCGGACTTGAGGGAAATTCACGTGTCCCGTCTTCCGCTCGGGCTTTTGCAGGGGTTCGTGCTCGTCGCCAGGACGGGCAAGCTGGCGCGCGCCGCCGAGCAGTTGAACCTGACCGTCAGCGCGCTCAGCCACCAGATCCGCAACCTGGAGGAGCGCCTCGGCCGCTCCCTGTTCGATCGCGGCCCGCGCGGCGTGACCCTGACCGCCGATGGCGCCAACCTGCTCGAGGCCATTGGCCACCACTTCGAGGGGATCGAGCATGCGCTCGGCCGTTTCCAGGGCCGGCATCAGGATTCGGTGACGCTCAGTACCTTGCCTTCGGTAGCGTCCAGCTGGCTGGTCCCGCGCCTGCCCAAGCTGGTGGCCGCCCATCCCGAGATCGAGCTGAGCCTGCATTCCCAGGTGGGCCTGGTCGATTTCGACCGCGAGCCGGCGATCGATGCCGCGTTCCGCTATGGCCTGGGTGCCTGGCCGCGCACGAAGGCCGAGCGCCTGTTCGGCGAATTCATCGTCCCCATCGCCAGCCCCTCGCTGGTCCGCAAGATGGGTGGCCTGCCCGATACCTCGTTGAAGGGCTGGCCGCTGCTGGGTGACCCCTCGGGCCGGTGGAACGACTGGGCCGAGCAATTTGGCATGCCGCTGCCCTCCCGCTATGTGGCTCGGTTCGATAACACCGAGCATCTCCAGCGCGCCGTGCTCGAGGGCCTGGGCGTGGCGCTGGGCCGCCTCGTCATGGCCCGCTCGTTGATCGAATGCGGCGCGCTGACGGTGTTGTGCAAGGAGCGGATGCGCGTGACCGAGGCCTATTACCTCGTCTATCCCAAGCGCTCCGAGTCGCATGGGGGCTTTGCCCGCCTGCGTGAATGGCTGCTGGCCGAGGCTTCCGAATACGAGGCCGGCATTGCCGAAAACTGGCCACTCCCGGCTTGACCCTTTTGCGCTGCGGCGCGACAATTAACCGGCTCCCCGGGCTGGTCTCGCCGGGCAGCACCCTCCTTAGCTTATCCAGGCATATGGACGTTTACCCTAGTACACGCGCCGGCTCCCGCACGCTTCGGGTTCCGGCGTTCGAAAACCACATCGCCCGCGGCGACCGTACCCGGTCGGCCGGCGCTTTCTCCTACTAGGGAAAGTCCGGCTCTCCTCGTCGGTAGCCGTGAGCTACCGTTATTCGAGGATTGAGCCATGAATCTCCAGCTCGACAAGACCACCCCGCGCATGTTCGGGCGCCGTCTCGCATTCGCACTCGCCCGCCGCCGCAACGCCGCTCAGCCGGCCAAGCGCACGATCACCGTGCCGCGTTCGCTCGACGTGGTTGAAAGCGTTCTGAAACCGCTGGACGGCAAACTGCCGCAATCATGAACAGCGACATAGACACTACGACGCCGCTCTCGCGGTCCATCGTCACATCCAACCAGAATCCCGTACGTCGGCCCCGAGCCGGCGCGCCTGCTTTCGGCTAACCGCGGCCGCAAGCCGCTCGCGCCCATCGGTCCCCTCTGCGGACAGGTAGCGAGCCATGAAGATCCACACCTCGCCGGCGAGTGTCGCCGCAAAAACCTTTACCAACGCGACTGCCGACGCTTTCCGTCCGGCGGATGAGCTGCTGCGCGCGCTGGATTCCCGCATCGATGGCCTCGACGAAGAAGCCATCGCCGAGCGCCTCGATCGCGATGGCGTGAACGAGGTAGGGCACGAGAAGCCGCCGCACTGGTCGATCCAGCTGCTGCATGCCTTCAAAAACCCGTTCATCATCGTGTTGCTGGTGCTCGCGGTGGTGCAGCTGTTCACCGACGATGATTTCACTGGCCCGACCATCATCGCAGTGATGGTCGGCATCAGCGTGCTGCTGTCGTTCACCCAGGAGTACCGTTCCTCGCAGGCGGCCGAAAAGCTGAAGGCGATGGTGCGCAATACCGCGTCCGTCACGCGGCGCGCCGAAGATGGCCACGCCGAGCGTATCGAAGTGCCGGTCGAAGAACTCGTGGTGGGCGACATCGTCCATCTCGGCGCCGGCGACATGATCCCGGCCGACCTTCGCCTGATCACGGCGAAGGATCTCTTCATCTCGCAGGCCATCCTCACCGGTGAATCCATCCCGGTGGAAAAGGCCGCGCCTCATGGGGCCTCCGCCAGCGAAAGCGGTGGTCCCCTCGACCTGCCCACCGTTTGCTACATGGGCACCAACGTGGTTTCGGGCACCGCCACCGCGGTGGTGCTTGCCACGGGCGCGCGTACCTACCTGGGTTCGCTGGCGCGCACGCTGTCCGGCGAGCGCGTGCAGACGAGCTTCGACAAGGGCATTTCCTCGGTTAGCTGGCTGCTGATCCGCTTCATGGCGGTGATGGTGCCGATCGTTTTCGTCATCAACGGCTTCGATAAGCACGATTGGCTCGAAGCCTTCATGTTCGGCCTCTCGGTCGCCGTGGGCCTCACGCCGGAGATGTTGCCGCTGATCGTTACCGCCAACCTGGGCAAGGGCGCCATCGCCATGTCCAAGCGCAAGGTGGTGGTGAAGCGCCTCAACGCCATCCAGAACTTCGGTGCTATGGACGTGCTGTGCACGGACAAGACCGGCACGCTCACCCTCGACAAGATCGTGCTCGAGCGCCACGTCGATCTCGACGGCGATGATTCCGACGAGGCCCTGGAATGGGGTTACCTCAACAGCCGCTTCCAGACGGGTCTGCGCAACCTCATGGACAAGGCGGTGCTCACCCACCGCGATCTGGAAACCATCGCGCACCGTTTCCGCATCGTCGATGAGATCCCGTTCGACTTCCAGCGCCGCCGCATGTCGGTGGTGGTCACCGATGGCGAGTACGAGCAGCTGGTGATCTGCAAGGGCGCCGTGGAAGAAATGCTCGCCATCTGCACCGAGGCGCGCATTGGCGGCGTTGTCGAGCCGATGACCGAAGAGAAGCGTGCCGAGATCCGCGCGATGACCCGCCGCCTCAACGAGGATGGCCTGCGCGTGTTGGTCGTGGCCGTGCGCCGCGACCCGATCGCCGAGCGCGCCTATGGCGTGGCCGACGAATCGGGCCTCACCGCCGTGGGCTGCCTGGCCTTCCTCGACCCGCCGAAGGATTCAGCCGCCACCGCCATCCGCGCGCTGAACCATCACGGTGTCGCGGTGAAGGTGATCACGGGCGATAACGAGGCCGTGACCAAGAAGATCTGCGCGGAAGTGGGCCTGGATATCGCGGGCACCGCGCTAGGCCGCGATATCGAACTGCTGGACGATGACGCGCTGGATGCCATGGTGGACACCACCACCATCTTCGCGAAGATGTCGCCGGTGCAGAAGGCGCGCGTGGTCAAGGCGTTGCAGCGCAAGGGCCATACCGTGGGCTTCCTCGGCGATGGCATCAACGACGCACCGGCACTCCGCGATGCGGACGTGGGCATCTCGGTGGATACCGCCACCGATATCGCCAAGGAATCGGCGGACATCATCCTGCTCGAAAAGAACCTCATGGTGCTGGAGGAGGGCGTCCTTGAAGGCCGCGTCACCTTCGGCAACATCATGAAGTACATCAAGATGACCGCCAGCTCGAACTTCGGCAACGTGTTCAGCGTGCTGGTGGCGAGTGCTTTCCTGCCGTTCCTGCCCATGCTGCCGCTGCAGATCCTGGTGCAGAACCTGCTGTACGACCTGTCGCAGCTGTCCATCCCGTTCGATCGCATGGACGAGGAATACCTGCGCACGCCGCGCAAGTGGGATGCCGGTGACATTGGCCGCTTCATGGTCTGGATCGGCCCGGTCAGCTCGGTGTTCGACATCACGACGTTCTGGCTGATGTGGCATGTGTTCGGTGCCCACGACGTGGCCCACCAGTCGCTGTTCCAGTCGGGCTGGTTCATCGAAGGCCTGCTCTCGCAGACCCTGGTGGTTCACATGATCCGTACCCGTCGCATCCCGTTCCTGCGCAGCGTGGCTTCCGCGCCGGTGCTGGCACTGACGGGCGTGATCATGGTCATCGGCATCCTCATCCCGTTCTCCGGGCTGGGCGCGCGCATCGGCATGGTGCCCCTGCCGGGTGCGTACTTCGGCTGGCTGGCGCTCACGCTGGTGTCGTACTGCGTACTCACCCAGCTGGTGAAGACGCTCTACATCCGCCGCTACAACCGCTGGCTCTAAGCCAGCGGGCCAGTTCCCAGCTCTTGTAGGAGCGCGCTTGCGCGCGATCGGTGCTCGCGGCAGCCCCCATCGCGGGCAAGCTCGCTCCTACAGAGAATCGCTCCAGATGGCTACGCGGATGTAGGCCTGGGCGGACATACGTATCGAAGCGAAATCGTTGAAATGGACCCTCCTCAACCAAGGAGCCACAACGATGCTTCGTACCACTCTCGCTGCACTGTTCCTCACCGCCTCGGCATCCGCTTTCGCCCAGGTCCCCTCCGTCGATCGCTTTGTCGACGCCACCGACTGGCCCGTTTCCGAAGCGGGCATGGATCGGTTCTTCGAAGCCGAGGCAAGGCTCAATGCCGGCTTCGATAATATTTGCGGCGATACCTTCTGCGAAGGTGACTTCGCCAACCTGCGCCCGATGCAGCTGCGCTGCTCGGTCGAAGCAGCCAAGGGCACGCTCAAGCAGTGCCTGTGGTCCTTCGCCGGCAGCCATGCCACGGTGAACCACCGCACGGGCGCTGTCCAGATCACCGCCAAGACGTTCAAGTGCAAGATCCTCCTGGCGAAGGACACCCCGGTGGAGTCGTTCTACGAACTCATCAAGGGTGAGGATCCGCTGCACGCCAATCTGCCGATGACCAACGTCTCCATCTACGACGGCCTCCCGGGCTGCCTCATCTAAACATGCATCCATCCCCGTGAAAGGTGGGGTGGATGTGTGGGGGCCCGGCCCGTTGGGAAACGCCCCGGCGCCTGGATCAAACGGCTCGCCGCCAGACCTCTGGCGGCGATGTCGCGTGAGTGGTCTTCTCGCTCCACCCCAAACGGAGCGACCCCATGAAATCCTTTCCCTTGATGGCCGCGCTGGCCCTTGTCTCTTCGCCGGCATTTGCCGCCGATGGTGCGAAGGCTGATATCGAGAAGGTGGTCAGCCAGTTCCAGGGTGCGTTGAAGACGCATGATGGCAAGGCGCTGGCTTCGCTGTTCACGCCCGAATGCTCGTGGGTCGAAGCGCTGGGCGCGGAAAGCCTGGTCAAGGTGAAGGCCAAGAAGCCCGACGCAGGCCCCTATCACACCAGCACCCCGGCCAAGTTCGTCGACTTCGTGGCCAACAGCAAGGATCCGCTCGAGGAGCGCTTCCATGATGTGCGCATCGAGACCGATGGCACCGTCGGTATCGTGTACTTCGATTTCGACTTCCTTTTGAATGGCAAGATCCAGAACCACGGTGCCGAAACCTGGCAGATGGTGCGCACCGATGATGGCTGGAAGATCGCCGCCATGCTTTACTCGTCGAACTTCTGACGAGCTGGCGGGGGAGCCATGCGTATCGACCGCAGCGTCACGCTATCGCCGGCCATGGCCTGGGTGGCGGGGCTCCCCATCCTTGGCTGCATGATGATCATGAGCCTGCCCGCGCTCTCGAATGAGCGCGTGCTGGTTTTCCGGCTCTTCTACGCGCTGGCCTATCTGTTCTGGATCGTGCCGCTGGGCTGGCTGCAACGCCGGCTCTGGCGGCGTGGCGCGGGCTGGTGGGCCATGGCGGGCGTGCTGTTGCCCGTGTCCTACGCCATGTCCGTCGCGAACGCGCTGTTCGCCCTGTATTTCCTCGCCAGCGAAACCATGCGCGCCCAGGCGGGCATGGCCTGGGTATTTGGCGGACTCGACGGATGCTGGCTGGCACTGATCGCCTTCTGCGGGTTCCAGGCGATCGTGCTGCACCGCGCCGCGCTCGAGCGCGAAGGCCAGCGTTTGCGCGAAGCCGCGCAGGCGGCGCGCGATGCTGAATTGCGCGCCTTGCGCTACCAGCTGCAGCCGCATTTCCTGTTCAATACGCTCAACGCCATCTCCGCGCTGGTGCAGGATGACCGCCGCCGCGATGCGACGCGGATGATCGCCCGTCTCGGCGACTTCCTGCGCACCACGCTCGAGGATGCCCCGGAGCATGAACACACGGTGGCAGACGAGATCGCCCTGACCGCGGCCTATCTCGATATCGAGAAGGCGCGGCTCGGCGAACGGCTGCGCGTAGAGACGTATACGGCGCCCGGCACGCTGGAGGCCCGGGTGCCCTACCTGCTGCTGCAACCGCTGGTGGAGAACGCCGTACGTCACGGCATCGCGCCGCGTTCCGCTCCTGGCACCATCGCCATGCGCTTCGAACGGGATGCGCGTGACCTCCGTGTCACCGTCGAGAATGATGTGCTCGGGCTGGCGGAGGGCGCGGGCAGGGTGGGCCTGGCGAATGTACGTGCGAGGCTGGAGGCTCTGTATCCGGATAACCACCAGCTCATCACGGGGCTGGAACAAGGCCGCTGGGTGGTACGGATCAGCGTGCCGTGGGTCGCCGCGGTGCCGGCGATGGAAGCCGTCGCATGATTCGCGTGGCGGTCATCGACGACGAGCCGCTGGCACGGAGTGGCGTGATCGCGCGCTTGCGTGGCGAAGCCGATATGCGTGTCGTCGAGGAGTGCGCGGATGGACACGGGCTGGCAGCGCTGCGTCGCGAGCATGTGGACGTGGCCATCCTCGACGTGCAGATGCCGGGACTCGGTGGGCTGGAGGGGCTGGCGGCGATTCCTCGTGACGAACGCCCGCTCGCGGTACTACTGACCGCGCACGACAGCTTCGCCGTGCGCGCGTTCGAACTCGAGGCGGTCGATTACCTCCTGAAGCCGCTCGACGATGAACGTTTCGGCGAAGCGATGGACCGTGTGCGGCGAAAGCTGGGTGGCGAGCAGCGCCAAGCCATGGCGGAGCGCTTCGCGATCCGCGTGGGCACGCGTCTCTCGTTCGTGGACGTGAACGCCGTGACCTGGATCGAAGCCGATGGCGACTACGCGGCGTTGCACGCGGAGGGCCAGCGCCACCTGCTGCGTGAATCCCTGCACGAACTCTCGCGGAAACTCGACCCGCAACGATTCCTGCGCGTGCATCGCTCGGCCATCGTCCGCGTCGACCAGGTCGTGGAGATGCAGCCACGGCCCAACCGCGACGCGGTCCTTCGCCTGCGCGACGGCACGACGCTGCGTGCCAGCCGCACCTACATCGACGCGCTCATGGCTGCGCTGCACCGCGTGGCGTAGCCTCGGCCATCGGCAGGTCGGTATCCGACCAGCCGCCGCCCACGGCGCGGATGAGGCTCGCACTTGCGAGCAGGCGGTCGCGGCGGACCTGTAGGGCCGATTGCGCGTTCGAAAGCGCCGTCGCCTGGGCGGTCACTACCGTCGTGTAATCCACCGTGCCGGCCTGGTACTCGTTGCGGGCCACCGTTTCGGCCTGGCGGGCGAGGCGCAGCGCCTCGTCCTGGGCCACGGCCTGGTCGCCGAGCACGCGTAACGTGGAGAGTTCATCCTCGACATCCTGAAATGCCGCCAGCACGGTCTGCCGGTAGTTCGCCACGCTCTGGTCATAACCTGCACGCGCCGCCGCGACATCTGCCGAGCGTGCGCCGCCATCGATGAGCGTCTCACTGGCCGACGCGGCCAGAGACCAGATCGCATTGCTGGCGCTGAACAGCTTGCCCAGCCCGGAGTAACCGGCTTCGCCCGTCAGGGTGAGGCTTGGATACCACGCCGCCTGGGCCACGCCGATCAGGGCGTTTTGCTGCTGCATCGTGCGCTCGGCTTCGGCGATATCCGGACGCCGCTGCAACAACGTCGACGGCAGTACGCCAGGCACCTCAGGCAGCGAGATATCCAGCGGCTGCACCGCGATCGTGAGTTCCGACGGGGGCTTGCCGATGAGCAGCGCGATGGCGTGCTCGTACTGCGCACGCAACTGGCCCGTGGCGATGGCAGAGGCACGGGCGGTGGCCAGCTGGGTCTGCGCGGTGATCACGTCCGCGCGCGACACGGTGCCAGCCGTGTACTGGTTCTGGGTAATCGTGAGGCTACGCTCGTACGCCTTGGTCGTTTCATCGAGTAGCTGGGCGAGCGAATCCTGGTAGCGCAGGTCCAGGTAATCCGTCACCAGCTCAGCCTGCGCAGAGAGCGTCAGGTCGGCCAGTTCGGCGGCGCTCGCTTGCGCCGCGGCCTTGTCGCTCTCGACCTGGCGGCGCACCTTGCCCCACAGATCCGGCTCCCACGTGCCGCTGAGTTCCACGGCACGGGTCGAACGTGTCGTTGTGGCGCCGGTCGTGCTGCTTCCCGTGCGCTGGCGTGTCGCCGACGGCGCGAGCGATACCGTGGGCGAATAGCCCGAACGGGCCTCGGCGACCACGGCCGTCGCCTGCCGATACGCGGCCTCGTAGGCCTTCAGGTTCTGGTTGTTCACGGCCACCTGGGCCACGAGATCATCGAGCGTCTTGTCGCCGTAGACCTCCCACCAGGCGCCACGTGGCACGCCATCGCCCGGCTGGGCCGCCTGCCAGCCCTGCGGCGCCTCCTTGAACGAAGCGGCCACGGGCGCGGAAGGGCGCACGTAATCGGGGCCAGCGGCGCAGGCGGTGAGGGCGGCGGCGAGCGCGCCGAGTGAGAGGGAGCGGATCAGCGTGTTCATGCGGTGGTTTCCGGTAGGGCGGTGCCGGGGAACACCCGGTGCCAGAAGCCCTTCGAGCGGTGGCGGGCGCGGTCGATGTACAGGTAGACGACAGGCGTGGTGTAAAGCGTCAGCAGCTGGCTGAGCACCAGGCCGCCGATGATGGAAATGCCCAGTGGCCGGCGCAGCTCCGCCCCCATGCCATGGTCGAGCACGAGCGGGAGTGCGCCCAGCAGCGCCGCGCAGGTGGTCATGAGGATCGGGCGGAAGCGCAGAAGGCACGCGCGCTCAATGGCTTCGAAGGGTGAAAGCCCGTCGCGGCGCTCGGCCTCCAGCGCGAAATCCACCATCATGATCGCGTTCTTCTTCACGATACCGATCAGCAGGAACACGCCAATAAGGGCGATGACGCTGAACTCCGTGTTTGTCAGCAGGAGGGCGAGCACGGCACCCACGCCGGCCGATGGCAGGGTGGAGAGAATCGTGAGCGGATGCACGTAGCTCTCGTACAGCACGCCGAGCACGGCATACACCGCGAGGAGCGCCGCGCAGATCAGCAACGGCATGGTGGCGATGATCGATTGCGAGCGGCCCGCCGTACCGCTGAACGAACCGCGGATCGACACCGGCATATGGATCGCCTGCGTGGCCTGGTCGATCGCCGCCGTTGCGTCTTCGAGCTTCGCGCCAGGGGCGAGGTTGAACGAGATCGTGGTGGCCACGGCCTGGCCCTGATGGGCGACCTGCACCGGCGTGTGTGCCGACGTGAGCTTGGCGAAGGCGGTGAGCGGCACCATGGTGCTCGCATCCGTGCTCACGGCGGCGCCGCTCGACGTCCCGCCGCTGGTGGAAATGCTGTTGGTGGCAGCGTTGGTCACCGAGGCGCTGGTGGTCGACGACGTGGCGGACGAAACGGTATTCGACGTGGCGTTGGTCGATGCCGTGCCATTGGCCTTCTCGCCCGAGGCACTCACGTAGATACCCCGCACGGACGAAGGGTCTTGCAGGTACTGCGGAGCCAGCTCCATCACCACGTGGTACTGGTTCTGCGCCTTGTAGATCGTCGACACGGTGCGTTCGCCGAAGGCATCGTAGAGCGTGGCATCGATGATGTCCGGGCTGAGCCCAAGCCGCGCGATGGTCGGGCGGTCGAGTTCGAGTTTGGTCTCCAGGCCACCGGTCTGCTGGTCTGAGTTCACATCAGCCAGCACCTTGCTCTTCTTCAGCTCATCCAGCAGCTTCGCGGACCAGCTGCGTAGCAGCGTGCTGTCGTCCGATTGCAGGGTGTACTGGAACTGCGCGAAGCTCTGCCGGCCACCGATGGACAGATCCTGCATCGGGAACATCATCAGCTGCGCGCCGGGGATCTTCGCCAGCTTCGGACGCAGCCGTGCCATCACGTCGAAGGCAGAGACGTTGCGCTCATCGAGCGGCTTCAGCGTGACATGGACCATTGCCGTGTTGGTGCCACGGCCACCGGTGAAGCCGAGCACGCTTTCCACCGCAGGGTCGGCTTGCACGATGGACTGTGCCTGGGTCAGCTTCTTCTTCATGGCCTGGAACGAGGTGCTCTCGTCCGCGTTGATGCCCCCCATCATCACGCCCGTATCCTGCTGCGGGAACAGGGTCTTCGGCACCACGATGAAGAGCGCCACGGTGGCGGCGATGGTGAGCAGGAACGTCATCAGGACCGGGAAGGGGTTCGCAAGCGCGCGGTGAAGGGTGCGTGCGTAGAGGTTGTACACGCCATCGATGGCGCCGCCCACGAAGCGCGACACGCGGCCGGGTTCCTTGTGTGGCCGGTCGCGCAAAAGCAACGAGCAAAGCATCGGGGTTGTGGTCAAGGCCAGCACCAGCGACAGCCCGATCGATACGGTAAGCACCATGGCGAATTCGCGAAACAGCCGGCCCACGACGTCACCCAGCATGACGATGGGCAGGAACACGGCCACCAGCGACAGGCTCATCGAGAGCACGGTGAAACCGACCTCGCTGGCGCCCTGCAGGGCGGCCTTCACGCGGGGCACCCCGGCCTCGCGGTGCCGGGTGATGTTTTCCAGCACTACGATCGCGTCGTCGACCACAAATCCCGTGGCGATCGTCAGCGCCATCAGCGAGAGGTTATCCAGCGTGTACCCGCACAGGCGCATGATCCCGAACGTGCCGAGGATCGACACGGGCACGGCGACCGCGGGGATGAGCGTGGAGCGCCAGTCGCGCAGGAAGGCGAGTACCACGAGCACCACGAGCACGACCGCGACGATCAGGGTCAGCTCGGTATGGCCAAGCGACGCGCGAATGGTGCTGCTGCGGTCGGTGGAGATCGCGAGCTTCGTGCCTTGCGGCAGTGCGGCTTCAAGCTGCGGCAGCACGGCGCGGATGTGGTCCACGGTATCGACGATGTTGCCGCCCGGCTGCTTGTAGATGAAGACCAGGATGCCGTGCTGGCCGTTGACCAGGCCCTCGTTGCGCAGGCTTTCCACCGAGTCGTCCACCTCGGCGACATCGGACAGGTGCACGGGCCGGCCGTTACGCCAGGCCACTACGAGGTCGCGGTAGTCGCTGGCTTCCGTCGCCTGGTCGTTGGCATAGAGCTGGTAGCGGACGCTGCCGTCGTTGACGACGCCCTTGGCGCTGTCCGCGTTGGCGGCGGAAAGTGCGGCGCGCACGTCTTCCAGGCCGAGCCCGTACTTGAAGACCTTGCCGGGGTTCAGCTCCACGCGCACCGCGGGCAACGAGCCGCCGTTGAGGTCCACGTTGCCGACGCCCTGCACCTGCAACAGGCGCTGCTCCAGGATGTTCGACGCCTTGTCGTAGAGCTGCCCCGGCGTGAGCTGGCTCGAGGTCATCGACAGGATCATGATCGGCGCATCGGCCGGGTTGAACTTGCGGTAGGTGGGATTCGAACGCAGGGAGGCTGGCAGGTCGGCGCGCGCGCCATTGATCGCGGCCTCGACGTCGCGCGCCGCGCCTTCGATATCGCGATCGAGCCCGAACTGCATGATGATGCTGGAGGTGCCCGTGCTGCTCGTCGAGGTCATCTCCGTGACGTCGGCGATCTGGCCCAGGCGGCGCTCCAGCGGCGCGGCGACGGTCGCGGCCATGGTTTCCGCGCTCGCACCGGCCATCTGCGCCTGCACGCGGATGGTCGGGAAATCCACGTTGGGCAGCGGCGCCACGGGCAGGAAACGGAATGCGATGGCACCCGCCACGGCGATGGCCGCGGTGAGCAGCAGCGTACCGACCGGGCGGCGGATGAAGAGCGCGCTCAGGTTCATGCGCCGCCCTCAGCCGGATCGAGCACGTACCCGCGCTCGCGCAGCTTGCGCGCGCCCATGTCGAGCACCAGGTACACCGCCGGCGTCGTGAACAGCGTCAGCAGCTGGCTGACCAACAGGCCGCCGATCATCGCGACGCCCAGCGGGTGACGCAGTTCCGAGCCGCTGCCGTGGCCGAGGGCGAGCGGCACGGCGGAGATCAGTGCCGCCATGGTGGTCATGAGGATCGGCCGCAGGCGCAACAGGCACGCCTTGTGGATCGCCTCGCGCGGGCTCAGTCCTTCTTCGCGCTCGGCACCCAGGGCAAAATCGATCATCATGATCGCGTTCTTCTTCACGATGCCGATCAGCAGCACCAGGCCGATGATGCCGATGATGTCGAGCCCGGACCCCGTGATTTCCATGGCCAGCAGGGCGCCGATACCCGCGGAAGGCAACGTGGAAAGGATGGTGAGCGGGTGGATGAAGCTCTCATAGAGCACGCCGAGCACCACGTACATCACCAGCACCGCGGCCAGCACCAGCCACAGCTCGTTCGACAGCGAGGACTGGAACGCATCCAGTTCGCCCTGGAAATTCACGCCGAAGCTCTCGGGCAGCGCGATCGCCTTCTGCGCGGCGTGCACGGCATCGACCGCACTGCCGAGCGAGGCGCCCGGCGCGAGGTTGAACGAGATCGTCGTGGCCGGGAACTGGGCGAGGTGACCGATCTGGATGGGCTTATGGTCCACCACCACTTTCGCGATTGCGGACAAGGGCACCTGGCCACTATCGGCGGTCGAAGACGGCAGATAGATCGAATCCAGCGTACTCAGGCCGCGGTTGCCCGCCGGGTCCATCTCCAGGATCACCCGCATCTGGCTCGACTGGGTAAACACGGTGCTGACGATGCGCTGGCCGAAGTTGTCGTACAGCGCGTTATCGATCGTTGCGAGCGTGATGCCGAAGCGCGCGGCACTGGCACGGTCGACCTGGATGGTGGCGGCGAGGCCGTTATCCTTCAGATCGCTGGTGACGTCCGTCAGCACATCGGACTTACGCAGCTCGGTCAGCAGCTTCGGCGTCCATGTGGAAAGCTCCGACTGGGTCGGGTTGGACAGGATGAACTGGTACTGCGTGGCACTCACCTGGGTATCCACGGTGAGATCCTGCACCGGCTGCATGTACAGCGTGATGCCGGTGACGTCGTGCGTCTCGTCCTGCAGGCGGCGGATCACGTCGGCGATCGGCGTGCTGCGCTCGCCCTTCGGCTTCAGGTTGATCTGGAAACGGCCGGAGTTCAGCGTGGCGTTGGTGCCATCCACGCCGATGAACGACGACAGGCTCACCACGTCCGGATCCTTGAGCACGGCCTCGGCCAGCGCCACCTGGCGCTTGCGCATGTCGGCGTACGAGATCGACTGGCTGGCCTGGGTGATGCCCTGGATCACCGCCGTATCCTGGCTGGGGAAGAAGCCCTTCGGCACCACGACGTAAAGCAGGGCGGTGAACAGGATCGAACCCAGTGCCACGCCCAGGGTGATCCACTTGTGATCGAGCGCGACCGTTAGCAGGCGGTCGTAGACGCCGGTGATGCGATCGAACCAGCTGGCCTTGCGCGGCGGAGCCTCGATGGCGGCCTGCGGTACCGGATGGTGGCGCAGCAGGCGGGCGCACAGCATGGGCACGAGGGTGAGCGAGACCACCGCGGAAATCACGATGGTGACGGCCAAGGTCACGGCGAACTCGAAGAACAGGCGGCCGATCACGTCGCTCATGAAGAACAGCGGGATGAGCACGGCCAGCAGCGACACGGTCAGCGAGATGATGGTGAAACCGATCTCGCCCGAGCCCTTCAGCGCGGCGTCCAGGGGCCGCATGCCCTGTTCGATGTAGCGGCTGATGTTTTCAATGACCACGATCGCGTCGTCGACCACGAAGCCGGTGGCGATGGTCAGCGCCATCAGCGAGAGGTTATCGAGGCTGAAACCCCACAGGTACATCGCGGCGAACGTGCCCACGAGCGAGAGCGGCACGGAAAGGCTCGGGATGATCGTGGCGCGCACATTGCGCAGGAACAGGAAGATCACCAGCACGACCAGGCCCACGGCCAGGGCCAGCTCGAACTCCACGTCCTCCACCGAGGCGCGGATGGTATTGGTGCGGTCGGTCAGCACCGCGACGTGCACCGACGACGGCAGGTTCGCTTCCCACTGTGGTAGCGACGCCTTGATCGCATCGACCACCTTGATCACGTTGGCGCCCGACTGGCGCTGCACGTTCAGGATGATCGCGGGCGTGGTGTTCATCCAGGCGCCGAGTTCTTCGTTCTCCGCACCCTGGACCACCGTAGCGACGTCGCGCAGGTGCACGGGGCGGCCGTTCTTGTACGCGATGACGGTGTCGAGGTAGTCGGTCGGGTCCTGGATCTGGTCGTTCGCATCGATCGTATAGGCGCGCGCGGGCCCATCCACCGTGCCCTTGGGCGTATTGACGTTGATATTGTCCAGCGTCGTACGAAGGTCATCGATGTTCAGCCCATACGCGGACATCGCACGGATGTTCGCGCGGACGCGGATCGCCGGCTTGTTGCCGCCGCTCAGCGTCACCAGGCCCACGCCTGCCATCTGCGAGATCTTCTGCGCGATGCGCTGGTCGGCCAGCGTTTGGACCTGGGTGAGGGGCAGGGTGGGCGAGGTGATCGCCAGGGTCATGATCGGCGCGTCGGCCGGATTGACCTTGGCATAAACCGGTGGCGCGGGCAGGTCGGACGGGAGCAGGTTGCTCGCGGCATTGATCGCCGCTTGCACTTCCTGTTCCGCGAGATCCAGCGACACATCCATGTCGAACTGCAGCGTGACCACCGAGGCGCCGGACGATGAGTTCGACGACATCTGTTTCAGGCCGGCCATGGTGCCGAGCTGTTCTTCGAGCGGCGCGGTGACGGCGGAGGTCATCACATCCGGGCTCGCACCCGGGTAGAACGTCTGCACCTGGATGGTGGCGTATTCCACCGACGGCAGCGCGGAAAGCGGCAGGAAGCGCCATGCGACGATGCCGACGACCAGCAGGGCCGCCATCAGCAGCGTGGTCGCTACCGGGCGGAGGATGAAGAGGCGCGACGGATTCATGGGGCCGCCGATGCCGTGGCCTTCGCGTGGCCCCGGTGCTTACCGGCGGCATGGTCTGCTCCGCCCGCGTCGGTTGCGGTGGCGGCACCCGGCACGGTCACCTTGGCGCCATCACTGAGATGGTCGGCACCGTCCACCACCACCACATCCCCAGCGGCCAGCCCGGCCGTTACAGCCACACGGCCACCGGCAGAAGGACCGAGCGTGACCTTGCGCAGCGCGACGGTGTGGTCGCTGTTGAGCTGGTACACGAAGGTACCCGGCGAACCGGTCTGCACGGCGGTGCTCGGGATGGTGACCGCGCCATGCAGCGTGCGCACGAGCAGCGTGGCGTTGACGAACTGGTTCGGGAACAGCGTGCCCTTGGGGTTATCGAACAGCGCACGCAGCTTCACGGTACCGGTGGAGGTATCCACCTGGTTGTCGATGGTGTCGAGCGTGCCGCTGGAGAGCTGCGTGGTGAACGTGCGATCCCATGCGCCGACGCTGCGTGGCTTTCCGTCGTCGCTGGGTACGAGCACCTGTTCGAGGTCGTCTTCGGGGAGGGTGAAGACCACGGAGATCGGGTCGGTCTGGGTCACCACCGCGACGCCGTCGGTATCGGAGGCCGTGACGTAGTTGCCCACGTCGACCTGGCGCAGGCCGACGCGGCCATCGATCGGCGAGACGATGCGCGCATAGGTGAGGTTGAGCTTTTCGCTATCGACCTGGGCCTGGTCGGTGCGCACCGTGCCTTCGTACTGGTGGACGGTGGCCAGCGCGGTATCGACCGTCTGCTTCGAGGTGGAATCCTGTGCGGCCAGCTGCTGGTAGCGCTTGTAGTCGAGCCGCGCGTTCTCGAGCAGGGCCTGGTCGCGCTGCAACTGGCCCTGGTACTGCGCCAACGCCACTTCGTACGGGCGCGGATCGACCTGGGCGAGCACGTCACCCTTCTTCACCACCTGGCCTTCCTTGAAAGGGATGGCGGTGAGGTAGCCACTGATCTGTGACTTCACCGTGGCGGTGGCGAGGGAGGTCACCGTGCCCAGCGCGTTGAGCGTGACCGGGATATCGCCCGTGGTCGCGGTGGCCACGCCGACCGACGTGCTGGCCTGTCGGCCGCCGTTCTTCTGAGCCGTGTTGCTCCAGGGGGCGCGCCAGATGAGCAGGGCGCCAAGGGCGGCGACCACCAGCAACAGCCAGGGCCAGATGCGGCGTGGGTGGCGGGCAGGTGCGGGGGAGGGGGAGGCTTGCGTGGGCATGGGGGGCGACATAACCGGGGACGATGTCGGCAAGGTGCGCCACGCGTGCGGGAGCGTCAATGTAAGTTGTTGATATTGATGCTAAAGGACACACTGTGTCAGTTTCGACACGAAGCTCCGTAGCGGTGGCCCAATGCACCGTGATATCGCAGAATGACGCGAACCTTCGTTGGAAACCCCGTGAATTCCGCCCACCTTCTCCTCGTGGAAGACGACCCCGAGATCCGCGACACGCTTGCCACGTTCCTGCGCGGCAAGGGTTACAGCGTGGATGAGGCGGCGAGCGGCGAGGCGGCGATGGCGCTGCTCGATAACCCGGCGCTCGAACTCGTGCTGCTCGACGTGATGCTGCCGGGGATCGATGGGCTGGAAGTGTGCCGGCGTATCCGCGCACGCGGTGGCCCGCGGATCATCATGCTCACCGCGCTGGGTGAAGCCACCGACAAGGTGGTGGGCCTGGAAATGGGCGCGGACGATTACATCACCAAGCCGTTCGACCTGCGTGAGTTGCTGGCGCGCGTACGCGCGATGCTTCGCCGCACGGCGACGGATGGGCCAGGCGCCGTCGTTGCGCCGGCCGCGGATGCGGGCGACATTGTGCTTCGCTTCGCCGGGTTCTCGTTTCTTCCCTATAAGCGCTTCGTGCGTTCCGCCTCGGGCGTACGCATCCTGCTGACCGGTACCGAGACGGACCTGCTGCTCGCGTTGTGCAAGCACCCGCGCCAGGTGTTGTCGCGCGACGAGTTGATCGCGTTGACACGAGGCGAGGCGTTTCCGATTTCCGCGCGCTCGGTCGATCTGCTGGTGAGTCGCCTGCGCCGCAAGCTCGCGACCGACGATCCGCTGGATAACCCGATCCGCACCGTGCGCGCCGATGGCTACGTGCTGCACGCCGACGTGGCCCGCGCCTGATGCGCCGCTTCTTCTCCACCACCATCGGCCAGATCCTCGCGATCGTCGCCAGCGCATCGGCGGCGACGTTCTGCCTGTTCCTGCTGCTGCTCATGCTGCTTTACCCGCATGTGCCGCCGGCGCCGCCGTGGCCCTGGCAAGCGGCATACCGGGTGGAGGCGCTGGTCGATACCTTGCGCGACGTGCCCGAGCGCGACCACGCGGCATTGCTGGCCGCACCGCATGAACCGATCACGGATGCACGCCTACTGGCGGCGCCGCCGGTGTGCGATGAACTTACCGGGGAAACCCGTGAACTCGAGTCGGTGCTCAACCAGGGCTTGCCTGCGGGTACAGGGCCGGCCACCGTGCGCGTCTGTAGTGACGCTCCGACGCAAACGGCGACGCAGGTACTGGTTCGCATGGGGGCGCAAACACTGGCATTGCGCACCCATCGTGTGCAACGGCCGCCGCCGCATCTCACGTTCCCCTTCGTCGGCGCGATGCTGTTCCTGTGCGTCGGCGTGGCAGCGATGTCCACCTGGGCGATCTGGCGCGTGATCCGTCCGCTGCGCCGGCTTTCCGATAGCGCGGATGCATTCGGACGCGACATGGCGGTCGAGCCGCTGGCGGAAGAGGGGCCGCTGGAGATCCAGCGAGCGGCTTCTGCCTTCAACCGCATGCAGCGCCGTGTGACGCGCGTGCTCAACGACCGCACGCGCATGCTGGCCGCGGTGAGCCATGATCTGCGCACGCCGTTGACGCGCATGCAGCTTGCTTTGCAGACGGCCGAGCCGGATGGGATGAGCCAGCGGCTGCTTCGTGATGTCGGCCACATGCGTGTGATGGTTGATTCCGCGCTGGCGTATCTCAGCGAGGCTCATGAGGTCGAGCCGCGGGAAGCCGTGGATGTGGCCGCCCTGTTGCAATCCCTGTGCGACGACTACGCCGATGGCGGTGCGGACGTTGCCTATGAAGGCGAGGATGAAGCGGTCGCGACCTGCCGGCCGAACGCGTTGCAGCGTGCGATGGCTAACCTGCTCGATAACGCCGTGCAGTACGGCACGGCAGTGCGAGCGTCCGCCGCAACGCAGGGTGCGTTCGTACGTATCGCCATCAGCAACGAAGGCCCTTCGATTCCGCCCGACCGGCTGGATGACATCACCGAACCCTTCGTACGCCTGGATCCCGCCCGCAACGACCGCCCCGGCAGCGTCGGCCTGGGTCTCTCCATCGTCCGCGACATCGTCGCCGACCACGGCGGCACCCTCGAAATCGCCAACCGCCCCGACCACCAGGGCGTCACCGTGACGGTGCACCTACCGTTGTAGGAGCCCACCCTGTGGGCGACATCTTTCGCCATACCGCCGCAGGCCCTGTGGCTTTTCGCCCCCAGAAGAGCGGCCGTCAGCGCGCCTGCACCACCCGGTCACGCCCCCCGGCCTTAGCGGCGTACATCGCTTCATCCGCTTTCATCAGCAGCCGATCAAGGTCGTAGCCGAAGAGCGTAGTCGAAGCGACACCGAAGCTGGCCGTCGCACGAGCGATCGTGCGGTGTTCCTCGGATGGGGCGCCGATGGCGGCGCGCATACGCTCGGCGCATTCCATGGCCTGGGTGGCCGTGGTAGCGCGTAGCAACACCGCGAACTCTTCACCGCCCAGGCGACCGAAGACATCGGTGTCGCGTAGATGGTCGCGACATTCCGCGGCCACGCGTAGCAGCACCCAATCGCCTTCGGCATGGCCGTGGGTATCGTTGATCTGCTTGAAATGATCGAGGTCGAAAAGCACCAGCGCGATGGGCTCGGCGCTGCGGGATCCCTCGACAAGGGCCGCCGTGCACTGGTCGACGAAGTGCTGGCGGTTGCTGATGCCGGTAAGGCTATCGTGCCGCGCCATGCGCATGAAGCGTTGCTGCGAGCGCCGCGTGCGGATGAGCCACAGCACGATCGCTGCGGTCACTGTGAGCGACAGCAGCAGGTACAGGCGGTTGGTCTGCGCCTCGTGCTGGTCAGCTTCGCGCTGGAGGTGCAGGATCTGGTTCTGCTTATCCAGCGTATCGGTTTCATTGCGGCTGGCGGCTAGCTGTTGTTTCACGATCTGGTAGGCAAGCGCCCGTGCGCTCACGTCGTCCAGGTGGCCTTTGTCGGCCTCTGCGTGGCGTTCGAGCCAGCCCGTCGCGGCTCGCCAGTCGCCGCGTTTCCGCGCGACGAGATAGGCCGTCTCCGTCGCCGATACCAGCGGCTCGGAGAATTCCCCGGCGACCGAGGTACGGATCGCGGCCAGCGCGTAGCGTTCCGCAAGCACCACGTCACCGGCCTCCCAGTGGGCGCGCGCGAGCAATGCATCGTACTGTGCGGTCTGCATGGGCTGAGCATCGCGCAGGACGGAGCCGTAGTAGTGCTCCAGCAAGGAAATGGCGTCGAGAGCGTGGCCGTTGCGAATCGCAAAGTCCGCGATATCCGCACGCAATTCATTGGCCGCGAGCACTTCGCCGGCTTTCTGGCATTCCGCCACCCACTGCACGACGCGCTCGTCGTTCGGATCGAGCTTGCCGGCCTTATAGAGCGCATGCAGGCCGACGACGTGGCTTTTGCAGGTGGTGGTGGGCGTATCGGCTACCGCCACGGCGCGGTCGGCGTAATCCGCGGCAAGGTCGTACTGCCCCGCGGCCGTCATCAGTTGCGAGGCTTCGGCGAGCGCCTGGAACCGCGCACGCGGATCTTCGACCGCAGGCAGCGCGGCGATCAGGTCATCGAGCCGGACAAAGGCTTCTTCATAGTGACGCCCTGCGCCCAGCAGGTTCACCAGGGTGGCGGTGGCGCGAAGGCGGAGTACGCGGTCGGTCGACTGGTCGATGATCTGCCGGAGCATCGGCGTGGCTTTCGCATGGTCCCCGGAGTAGGCGGTTTGCCAGGCATCGAGGTAGTCGAGGTGCAGGCGCGCCGCGGGTGACATCTGTTCGCGGGCCCGGTCGAGGCGAGCCAGCATGGTGACGAAAGCCGGGTGGTCTGAGGTCCGTATGGCATCGGTGGTCGCAAGGACCGCCTCGGCGTCCTCCCCGGGACGAAGCTGTGCGCGCCCGTCGCCGGCATGCAAGGCCAGCGTTAAAAAGGCGAGCGCCGAAAGAAAACGGCGCGAAAGACGCAGCAACACGTCCGTGCCTTGCCGCGCGCGCTTAAGGGCGCGCGCCGGCGGGCACGGACGGCATGAACCTGATTGGCATGACATCCCCACTTGAGTGCCGGCAAGCCCCCCGGTCTGCCTGACACTCCCCATCATAGCGGCATGCGACCGGCCCGGCGTGATGATCTACCGGACTGGCGCGCCGCCTCCAAAACGCCATGAACCCGCCCGAAGGCAGCCGCATGCGTTCCCCACGCTTGCACGACCACGCCATGGATAAGCCCCGATGACTCGCCTGCCCGGACTGGACACCTTGCGCGCCATCGCCATCGCGTGGGTCATGCTGTTTCACAGTTATCTTATCGGCGGCCTGGGCGAAAACTTTGGTGTGTTCGAGCACGCCGGGTGGATGGGCGTGGATCTGTTCTTCGTGTTGAGTGGCTTCCTGATCGGCTCGCAGGTATTCGCATCGCTACGCGACGCGGGAAAACTGGACTTTGCCGCGTTCTACACGCGCCGCGCATTCCGCATTCTTCCCGCGTATTTTGTGGTGTTGGGGCTTTATGTGGCGTGGCCCGCGTGGCGCGAGACGCCGTTGATGCAGCCGCTGTGGCAGTTCCTCACCTTTACCTTCAACCTGCTCTACACCGATGGCGACCGCTACGCGTTCTCGCACGTGTGGTCGCTATGCGTGGAGGAACACTTCTACCTGGTGTTCCCGTTGCTCGCCGTGCTGCTGGTGCGCAGGTCCACGCCGGGACGCTTCGTCGGCTGGTGCGCGGTCGTGGTGTTCGGTGGCATGGCGCTGCGCGCGTGGCTGTGGGTCGCGTTCTACCAGCCGGCGATCGGCACGGCGGAGCCGGCTTATCTTCGCTACCTCTACTACCCCACGTATGCCCGGCTCGATGGGCTGGTCGCTGGCGTTGGCCTGGCCGCGTGCGCGGTGTTCCGCCCGGCGTGGCTGGTGCGGGTTCGCGAACGGAACGCCGTCGTGCTGCCTGCGGCGGCGGCACTCCTCCTGGCGTGCGTCTTCCTCTTCGATGGCCACCGGGCCGACTTCTGGCCCATCGTCATCGGCTACCCCCTCGTGGCCCTGGCCATGCTGGGTTTCGTTGGCATGGCGGGCGGCGGTACGTGGCTGGCCACGTTGCGGATACCCGGCGCTGGCTGGCTCGCACGGGCTTCGTACAGCCTTTACCTGAGCCACAAGGGCGCTTTCATGCTGACCGAGGCGGCACTGGATGGCCGTCTGGACAGCCATCCCTGGCTGCGCTTTCTCGCCCACGCGATGGTGGTCCTGGCCGTGGGGGCCACCCTCCATTACAGCGTCGAACGCCCGTTCCTGCGCTGGCGCGAGCGCCGTTCCGCTACACTACGCGCACCCAGGGTGATCCAAGGCGCCAGCGCCGCGGATTGAAACGGGAATCCGGTGACCCGCAGGCGCTCAACGCCTGTGCCATTCCGGAGCTGCCCCCGCAACGGTAGGCGAGTTGATGGGGCTGGCGAATGCCACTGTGCCGCGTGCGGCATGGGAAGGCGCCAGTCCTTGCAGGTAACCCCTGCGCTCGCGAGCCCGGAGACCGGCCCATGAGGTATCACCGGACAGGCGGAGGGCCCTGGTCGCGGGTGGCCCGACTCCGTTCGCCGTCGCTTGCTCCTTGCCTACGTCCTGCCCTCGCATTCAATGCCGCGCGGGTAGGCGCGGTCTGCAGGGAACTACAACGTGTCGCTCCATTCGTCCCGCCTCGCTTTCGCCATCGCGCTCGCGATGCTCGCCCCCGTCGCCGCCCACGCCGATGACGCGCCCTCCACCGACCTGGACAAGGTGGTGGTCACCGCCAGCCGCACCGAGCAGACGCTCAACCAGGTGCTCGCCGCGTCCACCGTGATCGACCGCGCCGATATCGAACGCCTGCAGCCGAGTTCGCTGGCCGATCTGTTGCGCGCTACGCCGGGTGTCTCCATCGCCAACAACGGCGGCCCGGGCAAGTCCACGTCGGTGTTCATGCGCGGCACCGAATCCGACCACGTGCTGGTGCTGGTCGATGGCGTGAAGATCGGTTCGGCCACGTCGGGCACCGCCGCCTTCCAGGACATCCCGGTCGACCAGATCGAGCGGATCGAAATCGTCCGCGGCCCGTACTCGAGCCTCTACGGCTCGGACGCGCTGGGCGGTGTCATCCAGATCTTCACCCGCCATCCGCAGGGCGGCTTCGTGCCGAACTTCTCGGTGGGCGTCGGTAGCTGGTCCACCCTGCGCGGCTCGGCGGGCTTTGCCGGCCGCGGCACCAACGGCTGGTATTCGGTGGAAGCCAGCCACGACCAGACCCATGGCATCAACGCCTGCCGTGGCAAGCCCAGCCCGGGCGGCGGCGGTTGCTTTACCTACGAGCCGGATGCCGATGGTTACCGCAACAACTCACTGTCGCTGAAGGGCGGCTGGCGTTTCGACGAGCAGTGGGACGCGGATGCCAGCGCCACGCGCAGCGAAGGCCACAACTACTACGACGGCACCAGCAGCAACTCGGCTGAGTCCGCCACGCAGACCGTCGGTGGCCGCGTGCGTTACCGTCCGTCGCAGGACGCGCTGGTGACCTTCAACGTCGGTCGTAGCCTCGACCTGTCGACGGATTACGAGAACGGCGTTTACGCCGATACGTTCAACACCCATCGTGATCTCGCATCGGTGCAGGCCGACCTGGGCAAGGTCGGTGGTGTGTACGGCCTCGCCACCGTCGGCTTCGACTGGCAGCGCGATCGCGTGGTCGGCAGCACGGATTACTTCGTGGATGCACGCCGCAACCATGCCCTGTTCGCCCAGTGGCAGCAGGAGTTCGGTGACAGCTCGATCCAGGGCAGCCTGCGCCGCGACGAAAACAGCCAGTTTGGTGGCAAGACGACCGGTAGCCTGCAATACGGCTATGCGCTGACGAAGGTGCTGCGCGTCACCGGCAGCTTCGGCACCGCGTTCAAGGCGCCGACCTTCAACGACCTCTACTACCCCGATTACGGCAACCCGGACCTGAAGCCGGAAACCTCGCGTAACTGGGAGCTGGGCCTGCGCGGCACGCCGGGCTGGGGCAACTGGTCGCTCAATGCGTTCCAGAACCATATCGATCACCTGATCGTGTTCGATTCGAGCCTGACCGGTCCGCTGTTCCCGTTTGGCGGTGCCAACAACATCGATCGCTCGCGCATCCGTGGCGTGGAACTCGCCGCTGACACGACCCTCGGTGACTGGCGCCTCGCGGGTAACGCCACGTGGCTTCAGCCGGAAGACGTCAGCGATGACACCTCGCACGGCAACCTGTTGCCGCGCCGCGCACGCCGCACCGCCAATGTCGATGTGGACCGCTCGTTCGGTGCCTTCAGCGTGGGTGCCAGCGTGTACGGCTCGGGTTACCGCTACGACGACAGCACGAACCTGCATCGCCTCGGCGGCTACGCCCTGACCGACCTGCGCATGGCTTACGCCTTCGACCCGGCATGGAACGTCGAGCTGTCGGCGAAGAACATCTTCGATCGCCACTACGAAACCGCACGCTACTTCAACCAGCCCGGCCGCAACTGGATGCTGACGCTGCGTTACCAGCCGCGTTCCTGATCCGCCCTACGGAGGAAACCCCGATGAAACCGCTTTCCCGTCCCGCGTTTGCTGCTATCGCCGCCTTGTTCGCGGTGATCATGATCGGTACCCGCTTCCACCACTTCGGCGACATGCTGCATCTGCCTGATGCATCCATGGCGTTGTTCTTCCTGGGTGGCATCTACCTGCGCAAGCACCTGGCCTTCATCGGCTTCGTGGTCTTGTCCGTGTTGATCGACTGGTACTCGGTGAGCTATGCGGGCGTGAGCGCTTTCTGCATCACGGTCGCGTACTCCTTCATGCCCCTCGCGTACGCCGTGCTCTGGTACGGCGGCCGCCTGCTGGCGCCGCGTTTCGATGGCTCGCTGCGTTCGCATGGCCTGGTGTTCCTCGGCATCGTGGTGTGCGCCACGCTGAGCTATGCCGTGTCGAACGGCGCTTTCTACTGGCTGGGCGGCCGTTACACGAACCCGCACATGTCGGAATACGTCGCCCGGTTCATGCAGTGGGCTCCGCTGTTCGTGCGTGCCGCGGCGGCGTACGTGCTGGCGGCGCAGGTGGTGCATGCCGTGGTCGCCCGCTTCGTGCCGCGTGAAGGCGGCCGCGGGGCAGCACACGTATGACCGACAAGCCCGAATGGCGCGACATGGATGAGGCGTCGCGCTATCGGGACCGCGCCCAGCGGAAGAAGGAACTGGTGGATCGGCGGATCGCCCGCGCCACGATCGATCGTGGCGTGCTGGTGGTGAATACCGGCAACGGCAAGGGCAAGAGCTCGTCGGGTTTCGGCATGCTGGCGCGCTCGCTGGGCCACGGCTTCCGCTGCGGTGTCGTACAGTTCATCAAAGGTAGCTTCTCCACGGGGGAGGAGGCCTTCTTCCGCCGGTTCGAGGGCGATGAGCTGGATTACCACGTGATGGGCGAGGGCTTCACCTGGGAAACCCAGGACCGTGAGCGGGATATCGCCGCGGCCATGGCTGCCTGGGGCGTCGCCGAGCGCATGCTTGGTGATGCCACTTACGATTACGTCTTGCTTGATGAGCTGAATATCGCGCTGGTAAAGGGTTATATCCCTTTGGATCGCGTGCTGGCGGTACTGCTCGCCCGGCCCGAACGCCAGCATGTAGCGATCACTGGCCGTGGCGCGCCGGATGAACTGGTTGCGATTGCCGATACGGTGACCGAGATGCGCGTGGTGAAACACGCGTTCCAGGCGGGTATCAAAGCCCAGAAGGGCATCGAACTGTGATCCGCGCGTGCCCCGCGCTGCTGGTGTCCGCGCCTGCATCGGGGCAGGGCAAGACCAGTGTGACAGCGGCGCTGGCACGTGCACACGCACGCCTGGGCCGACGGGTGCGGGTGTTCAAGACGGGGCCGGATTTCCTCGACCCGATGATCCTGGCCCGTGCCAGCGGTGCGCCGGTCTACCAGCTCGATGCGTGGATGGGCGGCGAGGATGACGTCCGTGCGCGCCTCTACGAGGCGGCTGGCGAAGCGGACCTGATCCTCGTGGAAGGCGTGATGGGGCTCTTCGATGGCTCGCCATCCAGCGCCGATCTGGCCGCACGGTTCGGGCTCCCCGTTCTCGCGGTCATCGACGGCTCGGCCATGGCCCAGACCTTCGGTGCACTCGCCCACGGCCTGGCCACGTACCGGCATGACGTCACCGTCCACGGCGTCCTCGCCAACCGCGTAGGCAGCGACTACCACGCAAAGCTGCTGCGCGAGAGCCTCCCCCCAAACCTCACATGGCACGGCCACCTCCGTAGGAGCGCGCTTGCGCGCGATCCGTCCGGAGCAAAACCTTTCACCCTCCCCGAACGCCACCTCGGCCTCGTCTCCGCCGACGAACTCGCCGACCTCGACGATCGCCTGGACGCCCTGGCCGATGCTCTGGCGGAACACAGCGACCTGGCGTTGCCGCCACCGGTTCCCTTCGCACCCGTCACGCATGCTTCCGCGGGTGCCTCGCTCAACGGCAAGCGCATCGCCGTCGCACGCGACGCTGCCTTCGCCTTCATCTATCCCGCGAACGTCGATGTCCTGCGCCAGGCGGGTGCAGAGGTCGTCTATTTCTCTCCGCTCGCGGGCGACGCGCTGCCGGCCTGTGACGCCGTCTGGCTACCCGGTGGGTACCCGGAACTCCATCTCGATACGCTCGCCGCCCGTACGGACCTGCGCGCGGCGCTCCACGCACACGTGGATACGGGCCGCCCGCTGCTCGCCGAATGCGGCGGTTTGCTCTACGCCCTGGACGCCCTCTCCGATCGCGAGGGCCATGGTGCTGCCATGGCTGGCCTGCTGCGTGGAACGGCGGCGATGCAGACGCGTATGGCCGCACTCGGTATGCAAGGCGTAGCGCTGCCGGAGGGCGAGCTGCGTGGGCACTCGTTCCACTATGCGCGCGCAGCCATCGATGCTGAGCCGCTTGCGATGGCAACGAATCCGAATGGTGGCCCCACCTCCGAGGCGGTATATCGCCGCCAGCGGATGACAGCGAGCTTTGTTCATTTCTATTTCCCGTCGAACCCCGACGCCGCGGCACGCCTGTTCCTGCCGTGAGCACCGCGCTGGCCATGCTGCTCGCTGTCGTGCTCGACGCGCTACTCGGCGAACCCAAACGGTTCCACCCCCTCGTCGCCTTCGGCCGCTACGCGTCCGCGATAGAGCGCCGCCTCAATCCCACCGAAGCCACACCCTCCACGGATACCGCGCCCCCCTGTAGGAGCGTGCTTGCACGCGATCCCCGCCGCCGCATCACCGGCATCGCAGCATGGTCCCTGGCGGTCCTGCTCCCCCTGGCCGTGCTGCTCGCCCTACGTTCCATACTTCCTCCATGGACAGCGTTCTGCATCGACACCCTCGTGCTCTACGCCGCGATCGGCCGCCGCAGCCTTGGCGAGCACGCTCGCCCCATTGCCGAGGCCCTGGATGCAAACGATCTCGATGCGGCACGCGTCGCCGTGGGCTGGATGGTGAGCCGCGATACGGGCGTCCTGAACGCATCGCAGGTGGCAGGCGCGGCAACGGAGTCCGTACTGGAGAATGGCCACGACGCGGTCTTCGGCGCGCTGTTCTGGTTTGCACTGCTCGGCGGTCCAGGCGCCATGCTGTTCCGCCTGGCCAACACCCTCGATGCCATGTGGGGTTACCGCACACCGCGCTACCTCCACTTCGGCTGGGCCGCCGCACGTATCGATGATGTGCTCGGCTATGTCCCGGCACGGCTCACGGCACTGAGTTATGCGCTGGCCGGCCGATTCGATATCGCCCTGCGTTGCTGGCGCGAGCAGGCACCGCGTTGGAAGAGCCCAAACGCCGGCCCGGTGATGGCCGCTGGGGCAGGGGCTTTGCATGTCGAGCTAGGTGGCCCCGCGCCGTATCACGGCGAGTGGCAGGACCGGCCTGTATTGGGTCAAGGCGATACGCCGGACGCGTCCAGCATTCGCACCGCGTTGCGCCTTGTCGATCGCGGCGTCATCGGCTGGCTCGTGGCGGCACTGCTGATGGGAGTGGCTGCACATGCTTGAACACGGCGGCCGCCTGGCCCGTGCCGTTGCGGAATACGGCATTCCACGCGAGGCGTGGCTCGATCTCTCCACGGGCCTGAGCCCGCACCCGTGGCCGGTGCCGCCGATCCCTGCGGAAGCGTGGCACCGCCTTCCGGAGGATGAAGATGGCCTGCTCGAAGCCGCACGCGCGTACTACGGCTGCGAACACCTGTTACCCGTTGCCGGTACGCAAGCGGCGATCCAGGCCCTGCCACGCCTCCGCCCTCGCTCGCGCGTGGCCGTGCAGTCCCCCGGCTACGCCGAACACGCCCACGCATGGCGGGAAGCAGGCCACGACGTCACGCTGCTTCCGATGGAAGAGCTGCTTGCCCGAGCCGCCGAATTCGACGTCGCGGTATTCATCTCGCCCAACAATCCAACGGCCGAACGCATCCCGACCGCGAACCACGCGATCGCCGCCCCCCTTGTAGGAGCGCGCTCGGGCGCGACATCTTTTCGCGACAACGCCACAGGTTCTGCGGCTCTTGGCTCTGGCCCATCGCCCGCAAGCGCGCTCCCACAAGAGCCGAGCGCGCGACAGCGCGGGGAAGGAGGGGCGGAGCCGTGGATCATCGTCGACGAGGCATTCGGCGATACGCGGCCGGAGCTCTTCCTTCGGCCGCGCGAAGGACTCATCCTGCTTCGTTCCATTGGTAAATTCTTCGGGCTTGCGGGTGCGCGCGCTGGATTCGTTGCTGCGTGGCCGGCCCTGCTCGAGGCCCTGCGCGAGCAGCTCGGCCCATGGTCGCTCAGCGGTCCCACGCGCTTTGCCGTGACCCAGGCACTGAGTGATACCGCGTGGCATGCCGCCATGCGTGACCGGCTGCCCAACGAAAGCGAGGCGCTCGCCGCTACGCTGGCGGAAGCAGGCCTGCCACCCAGCGGAGGAACGGATTTGTTCCAGTACTGCCGACACGCCGATGCCGCGGATATCCACCGTGGACTCGCCGCGCGCGGGATCCTCGTGCGTCTTTTCACGGAGCCCAGCGGTCTTCGCTTCGGCCTTCCGCCGGATGCCATCGCGCGTGCGCGCCTGGCCGAGGCGCTGCGCGAGGTGCTCGCATGACCGCGCGCGTGCTCATGGTTCAAGGCTGCACATCAGATGCCGGTAAAAGCACGGTCGTGGCCGCGCTATGCCGCTGGCTCGCACGTCGTGGTGTGCGTGTCGCGCCGTTCAAGCCGCAGAACATGGCCTTGAACGCCGCGGTCACCATCGATGGCGGCGAGATCGGCCGCGCGCAGGCGGTGCAGGCGCAGGCCGCCGGCGTGCCGCCGCACACCGACTTCAATCCCGTGCTGCTGAAACCGAACAGCGACACCGGCGCACAAGTGATCGTGCACGGCCATCCCGTGGGCAATATGGATGCAGTGGGCTACCACGCGTACAAGCGCGTGGCGATGGAGGCGGTGCTCGCTTCGCATGCGCGTCTGTCGGCCGCCTACGACGCCATCGTGGTCGAGGGTGCGGGTAGTCCGGCGGAGGTGAACCTGCGTGATCGCGACATCGCGAACATGGGTTACGCCGAGGCGGTCGATTGTCCGGTGATCCTCGTTGCCGATATCGACCGCGGTGGCGTCTTCGCGCATCTGGTCGGAACGCTTGCGGTCCTCTCGCCGAGTGAGCGGGAACGCATCGTGGGTTTCGTCATCAACCGGTTCCGCGGCGATATCGCATTACTGCAGCCAGGACTGGATTGGCTGGAGCGCGAAACCGGCAAGCCGGTGTTAGGCGTCCTGCCTTACCTGCACGGCCTGATTTTGGAAGCCGAAGATGCGCTTCCCCGCACGTACGCCAAGCGCGACGATGCCCGCCTGCGTGTCGCGGTACCGGCCTTCCCGCGCATCAGCAACCACAACGACTTTGATGCGCTGCGTGCCCACCCCGATGTCGAGTGCTTCTTTGTCGGTCCGGGAGACGCGTTCCCGCCTTGCGACCTGATCGTCCTCCCCGGATCCAAGTCGACCCGCGCTGACCTGGCGTGGCTGCGCGAACGCGGCTGGGATAAGGCGATCCAGCGCCACGTGCGCTACGGGGGGCATGTCATCGGTATCTGCGGTGGCTTCCAGATGCTAGGCCGGGCCGTCCACGATCCAGACGGCATCGAAGGCCCGGCCGGTTCCACCGATGGCCTCGGCCTGCTCGACATAGAAACTGTGATGACGCCGGAGAAACAGCTCCGCCGCGTCACCGGCACACTGCACGGAGAAGCCGCAACCGTCACCGGCTACGAAATCCACTGCGGCCTATCCACCGGTCCCGCCCTGAAAAACCCGCTAACGACCGTTGTAGGAGCCCACCCTGTGGGCGACGCCGTTCGCGATGACGCCAAGGGCTCTGTAGGGCTTTCGCGAAAAGATGTCGCCCACAGGGTGGGCTCCTACAGCGATGGTGCTGTTTCGGGGGATGGGCTTGTGATGGGTACCTATCTCCACGGGATATTTGATCATCCCGAGGCGCTTGCCGCGCTGCTGCAAAGGGTGGGTGTGACTGATGCCGTGCCCCTCGATATCGACGCCCTGCGCGATGCCTCGATCGATCGCCTTGCCGACACGATCGACGCGCACATGGACACCGCCCGCCTCCACGCGTGGTTTGGAATCAACGCATGAAAACCCTGATCCTCGGTGGCGCACGTTCGGGCAAGAGCGCGCTTGCGGAAAAGCTGGCTCGTGAGTCCGGCAAGGACGTCGTCTACATCGCCACGGCACAGGCACTCGATGGTGAAATGGCCGAGCGCATCGCGCACCATCGCGAACGCAGGCCTGTCGAATGGCTTTCCGTCGAAGAACCACTCGCCTTGGCCAACGCGTTGCGTACCCACGCCGCATCGGATCGGCTCGTGCTCATCGACTGCCTCACGCTGTGGCTCTCAAACGCACTGGGCATCGATGATGGCCTACATTTCGCAAGCGAGCACGCCGCGCTACTCGATGCGGTCAACGCCATGCAGCACGACCTCGTTATGGTCAGCAACGAAGTCGGCCTCGGCATCACCCCGATGGGCGCGCTCACGCGCCGTTTTGTCGACGAAGCCGGCCGTCTCCACCAATCCCTCGCGGTGGCCTGCGAACGTGTCGTGTTCGTGGCCGCCGGGCTCCCCCTCGTGATGAAAGGAACGTTGCCATGAAACGCTGGATGACGGTGCCCTGCCGTATCCCCGATAGCGCCGCCGCGGCGGCCGCGGCCGAGCGCCAGGACACACTGACGAAGCCCCCGGGCTCGCTGGGCAGGCTCGAAGCGCTGGCGATCCAGCTGGCGTCGCTGCAGTCGCGCAAGCGCCCGCGTGTCGACAAGGTGCACATCGCCGTGTTCGCGGGTGACCATGGCGTGGCCGCCGAAGGCATCTCGGCATTCCCGCAGGCCGTGACCGGCGAAATGCTGCGTAACTTTGCAGGGGGTGGCGCGGCCATCGCCGTGTTGGCGCGCGAGCTTGGCGCCACGCTCGATGTGGTGAACCTCGGTACGGTGAACGATCCGGGCGAGATCGAAGGCGTACGCCGTGAAGTGATTGCATCGTCCACGGCGAACCTGCGCCACGTGCCTGCGATGACCGACGACGAACTGGATGCGGCGCTCGATGCGGGCGTGCGCAGCGTTGCGCGCGCTTCGGCGGATGGCGCTGAGCTCTTTATTGGCGGCGACATGGGCATCGGCAACACGACGGCAGCGAGTGCGCTGGCGTGTGCGTTGCTCGGCGAGAAGCCTGAGACGCTGGCCGGCCCGGGCACCGGCCTGGATAAGCAAGGCGTAGCACACAAGGCCATCGTGATCGGCGATGCACTGCGCACGCACGCCGGCGCCGACTCCGCGCGCGAGAAACTGCGTTGCCTGGGTGGCTTTGAGATCGCCGCGCTCGCGGGTGCTTACGTGGCCGCCGCGCAGTGCGGTATGCCTGTACTGATCGATGGATTCATCACGAGCACCGCCGCGCTCGCGGCCGTGGCACTGCGCCCGGACGCACGGCCCTGGATGATCTTCGCCCATCGTTCCCACGAACGTGGCCACGGCCGCGTGCTCGACGCCCTGCAGGCCGAACCGCTGCTCGACCTGCACATGCGCCTTGGCGAAGCGAGCGGTGCTGCTGTCGCCGTGCCCCTGCTGCGCATGGCCTGCACGCTACACGGTTCCATGGCGACATTCGCGGAAGCCGGAGTCTCGGAGGCATGAGCATCGATCTGCTTCGCCACGGCGACACCGGGCAACGCAGCTATCGCGGCCAATTGGACGATCCGCTGACGGAGCTCGGTTGGATGCAGTTGCGCGCCGCGGTGGAAGGGCAGACGTGGGACCGCATCGTGTCCTCGTCGATGGCGCGCTGTGCGCGCTTCGCAGAAGAACTGGCTAGCGCACGCGGGTTGCCGCTGCGCCTCGATGCGCGTCTCGCCGAATATCACTTCGGTGACTGGCAGGGCGTGCCCATCGAGACGCTCGCGGAAGAGCAGGGCGATGCACTCGGCCGCTTCTGGGCCGATCCAGTGGCGAATCCGCCGCCGGGTGCCGAAACGTTCGAGACGTTCCGCGCGCGTCTCGCCGCGGGCATGGACGAGGTGGCGATCGAGGCGCGTGATGCGCGCGTCCTCGTCGTCACCCACGGTGGCGCCATCCGCCTGCTACGCTGCGCGGCGGAACACCGTCCCTTCGGCGACATGGCAGGCATCGACGTGCCGCACGCCTCACTGCACGCCATCACCTGGAACACGTAATGCGCGGTCTGGCCATCGCCTTCGGCTTTCTCACCCGGCTACCCATGCCGAAGGTCGCGTGGGACGTGCGCGCGCAGGCCGCCTCGCTGAAGTGGTACCCGTTCGTGGGCCTCGTACTGGGCGCCCTCTTCGTACTCGCGGCCTGGTGCCTGCGGCACATGCCGTCGCTACCCGCCGCCGCGGTAATGGTCACCCTATGGGTCATCATCACCGGCGCGCTCCACCTCGACGGCCTGGCCGACAGCGCCGACGCCTGGATCGGCGGCATGGGCGACCGCGAACGCACCCTTCAAATCATGAAGGACCCACGCTGCGGCCCCGCCGGCGTGATGTCCCTGATCCTGGTCACCCTCCTCAAGTTCACGACGCTATCGGCTCTTGTAGGAGCGAGCTTGCTCGCGATCAACCGAAGCGCCGACTTCCCCTGGCCCCTAATCCTCCCACCCCTGCTAGCGAGAGGCTCCCTCGTAGCCCTCTTCCTGACCACCCCCTACGTCCGCGAAAACGGCCTCGGCGCCCCCTTACGCGGCGCTCCCGCCCTCGGCTGCCGCATCGCCCTGATCCTGACGATCGCCGCACCCCTAGCCTTCGGCACCACCGGCCTCAAAGCACTAGTCGCCGCCTTCATCACCGGCTACCTCTGGCGCTGCGCCACGCTAAAACGCATCCACGGCTTCACCGGCGACACCGCCGGCGCCCTGGTAGAAATGACCGAAGCCGCCACCCTGCTAGCCCTGCTGCTGTAGGAGCGCGCTTGCGCTCGATGGGGGTTCGCGACAATTGCCTCTCGCACGCCGCATTTGTTGCGGGGATTGTCGTCAGGTGACGGGAAGCAAAGCGAGGCCTACCGGATGCTGGCACTGCGATTGTCCCAAGAAGTGGAATACATTGTTGTCGACTTCCGCTACTAAGGCTTATTGATAGCAGCTGATCATCTGAGCGCAACGCTGTGGTCCGGGTGCGTGCGTCCAATCGCCAGGACTCGAAGCGAACGCAGCGCATACTTGATTCAACCCCGCTGGGGTAAGGAATCCTTGTTCATGCCCCAATTTTACTGCCATACAATCGGCGGCGGCTTCGTTGAGTCCCACAAATTGGTGCGCGCATTCGTGGGCGTATATGAATAGTTGAACCACGGGTGGTAGCTGGAACATGTTGGGCCGGAAATATAGCGCGGGTGGCATCCCCGGCATGGCAGGAAACGACTTCGCAATGTCGTCAGGGATCAGAGCGACAAATGCCACGACCCCGCTACACATTACGCGGGCACCGCCAATGATTGGGTTGGTGCCAAGCACCTGCGTAACGGGGTAGGCCTGCGCATGGCTTGTCAATGGCAGACAAAGTAGCGCCGACGTGAGATATGCAATCCATCGCTTTGTGAATACGTTTCGAGATGTTGTGAGGGCCATGACGTTGTGCCTGTCGACAATGGATCAGATGACCTGGAGCGATTCGGGAATCGAGCAGGACGTTCCGGTACCGAGTTGGCCAATGGAAGACCTCAATAGACCTAGCAGTGCGGATCGCTGCATTTGAGAGACCTGATTGCTACTTACGAAGGCCGCAGCGCGTCTTCCCACTGCATTAGCTTCGTCGCATCGATTTGCCATCATTGCGAAAAAGGTCCAATCGAGCGCAATCATTGCGCGATTACCATCTGTCCCTGCTGACTTGTCATCCTGAATTAAGGTCAGGGCCTTTTCGAAGGCGGCCGCGCCACCGATAAAATCGTCTGTTAGAAAGAGAACACGGCCCTTGTAACGGTAAGCTTCTGAGAGGACAGTGGGCGGCTGATCTGTCTTGGATGTGGCGGCGTCTATCATTTGCATCGCACTTTTCCAGTCATGAAGATTGATTGCTTCATTGGTGAGGATCACGAGCTGGGCGACGCCCGCGTGGTCGCCTATTCGCTTGAGGAGCGACGACGCATACTGGATGTCAGCGATGATCTGAGGCGTTACCATTTGGGTCGCGATCTGCGCTGATTGCGGATCTTTGGCGGTTTGAAACGCGCTAACGATTGATTGCCTCAACGAGGCGACCTCGTTGGAAGTCTTGTTGAATTCAACGATGTCGCGCTCAAGCTCTTGGTGCGGTTGCGACCACAACTGGTTCCCAAGTGAAAGAACGCTAAGGACGATACCTATCAGCAGGGCTAGGAAGCTCGCGTTATCTTTTATCTTCTCGATGGTGGTCTTGATTTTCGGCTCTTCGAGCTTCTTGAGTCGACCTTCGATATTCTCTATGACCACGCCTAGATAAGCGCTTGGTCGTTCGTCATCGTCAAGATGGCTATTGGCATCGTCAGACACGGTTATCCTCCGGCCGGAGAGGTGTCTCCGGTGGTGACTGCGTCGAATGAATTTGCTCTGCCAGAGGAAAGGATTTACGCCTCGAATATCAAGGGGACAATATCTCTTTCGGCTATCGAAGAGGCACAGTAGGAATTCTTATGCCTTGCGGCGTCGATTGCCGAGCTATAAGGGACACGAACCGTCGAGCGAGCCTCGGTCAGCGGGCCTTGCTTTGTTCGCAACGGGTGCGGGGACGTTTGTCGGTGACGGCAGTGCAGGATATCGCTTGAATGCGACTTGATTGGCTTAAGGGAATGATGCGAGGGCGCTTCGATCGACGAATAGGTCCGTGACGGACCGCTTGTTCCAGCCTGAAATTTGAGTGATTGCAGTCGTGTCACGGAAGCTAGTCGTAAGCTTGGTTATGCCGCTCATCTGGCGCGTCGACTATCATCTATCCGCTGATTTTGAGGTTATCGAGCGGGCGACTTGGCGCTATTTTTGGTACGGAGACGACTTCAAGTGGCTTCTAAATTACGTCAGTTCCATCGACGGTGAACGTTGGGTTGAAACTCTTTTTCTCAGTACGTCGCGAATTCCTTTGCGACGATAAAAGGTGAAACGACACGCCGATCTGAGTCATCGAATATGGCCGACAGAATGACGACGACAGGGATGCCCTCTTTCAGTGCGCCAGGATTCGGATGTACGTCGAATCGCGCATCAGAGCGTCGAGAACTCATCTGCGAAGGAACCGTGTTCCCGCACGAAGACGGTCGACTCTTCAGTGGCGCGCTGAAGCTCGTGGCGGTTCCGTTCGAGGATGCTCTTCTTTTCGGCCACGAAGGCCGCAAACGGGGCTTCGACGTGGGCCGAGAGATTCGACGTCAGCTCGCGCGCCTGCACGACCAGATCGACGTTGATCGACTGGGTCAAGGCGCGCTTCGGGGCGGACCGGTCGTAAACAGCGATTGCCATGGGAGGCTCCGGGGATGGGGCGGCTACACAGTCTATGCGCATGCATCCGCGCATAGAACTAGGAGCTTCCGCGTACCAGCTTGTGCTCCACGAAACGAAACGTGTGGACTCGGGGGCGGTCAGGGCCTTGGGGCCGACATGAGCGGAGGGCCGCCTGGCGTGGCGCGTTTCGCGAGAGGGGTGCCTACGGCCCGGTCCGAAGGTCCGCGACTGGCGGCCCCAAGGCCCTGACCGCTCCCGACCCCGACAGACACCCAGCCTAAGGCGGCGCGAGCCGCTCAACACATGCATTCGCGCTAGCGAATGAACCGATCAAACAAGCGAGACGCAGCGGACGCACCCGACAAATAGCGACCACAAAAAAGGGCGCCGTCGGGCGCCCTTTTTCTTCACTACGCGATGGAATCAGTAACGCGGCACAGTCGGATCGACTTCGCGCGCCCATGCATCCATGCCGCCTTCCACGTTGAACAGGTTCGTGAAGCCGTGGGCCGCGAAGCGGTCGGCGGCAGCGCGGCTGGAGATGCCGTGGTGGCAGATGAACGCGATGGCGGTGTCCTTCGGCAGCGAAGCGAGCGCCTCGTAGCCTTCATCCTCAAGGATACGGGCACCGGCCAGCGGCGCAGCCATGGCGCGGCCGTGGGCCGGGCGCACGTCAACGAGCAGGATGTCGCCAGCGGCCAGGCGATCCTTCAGCTGGTGCACGCTGATCGAGGTGATCTCCACCGCGCCCGGGAACTTCAGGCTGAGGCCTTCGCCCTGCATGGTGGTCACCCAATCGATCACGATGCCCTTTGCGCGCTGGGCGCTGCCCGGGTCGAAATGCACTTCGATACCGTTGGCAACGGTGATGATGTCGTGGTCGCCCCCCGGGGCCAGCTGGAAGCCAGCGCTGTGGTCCGGGCCGATCTCCAGGTGCAGGGCCATGCCCTGGGCATTCGCCATGCCACCGCGGATGGCCTCGGCCGCCTTGTCGGTGATGGTGATTTCCGGCGGGGTGCGGTCCGGCGCAGTGCCGCCGAACAGGGTGTAGAGCTCACCGCTGGTGTACATCTGGCGGATGATGTCGGAACCGCCGACCAGCTCGCCCTTCACGTACAGCTGCGGGATGGTGGGCCACTGGCCGAATTCCTTGATGCCTTCGCGGATCTCCGGATCTTCCAGCACGTTCACGGTGTGGTACTGGTCGACCACATCGTTCAGGGTGTTGGTGGCCGCGGCGGAGAAGCCGCACATCGGCTGCTGGCGCGTACCCTTCATGAACAGCACGACCTCGTGCTGGGCGAGAAGGGCTTCGATGCGCTCGCGGGTGGGGGTATCAAGAGCCATGGAGGGGATCACCGCAAAGGGAAAGGGGCCATTTTACCGGCATCCCTCGCACATGGGCGCTATCAAAGTGAAATCAACCCACCAGGGTCGGTTCCATCGAGGTCAGGTGGGCCAGATCGGCCCGGCAATCGGCCAGCGGGGCGAAGCTGAGCACGGCTTCCGGCGACGGCAGCACCGTCTCACGGCTGGCGCGACCGAGCGGCGTGTAGCGCTCGGTCCAGTGGACCAGCTCCATGGCGCCGCTGAAGTCCTCGACCAGCGCCGTGCAGTGTTCCACCCAGTCGCCGTCGTTCAGGTAGAGGATGCCGTTGATCGGGCGCATGTGGCCGAAGTGGATGTGCCCGCAGATGTGCCCATCCAGGCCGCGTTCGGCGGCATCGGCCGCCACCCGCTGTTCGTAGCCGCGGATGTAGGCCATGGCCATCCCCACGTGCGACTTGATGATGATCGATAGCGGCACATAGGGCAGCTCCATCCGCCGGCGCACCGCGTGCATGCGCCGGTTGGCCCAGCAGATCATCCGGTGCATGGCATCGCCGAGCACGGTGAGCCAGCGCTTGCCGATGTGCTCGGGATCGAATTCGTCACCGTGGCTGACCCGGTAGCGGCGGCCGTCCGCACCTTCGTGCAGGGCATCCAGCTCCACGCGGATGCCGGCGATGGTCGAGCCTGCCAGGCCGCGCATCTGGTAGTCGTGGTTGCCGGGGATGTAGATCACCTCGATGCCGCGAGCGGCCATGGCGATCAGTTCCGCGATGACGGCGCTGTGGTCGGGGTGCCACCAGTGGCGCTTGGCGAGGGCTTCCAGGTCGACGATGTCGCCGACGAGGTAGAGCCGCTCGCAATCGACGCTGCGTAGGAAGTCGAGGAGGTAGGCTGCCTTGCAGTCAGGCGTGCCGAGGTGGACATCCGAGATGAAGGCGCTGCGACAGGTGAGCTTGGCCATGACGGCGATTTCCGGGCTTTTCCCGGGTCATCAGTATCGGGCCACGCTGTAACCGTCGGATGGCGCTCGTGTTTCAGGAAGGTTGCGACAGGGCGTCGACAGCTTCGGGGAAGATGGCGTCGGTCCAGCGGGCGTATTGCGCGGCCGAAGGGTGCAGGCCGTCGTCGACGAGCATGTCGTCGGCATCGCCTGCATCGCGGGAGATGCCGGTGATATCCACCCATGCCGAGCCTGCCCGTTCGACTTCCTCACGGGCGATGGCATTGAACGTATCGATCTCGCTGGCGATGGCCTTGCGGTCACGGCCTTCGGCGAAGCGCGTCACGCCCCAGTCGGGGATGGAAACGACAACAACGCGTGCGGCATCGCCGGCCAGAGTCACCGCGCGGTCGAGCAACGCGGCGAACTGCTCGCGATACTCATCCTGCGCACGGCCGCGGTACTGGTTGTTCACTCCAATCAGCAACGTCACGAAGCCATAGCCCGCATCGAGCGAGGCTTCATCCATCGCCGCCGAAAGCTCATCGGTGGTCCACCCGGTGGTGGCGATCATGCGCGGCGCCTGCACGTCGACATCGGCCGCCTGCAGCCGCGTGGCGAGCTGCACAGGCCAGCGGCCTTCCTCCGGCACGCCCTCGCCGATCGTGTACGAATCGCCGAGGGCGAGGAAGGACGGTGAAGGCATCAGGCCACCGCGCTCGTGGCCGGACGGTCTTCGGCGGCCATGCGGGCGAGCACGCGATCCATGCGCGTGAACACCTCGGCCAGCTGCGCCGGCTCGGGCAGCAGGGTGAGGCGCAGGTGTCGGCTGGCGTGCAGGTTGAAGCTGGTGCCCGGCACCACGAGCACTTCCTCTTCTTCGAGCAGGCGCAGCGCGAAGGCCGTGTCGTCGAAGTGGGGAATGGCGTCCGCGCGAATCCACGGGAACGCGTAGATCGCGCCGCCCGGTGCCACCACGTCGAGGTACGGGCTGGCGGCCACGTTCTCGAGGATGATCCGGCGTGCTTCGTGCAGGCGGCCGCCTGGCGCGGTGAGTTCGCCGATGGTGGGCTTGTCGAGCAGGGCGGGGCGTACGGCCCACTGCGCGGTGACATTGGCGCACAGGCGCAGGGCGGCCAGCAGCTGCAGCGCATCGCGATACTCGGCGATGCGTGCCTTGCTGCCCGAAAGGCTCATCCAGCCCACGCGGTAGCCGCAGGCGCGATGCACTTTCGACAGGCCGCCAAAGCTCACGCAGGGGTGATCGCCGGCCACGGCGGCAAGCGGCTGGAACGGTGTGCCGTCGTAGAGGATCTCGTCGTAGATCTCGTCGCACAGGAGCAACAGGTTGTGCTTGCGGGCGACCTCGACGATGCGCTCCAGCAGTGCCTTCGGATAGACGGCGCCGGTGGGATTGTTCGGGTTGATCAGCACCAGGGCGCGCGTGCGCGGGCCGACCAGGGCATCGATCTCTTCCGGATCGGGCAGGTGGCCGTTCTCCGCCAGGCAGCGGTAATAGCGCGGGCTGCCATCGTTGAGGATGGTGGCGGCGCTCCACAGCGGGTAATCGGGACTTGGCAGCAGCACTTCGTCGCCGGGCTGGAGCAGGGCACGTAGCGAGATATCGATGAGCTCGCTCACGCCGTTACCGATGAACACATGCTCCACATCCACGCCGCGGGCGCCGCGCGCCAGCTGTTGCGCGACGATGGCCTCGCGGGCTTCTTCCAGGCCCTGCTCGTGGCCATAGGCCTCGCTCTCACCGAGGTGGCCGGCGATGGCCTCGCGCAGGTGCGCGGGCGTGGTGAAGCCATAGCGGCCCGGGTTACCGATGTTGAGCTTGATGATCGGCTTGCCGGCGGCTTCCAGTTCGCGCGCACGCCGGGTGAGGGCGCCACGGATTTCGTAGCGCACTTCCGCCAGGTGCGCGCTGGGCTTGATCGAGGACACGTTCTGCGACTTCCAATGCGGCCCGCCAGGCCCTTTCCCGGCGGTCGTCACCCGATCCTAACAGCGTCGTGATGGCCCCGCGAGGCTGAAATCGGGCGTAGAGCGGGCATAATCGCGGGCATGACCGATCCCGAAGGCCTGGCGCGCTTGCGTCACATTGGCTGGCGCGACGACGCGCTGCCCGACGATCCACGCCGCCTGGCGCGCGTGGTGGCGCAGCATCGTGCCGGTTACGAGGTGCACGACGGCACCGAAGCGTTCAATGCCCAGCCGGCCGGCCAGTTCCTCAAACGCGGCCTGGACCCGGCCCAGCGTCCCGCCGTGGGCGACTTCGTGCTGCTCAGCCGTGCCACCCACCCGGTGATCGAGGAGATCCTCCCGCGCCGTTCCACGCTGACCCGCGCGGCGGCTGGCGAGCGCTACGAGCGCCAGGTGATCGCGGCCAACATCGATTTCGTGATGGTGCTGACGGGTCTGGATGGCGACTTCAATCCCTCGCGTATCGAGCGCTACCTCACCCTGGTGGAAGGCTCCGGCGCCCGCGCCGTGGTGCTGCTCAGCAAGGCCGATACGGGCGTGGACGTGGAAGCGGCGGTTTCGGGCTTGCTGGCCCGGCTTCCGGCCGATTCGGCGGTGCATGCGATCAACGGCAAGGATCCGGCGACGGTCGACCTGCTGGCGCCCTACCTCGGGCCAGGCATGAGTGCCGTGCTGGTGGGCTCCTCCGGTGCGGGCAAGTCCACGCTAACGAACACACTGCTGGGCGAAGAACGCATGGCGACGAGTGCCGTGCGTTCCCACGATAGCCGTGGCCGCCATACCACCACCCACCGCGCACTGCTCAGCCTGCCCACGGGTGGCTGCCTCATCGATACGCCGGGGATGCGCGAGCTCAAGCTCACCGGCGAAGAAAACCTCGATCTGTTCGCCGATATCGAAACCCTGGTCGCGCAGTGCCGCTTCACCAACTGCACCCATGGCAAGGAGCCGGGTTGTGCGGTGCAGGCCGCGCTGGCCTCGGGCGAGCTTTCGCCGCAGCGCTGGCGCAACTTCCTCAAGCTGCATGAGGAACGCGAAGAGCAGGCGGCGACCATGGAAGCGCGACTGCGCCGCAAGGCTGGCCCGAAACACAGTGGCGGCAAGCCGCGCCGCGGCGGCTGGTCGCACGACGAGGATTGAGCCCGCGGTCAGTACGTGACCGTGACCGTGATGATGTCGCTATACGAGCCTGCGACGGCGGCGGCCTGCGTGGGCACGCGCCCGTAGACCGTCAGGGTTTGTTCGGAGCCCGTGCCTGAACTGGTCAACGTGTCCGTGTTCAGCGTATTCCCCCATCGCGAGGTGCGGGCCGAATCGCGGTAGAGCTCGTAGGTGACGAGGTTACTCCCCGAGGCCATGCGTCTTATCGAGCCGGAGCCCGCGTTCTTGCCGTTATCCAGGCCAATCTGGAACGCTGCGCGATTGGTGCAGGTGGCGCGGATGAGCGAGGTCTGGTCGGTGTTGGTTTTCAGCAGGCCCGACACCGAACCGAAATTGAGATCGGTGGCGGTGCCCACGGTGCACTTGGCGGCCACGGATGCCGTCGCGTTGGTCGAAGGGCCCGCGACCGTCGCTGCCGCAGCGGTGCCACCCGCGGTGCAGCTGGCGGGAAACGTGCCGAGCGAAAGCAGCACTTCGTTGTAACTGTAAGTCAGCGATGTGCCCGTGGTGCCCCCCGCGATCGTGCCTGTGTACGAACCCGGCGACAACGATGATTGGCCCGCTGTCACGCGGCCATACGCGGTAATCGTTCCCGAGACGGAGCCGCTGCCGCTGAGGATCGGTACCTGCACGGTGATGAAGAAGGGTGCGTACGTGACATTGTTCACGACACCCCAGATGGCGGTATAGGTCTGGTCCTTGTACACGTTGTACTGCATGCGATCGCCAAGTGGATCGACCATGGTGCGCGGCGCCAGGTTGCCCAGCACATCCTGGCCGAGGCTGATGCACATATTGATGTTGCTGGAGAACAGGCCGCTCAGAAGGCCGGAGTAGGTGCAGGTGTAACCGATGGTGGCGTTGGTGTTGACGACGCCGGCGGTCGGGTCCACCGCTCCGAACGCGAAGTTGGTGACGCTCGTGATGCTGCACACGGTGGTAGCTTCGGTGTGCGGCGCCGCGAACAGCGCCGCGCATGCGAGCAGGAAGAGAGCGAGCCATTTCATGGCGAAGGCCTGCAGGTGAGGGGCCCCAGCTCGGGCAGGTCGCGCGCGTGCTCAGGGTAGGTGAGCGCGGCCGTGCAGCGGGTACCGTCGGGTAGGGTGACCATGAGGTTCGTGCTGCCCTTGAGGTTATCGAGGTAAGCCTGGCCGTCGTAGCCAACGATCGCGGGTTCACCGCTGCCGGTCTCGACGGTGGAGCCCAGCGGGATCGGGGTGCCATCGACATTGACCAGGATGGCGAGCGCCGCGCGTACCCGTTTCACCGGGAAACGCACCAGTACGCCGGAGCGGTCGGCGGGTGCGACCACGCTATCGACGCGCTGCACGCGTTCGTCCGCGGGCAGGTCGATCGGATCGATGGCGAGGCGGTTGTCCTGCCATGCGTTGAGCCGCGAAACCAGGAGCAAGCCGTTGCTATCGGTGACACCCGTGCGGCGGTTCTCCAGTAGCACCGGGATATCAGGCGCACCCTCGGTGGACACGAGGGCGAATGCGTCATCGATGCGACGTGCAGTGAACACATGGCCGCCCATGAGCACCAATGCACCGTTGGCATCCGCGTAGGAATACGACGAAGGCCCGATCGTGCTGACGCCCATGGTGAGCTGGCCATGGTTGCCGAGCCAGCCCACTTCACCGAGGCCACCAGCGGCATCGCCACTGCGGCCCTGCACGTGCCAGCCAAAGCCACCATCACCGTCGATGGGATGGTTCGCATCGATCGTACCAAACGTCTCGGTGCGGTCGCGCTGCGCGGAGGTCGTGTAGGTCGTGCGCTCGTCGAGTGCCCACGTGACGCCCACGAAGAAGCTGCGATCCGCGTGCTCATCGAGGTTCTGGTTCATGCTCGCATTCACCGAGATGCCGCGCGTGAGGTTGCGCAGCACGAACAGGCCCACGTAGCGCGTGGTCGGCTGGCCGCCGTAACGCAGGCGGACGTAATTCGCGCCGAAGCTTGATTCGCGGACGTTGAAACCGATCAGGGCGCGATCGCTCGCACGGGGCGGCGGCGAACCGTAGCTCGAGGCCACGTCGCGGTAGCTCGCATTGCTGCGCAGCGTATCCACGGAGAAGTTCATGTAACGGCCGCTCCAGGAGATACCGGCGCCGTATTGCGCGCCGCCTCCGTGCGATGCGGCGTACGACGCGTTCACCACGCTCGCGCCGAAGGCATTCCATACCGCACCCATGCCCGCCACGCCACGTCCGGCGCCTGCTTCCGCGTGCGATTCCAGCGTGAGCTGGTCGGTCATGCCGCGTCGCCACGTGGCGCTGCCTACCGGATCGTCGCCGTATTCGAAGGAGTTGATGCCGTAAGCCTCGCGCACCGTGCCGAGTTCGAACGACCAGTCGTCCAGGCCGGTGCGCAGGAGTTGCCGCGCGGCGTAGAACGGAAAAGTGACGGTGCTCGTTCGGCCCAGTGCATCCGTGAGCACGACCTGCGCCTGGCCTGACTGATCGACACCTGGGACGGCGGTGAGCTGGAACGGGCCCGATGGGACCTTGCCGCTGTACTGGCGGATGCCATCGACATAGAGCTCGACGGACGATGGCGCCGTGGCTTCGCCGAAGAATTGGGGAAGCGGCGTCGTCACACGGTACGGCTGGAGCGCGAAGTCCGTACCCAGCGCAATACCGCCAATGCGCGTCGCGCGGCTCCACGAGGTGTAGCCCGTGAACGTATCACCCACGGTCAGGACCATCGATTTATCCGGGAACGAAAGCCGCCATTGCGTATCCAGACGGACGGTATCGCCACGCCAGCCGCCGCCGGTTTCCTGGTAGCGGCGGGTGAGCGAGGTGTTGCTTAGCACGCCCATGTTCTCGCTGAAGGCGCGTAGTTCGGCCAGGCCGCTGACGTTGCCGAGGCCATCGCCGTGGGCGGCATAGATGTCGTAATTGAGCAGCAGGCCGGTGCCGCTGGTGGCCTTGGTCGCGGCCCGCTCGGGCTGGTTCAGTACGCGGCGCGGCAGGTCGAGCTTGCCGTTGGGTACATCGATGGTGACGCGTTGCTGGCCTGCGTCGTAGCTATAGCGCAAGCCCTGGATATCGAGCAGGCAGCGCATCTCATCACCGGGCGGCAGGACGAAACCCAGGCCGCGCAGGTCGGCAGCCTTCGCGCAAAGGGCCTCGCCGCGGCGGATGAAATGCATCAGGCGTTCGGTCGCGGTGCCGTTGAGCACCACTTCAAGGTAGAGGTCTTCGCCATCGACACCCATCCGCGGATCCATGGTGGGCGGTGGGATGGCATCGGTGGCGTGATCCAACGCGTGCACGGCGGCGGCCTTGAGCGCGAGAACGCTAGCGGCTGCCCGCGTCCACGACCAGAGTCGACTCGCTCGCCTCACCATTGATCCTCGCGCGTAATGCGCCGGTGGGGCGCGCTTCCGATGGCAGGGGCCAGCTCATGGTGCTGCCGGGCAAGGCATAGCCCACGAGGCCGGGAAGGAGGTCGATGTTCTTGCCGCCACCATCGCGCTGGGTGACATCCGCTACCTGCGCGTGGCCGGAACCGGTATTGCGTACGCGGAGGCGGTTGCCATCCGGTGTGGTTTCCACGGTGGCCTCGAGCGCGGCATGGACGGTGGGGTCGCCAGCAGGTGCGAGGAAGACAGGCACCGAATAGCGGAGGACGAACTTGAGGCCGGTTTTGTCGGCGCCGCCAACGGGCAGTTCATCGACGACGACGCGATAGGCGGTTTCATTACCGTCGGTCGGCGGTGCGACCTGGCGGATGACGCGCACGAGCTGGCGATCGCCGGGAGCGATCGTCACCATCGGCGGGCTTACGACCAAATCTTTCGATGCTTCGAGCACATCCTTGCCATCGGCCTGGGTCCACCGAAAGACGCGCACCTGCGCATGCAGGGTCTCGGTGCCGGTATTGGTAAGCCACATGGCCTGGGCCTGCTCGGATGCAGCGAGGTGCAAGCCGATGGGCGATACCTGAAGGCCGCTGGCGAACGCCGGCACTACGCCGCCCATCGCCAGCGCTGCGATGAGAAGGGTAGTGCGTAACGTCCGTGCGAGCACCGTGGCGTCTTTAGTACGTAATGGTGGCGGTGATCACGTCGGCATAGCTGCCGGCCGGGAAGTTCGTGGACGGCACGCGGCCGAACACCGGCAGCGTCTGCACCGTACCGCTGCCGGTACCGGCGAGGACGTTGCCGCTGCCACCGGTGGTGCTGCCCCACACATCGGCGGCGGTGCGCGTGGCGGCGCGATACAGCTGGTACGGGACGAGCGAGGTGCCGTTACTCATCTTCCGTGAATTGACGTCGGTGCCGTTCTGCCCGTTATCCAGCGCTATCGTGTACGGCGCGCTGGGCGTGCAGTTCACGTTGAGCGCGCCCTGGTTATCCACGTTGGTGGCGGTGGAAGGCTGCGAGCCGAAGTTAACGTCGGTCGGTGCCGTGGTGCTGATATCGCACGCGGCGGTAATGGTGATGCGGACGTTGAACGTCGTGGTCGCCGTGGCGGCGTGAGCGCTGCCCGCAACGAAAGCGAAGGTGGCGGCGGCGGCAAAAACAACACTGCGGATCGTGGTCATGTGAGCTCTCCAGGCGTCCACCGCGAAAGGGTGTGTCGGCGCGACGTACTTCCGTCACGTGCAAGGTTCGGGACTACGCGTTGGCTGGGAAGTGAATTTCACGGTCTGTTGCCGGAATGGCCTACAGGTGCCGAAACCGCGCACGAAACTGTCAAGGGTGTTTGACTTTCGAATCATCGAAATCGGCAAAAAAGCCTGACACGACATACATCTAGCGCTGTGTGATGCGGTGCGGGATGACGCGCCGCGTCGGCTTCCGCCGGGCCGCGTCGAAAACCCGTCATTGAGTGACGTGTGTCACAAAAACCGGGTGTCAAGCTTCCTTGACAAGGGCGCCGGGCCAGCGCAGGATGATGTCAAGCGTGCTTGACACGCTCCACGTCAACGGAAGGAGTCTGACCATGTCGTATCGCCTTGCCCTGCGCGCCGCCGCCCTCCTGATGGCCGCTGCCGTCGCCTCCACCCTTCACGCAGCCCCCTCGGCCACCTCGCCCGCAGGCGCTTCCGCGCAGGCCGTGCAGGTGGGCACCCTCAAGGTTGAGCGCCACGGCAAGGCCGGGCGCCCGGTCATCCTTATCCCGGGGCTGGCAGGCGGTCCCTGGGTGTGGAAGGAGACCATCGCCGAGCTGGAGAAGAGCCACGTGGTCTACGCCGTTACCCTGGCGGGCTTCGACGGCACGCCGGCGCCGTCGGCTGACGGCAACTGGATGGATCGCGCCGACGCCTCGCTCGCCCAGTTCATCACGCAAAACCACCTCGAGAAGCCCGTGCTCGTGGGCCACAGCCTCGGCGGTACGCTGGCGCTGCGTTTTGCCGGGCGGCATCCCGACCTGACCGGTGCCGTCGTCGCGGTGGATGGCCTGCCGATCTTCCCGGGCATGGAGCGGGTGACGGCCGAACAGCGTGCGGCCATCGCGGGCCAGCTCAAGGCGAAGACCGAATCAGCCACCCCGGAAGAGTTCAAGGCGCAGCAACTGGCCTACATGCAAACCGTCGGGACGCTGGACCCGGCGACCGCGCAGCGCGTGGCGCCGCTCAACGCACGCAGTGACCAGAAGGCGGTGGCACGCTACATGGCCGAGGACGCTGGCGCCGACTACCGCCCGGAACTGAAGGCCGCGAAGGCGCCGATCCTGGAGATCACCGCGTTCGCCGACCAGGATGCGCAGATGGGGCCGGTGAAGATCACCGAGGCGCAAAAGGTGGCGTACTACACGTCGCTTCTTGCGGACGCGCCGCAGGCCAGGGTGATCGCGCTCGCACCGTCGCGGCACTATGTCATGCTCGATCAGCCGGCCGCGTTCGGCAAGGCACTCAACGATTTCATCGGGGCCCACTGACATGGCGATGCGTGCCGTCCACAAGCGTTACCTGCGGGAATTCTTTCCCGCGATGGCGGGGTACATGGTGTGTCTGTTCGTCTCCGTCGCCTGGCTGAAAAGCCTGGACGGCCTGCTTGCCCGGACCCTTGTGACGCTCCTGCCCGCTCTTCCCATCGCGTTCGTCATCCGCGCCATGGTCAGGGTGATTCGCGATCAGGATGAGCTCGAGCGGCGCATCGATCTCGAAGCCATTGCCATCGGTGGCGGCATTGGCGGCTTCGGCTTCTTTACCTACGGTTTGCTGCTTAGCGCCGGGCTGATCACGCCGCCGACGGCCGCCTCCGTCGCCATCTGGGTGTTCCCGGTCCTGATGGGCCTGTTCGGCATCGCCAAGTGCGGCATGCGTCTGTATTACCGCTCGCATGAATAACCGCGTCCGCGAACTGCGCACGGGCCTGGGCTGGTCACAGGCTGACCTGGGCGAACGCCTCGACGTATCGCGGCAGACCGTGAACGCCATCGAGACCGGCAAGTACGATCCCAGCCTGCCGCTGGCGTTCAAGATCGCGAAGCTGTTCTCGCTATCCATCGAATCCATCTTCACGCCGGAGGCATGAAGGCATGAAACGCGCTCCACGCATCGCCATCGTTGTTGCCATCGTCGCCGCTGCGTTCGTCAGCCGGCAGGCCATGCGGCACGGGAACGAAGAGGCCGCCGCGGCGCCTCCCGTCGCCGACACCACGCCTGCCACACCGCGTACATGGCAGTTGGGTTCGCTCACCCTGCATCCCTGCGAACTGCCCCAGCCACACTCGGGTCTGTCGGTGGCGGCATGGTGTGCACCGTTCCAGGTGCCCGAAGATCGCGAGCACCCCGAGGGGCGCAAGCTCGATATGCATCTCGCGGTGATCCGCAGCAGCGCGCAGGTGCCTGCGGAAGATCCGGTGGTATTCCTCGCTGGTGGCCCCGGCCAGGCGGCGACGGAGACCTATGCCAGCATCGCGCCGGCCATGGCGCTGGTGCTGGCGCATCGTAACGTCGTGTTGCTCGACCAGCGCGGCACCGGCTCGTCGCATCCGCTGAGCTGCCGTGAAGGCAGCGATGATGGCGTACCGGGTGGCTCGGAAGAGAGCAGCGGCATCGACGAAGCAGCCGTGAAGAAGGAAACGAAGCACTGCCTGGATAGCCTCTCGGCACAGGCCGACGTGCGCTTCTACACGACCACCGACGCCGTGGCCGATCTTGAAGCCATGCGCCAGGCGCTGGGTTCGCCGAAGCTCAACGTGCTGGGTGTCTCGTACGGCACGCGTGTCGCCCAGCAGTACGCCATGCGCCATCCGGATGCCGTGCGCACGCTCACCCTCGATGGGGTGGCGCCCAACGCGCTGGTGCTTGGCGAAGACTTCGCGGTGAACCTCGATGCGGCGCTGAAGGCTCAGTTTGCCCGCTGCGCGAACGACGAAGCCTGCCGCGCGCGCTTCGCCGATCCCTACCAGACGCTCTACCAGTTGCGCGATGCGCTGCGTGCGAACCCGCACAAGGTCAGTTTCCGCGACCCGCAGACGTATGCCAGCACGCAGCGCGTGCTGAGCGAATACATCCTGGCGACCGTGGTGCGCATGTTCGCCTACTCGCCGGAAACGGCGGCCCTGTTGCCGCTCTCGATCGATGCCGCCGCGCGGGGTGACGTAGGCCCGCTGTTGGGGCAGGCGCGCCTGCTCACGGGTGACCTGGGTGACACGATGGACGGCGGCATGCAGTACTCGGTGATCTGCTCCGAGGACGCGGACCTGCTGACCTCGCGCCCCCAGGACAAGGACACGATCCTCGGTGACAACATGATCGAGGCCTTCAAGGCGGCCTGTGCGGTATGGCCGCACGGCAAGCGCCCGGCCGATTTCCACCAGCCGCTGCAAAGTGCCGTGCCGTCCCTGCTCATGTCCGGTGAATACGATCCGGTGACCCCGCCGCGTTACGGCGAGGAGGTGCTCAAGGGTCTGCCGAACGGCCGCCACTTCGTGCTGAAGGGGCAGGGCCATAACGTGATCGCGCGTGGTTGCATGCCGCGCCTGCTCGACCAGTTCATCGACAAGGCCGATGCGAAGACGCTGGATGGCAAATGCCTCGAACGGCTTTCGCCCGCCCCCGTGTTCGTCGGTTTCAATGGAGCCACGCCATGATCGAAGTCAAGGACCTGCGCAAGGCGTTCGGCGACGTGAAGGCCGTCGACGGCGTGAGCTTCACCGCTCGCGATGGCGAGATCACCGGATTGCTGGGGCCGAACGGCGCCGGCAAGACCACGACGCTGCGCATGCTTTACACGCTGATGAAGCCCGATGCGGGCCAGGTGCTGGTCGATGGTATCGACCCCGCCGCGGACGCCGTGGCCGTGCGCCGTCGGCTCGGTGTGCTGCCCGATGCCCGGGGCCTCTACAAGCGGCTTACCGCCGAAGAAAACATCACGTACTTCGGCCGCCTGCAAGGCATGCCGGAAGCAGACATCGCACGCCGCCGCGAGACGCTGATCGATGCCCTGGAAATGCGCGATATCGCTACGCGGCGCACCGAGGGCTTTTCACAGGGCCAGCGAGTGAAGACGGCGATCGCTCGCGCGCTGATCCACGACCCGCGCAACGTGCTGCTCGATGAGCCTACCAATGGCCTGGACGTGATGGCCACGCGCGCCATGCGTCGCTTCATGCGTGAGCTGAGGGCGGAAGGGCGCTGCGTGCTCTTCTCCAGCCACATCATGCAGGAGGTGGCTGCCTTGTGCGATCGCATCGTGGTCATCGCGCACGGCACCGTGGTCGCGGATGACACGCCAGCGGCTCTGCTGGAGCGTACCAGCGAATCGAGCCTCGAGGATGCCTTCGTGAAGATCATCGGCACCGACGAGGGCCTCGCCGCATGAACGCGTTTACCGCCGTCTACTGGAAGGAAGTGCGCGAGAACCTGCGCGATCGCCGCACGCTCGTCAATGCGCTGCTGACGGGCCCGCTGCTTGGGCCGGTGCTGTTCATCATGCTGATGAACGTCATGGTGAACCGCGAGCTGGCCCGTGCCGACCAGCCCATCCACGTGCCGGTCATCGGCGCGGAGCTGGCGCCTAACTTCATGAATGCGCTGCGCGGTGCGGGCATCGATGCCGATCCTGCCGTCAACGATCCTGAGCGGGCCGTGCACGACATGCGAGCCGATGTGGTGATCCGTATCGCGCCCGACTACGTGAAGGCCTGGAACAAGGGACAGTCGGTGCAGGTCGAGGTGATCTACGACTCCTCGCGCCGCGATGCGAATACCACCGTGGCGCGGGTGCGCGGGGTGGTCGAGAACTTCGCCCGGCGCGAAGGTGCCATGCGCCTGATCGCTCGCGGACTTTCGCCGTCGACGGCGTGGCCCGTGACCGTCGCCGATCGTGACCAGGCCACCTCGCAGTCGCGTTCCGCGCTGATGTTCTCGTTCCTGCCCTACTTCTTCGTGCTTACCGTTTTCATGGGCGGCATGTACCTCGCCATTGACCTGACCGCGGGCGAGCGCGAACGGCAGTCGCTGGAGCCGTTGTTCGTGAACCCGGTGGCTCGCTGGAAGATCCTCGCCGGGAAGCTGGCGGCGATCTGCACGTTCTCGCTCATCAGCCTGCTGCTGAGCGTGGCCGCATTCTCCACGGCGCCGCTGTTCATCCCGACGGAGAAACTGGGCATCGTGCTGGATCTGGGCTTCCGCTTCGGCTCGCAGGTGGTGCTGGTCATGCTGCCACTTATCGTTCTGCTGGCCGCCTTGCAGTCGCTCGTCTCGGCATTCGCCAAGAGCTACCGTGAAGCGCAGACGTACCTGTCGATCCTGATGCTCATCCCGATCCTGCCCAGTGCATTGCTGTCGGTGATCCCGGTGAAGCCCGAGGCATGGATGTATGCGGTGCCGCTGCTCGGACAGAACCTCGGCATCGTGCAGTTGCTGCGTGGCGATGGGATGACCGGGCAGGAGCTGGGGCTATGCCTTGCCGGTGGTTTCGCGGCGGCCGCCGTGGCGGTGTGGGCGACGGCCATGCTCTATCGCTCCGAGCGCCTCGCCATCTCAGCGTAGGAGCCCACCCTGTGGGCGACATCTTTCGCTATAACGCTACAGGCCCTGCTGCTCTTTCGCGAAAGATGTCGCCCACAGGGTGGGCTCCTACCGCGGGGCCGTGTGGGCGACGACGGGTTAGCGCCAGGTAACGTCCACGCCCACCAGGAACGTCCGCCCGGGTGCCGGCTCGAAATAGCGCCCGTTGCCGTCGTTGACGATGACCGAACCGATGACGTGGCGGTTCGCGAGGTTATCCACGCGGCCGAACGTGTTGACGCGCCAGGGGCCGTTATCGAACACGTAGCCGCCCGACAGGCCGAACAACGCGTAGCCCGGAGCCACGGCCGTGCCAAGGTCATTGGCGGTGGTCGCGCCCATGGCGTTCATATCGATGCCGGCTTGCACGCCGGTCTCCTGCCCGTACTTCAGCGCGGCATAGCCCATGGAGCGCGGGACGCCCGGAATGCGCGTGCCAGCATTCACCGGCGTATCGGGTGCGGCGCAGCCCGCCGAGACGCAGGTAAGGAACGGTGAGCGGAAGCTGGCCTGGAGATGCGTGTAGGACGCGATGAGATGCAGGTCGTCGGCAAGCGTGCCGTCGAACGAGGCCTCGATGCCCTGGCGGCGGGAGCGGGCGATGTTCTGGTACGTCGTACGGCCGCCCACATTGGTGGCCACGGCCAGCTCGTTATCGCTATCCGCACGGAACAATGCAACGCCCGCCTTGATCCGGTCGGTAGGCTGCAGCTTGATGCCGACTTCGGAATTGCGAGACTTCGATGGCTGCAGGTCGAACGCGAGGCCCGCGCCACCATCCGCGCGGTAGCCGATCTCCGAGAACGTCGGCGTTTCGAAGCCGCGCCCCCAGTTGGCGTAGACATGTGCCCACGAAGCCGCACGCCACAGCACGCCGAATACCGGCGTGGTGGCCGAATAGCGCTGCGAACCGCTGTCGTCTGGGTTGCCTGGCACGATGTAGCGGTCGTCCGAGTTGAAGTGCACGTTGCTATGACGCACGCCACCCATCAGCGTCCACGCATCGGCCACGCGCCACGTCGCCTGGGCGTACTGGTCGAAATCGAACACGCGGTCGATCTCGTCGCGGCGCAGGTCGCCGCGCACGCCGAGCTCGGAGCCGACGAAGTTGTTGTAGCCCTGGCGATGCTGGTGCTGGTTGTCGTACGCGACACCGGCCGCTAGCTCGAAGGGTCGGCCAAGCACTTCATCGCGCCAGGTCCAGCGGGCATCGCCGCCGCCGTAAGCATTGCCGAGATCGACCACGCCGCCGGAATTGCCGGGTTGCGCCTTCTGCGTCGCCACCGGGATGGAGAGGTACTGCGTCACCGTGCGCTGGCCGTAGTAGGTCATGACGCGCAGGCTGTTCGCATCGTCGATGCGCTGGTCGTAAATCAGGCCGGCCTGCTGCTGGTCGGCGGACTTACGCGTGTTGTACGTGTCGGCGACGCTGGCAACCTGACGCGGATCGGCATGGAACTGCGCCTTGGTCAGGCCCAGCGGATCCTGCGCGCCCGGGATATCCACGGCGTTGAGGACCAGGGTGAGCTTGCGGTCGTCGTCGATCTTCCAGCCGATCTTGGCGTTACCCGACTCGCGCCGTGCGGCGCTGTGGTCGCGATAGCCGCTGGTGCGGAAGTGGCTGAGGTCGACGTTGTAATCGACCGGACCTTCGACGCCGCGCGCATTCACCGACGAACGGAACACCCCATTGCTGCCGCCAGCGACGCCGAAGCGCACCTCGGGTGTCTCGGTGCCATCGGCGGTGAACAGCTGGATCACGCCACCGGACGCGTTGCCGTACAGCGCCGAAAACGGCCCGCGCAGCACTTCCACGCGTTCGGCCGAATCGAGGTTGAAGTGGGTTACCTGGCCCTGGCCATCGGGCATCGTGGCGGGGATGCCGTCGGTATAGAGACGGATGCCGCGGATACCGAACGTGGAACGCGCACCGAAACCGCGGATCGAGATCTGGGTGTCCTGCGCGTAGTTCTGCCGGTCACGCGCGGTGACGCCCGGAATGGACTGGAGCCGCTCGGACAGGTTCACGTCCAGCGTGCCGTCCGGTGGCGTCGCCACGGAATCGATCGCCGCGGGGATGTCGTACGGCGTCTGCTCGGTGCGGGTGGCGGTCACGACCACCGGGGTGAGCGGCTGGGCTTGCTGAGCGGCAGCGGTGCCGGACAGCGCAAAAAGGATGGCGCCCGTGAGGAGACGGGTCTTGGGGGGATACATGGGGATCTTCCCTGTGGGGAAACCCCATGATGCTGATCCTGCGTGACGGTGATCGCAAGGCACACGTGGTCGCAGGGGCGCCGTGCTAGCCTTCCCGGCCTGTCCCCCACGGTGGTCGTTGCCATGAAGAAGCTCCTCCTCGCAGGTCTAGTTGGTCTCTCCCTCCCGGCCGCCGCCATGGCGATGGACGCGGACCAGCCGGCCCAGGCGACCCCGCCGGCCAGCGCCAGCCAGGCCTCCGCAGCCCAGCTCGATGCCGCCATCGCCGGCAAGTGGCGCGATCCGAAGAACACGGCCCGCGATCAGTACCGCCATCCCAAGGAGATGCTGAGCTTCTTCGGCATCCGCCCCGACATGACCGTGATCGAGATCTGGCCTTCGGGCGGCTGGTTCACCGAGATCCTGGGGCCGTACCTCAACGCGCATGGCCACTACATCGGTGCCGTGCCGCCGGGCTCGAAGAGCAAGACGGCGCTCGAGAACAAGTTCAAGTTCGGTCCGCAGCAGTACTCGGCTGCCAAGCTGATCGAATTCGACAACAAGAAGCCGGTGCTCGGCCCGGATGGCTCGGCCGACATGGTCCTGACCTTCCGCAACGTGCATAACTGGGCGGCCGATGGCAGCGCCGAGACGATGTTCAAGGCCTTCTTCAAGGTGCTGAAGCCGGGCGGCGTGCTGGGCGTGGAAGATCACCGCGCGGACAAGGGCAAGACCCTCGACCAGGTGGTGAATACCGGCTACCTGCCGACCGAGTACGTGGTCAAGCTCGCGACCGATGCAGGCTTCAAGCTGGATGGCCAGAGCGAAGTGAACGCGAACCCGAAGGACAACCACGACCACCCGAAGGGCGTCTGGACCCTGCCGCCGACGTACGAACTGGGTGAGCAGGACAAGGCGAAGTACACGGCCATCGGTGAATCCGACCGCATGACCCTGCGTTTCGTGAAGCCCGCGAAGTAAGGTGCTGGTCGCCCTGAACAAACCCTTCGGGGTGCTCTGCCAGTTCACCGACGAAGCCGGCCGGCGCACGCTGGCCGACTTCGTACCGCAGAAAGGCGTCTACGCCGCTGGGCGCCTGGACCACGATAGCGAAGGACTGCTGCTGCTTACCGACGACGGCAAGCTGCAGCACCGCCTTGCCGATCCAAAGCACAAGCAGCCGAAGACGTACGTGGTGATGGTCGAAGGCACGCCGACTGAAGAAGCGCTGGAAAAGCTGCGCCGTGGCGTCGTGTTGAATGATGGGCCCACGTTGCCGGCACGCGCCGAACTGATCGACGAACCCGAGTGGCTGTGGCCGCGCGATCCGCCCGTGCGTTTTCGCAAGACGGTGCCGGATGCGTGGTTAAGGATTACCTTGAAAGAAGGCCGGAACCGCCAGGTGCGGCGCATGACGGCTGCCGTGGGCTTGCCGACACTGCGGCTGATTCGCGAGGCGGTTGGCGAGTATCGATTGGACGGCCTCGCTTCGGGCGAGACGCGCGTCCTTGAATCCGATCGCGCACAAGCGCGCTCCCACAAGGAGCCGCCCGGCAATCCAGGCCGACGACGCTAAACGTAGGAGCCCACCCTGTGGGCGACATCTTTCGCGATAACGCTACAGCCCTGATGTGCTTCCGCGAACGGCGTCGCTCACAGGGTGAGCTCCTACAGGGGGCTCGATGGCCCATGTAGGAGCGTGCTTGCACGCGATCCGCCGTCAGGCGGCTCTTACCACTCGGCGACCGACCCATCCGCATGGCGCCACAGCGGATTGCGCCAGTCCTGGACCTCGCGGCTGCGCTCGATGATCAGCTCTTCGTTCACATCGATACCGAGGCCCGGGCCGGTGAACGGCTGGGCGTAGCCGCCGTCGTCGAGCTTGAGCGCGTCCTTGTTGCGGACGTAGTCGAGCACCTCGCCGCCCTTGTTGTAGTGGATGCCCATGCTCTGTTCCTGCAGCGTGGCGTTCCAGCTGACGAAGTCGACGTGCAGGCACGCGGCCAGGGCGATTGGGCCCAGCGGGCAGTGCGGCGCGAGTGCCACGTCGTAGGCTTCAGCCATCGCCGCGATCTTCACGCACTCGGTGATGCCACCCGCATGCGAAAGATCCGGCTGCAGGATCGAAATACCACCACGCTCCAGCACCGCCTTGAACTCGAAGCGCGAATACATGCGCTCGCCCGCAGCAATCGGGATGGACGTGGCCGCGGCAATACGCGGGTAGTACTCGGCCTGCTCGGCCAGCACCGGCTCTTCGATGAAGAGGGGACGGTACGGTTCCAGTTCCTTCACCAGCACCTTGGCCATCGGCGCGGAAACGCGGCCGTGGAAATCGAGGCCAAACTCGATGCTGTTGCCGAAGGCTTCGCGGATCTCGGCGACCTTGGCCACCGCCGCATCGATGTGCTTGCTCGAGGCGATGATGCTCATCTCCTCGCAACCGTTCATCTTGAACGTATCGAAGCCGTGGGCCAGGCGTTCTTTCATCTGCGCGATGATGTCGGCCGGACGATCGCCGCCGACCCAGCAGTAGGTCTTCATGCGATCGCGGACGCGGCCACCGAGCAACTCGTAGACCGGTGCGTTGAGCACCTTGCCCTTGATATCCCATAGCGCCTGGTCGATGCCGGCCATGGCGCTCATGAAGACGGCGCCACCGCGATAGAAGCCGCCGCGATACATCTGCTGCCAGATGTCGTTGATCCGCGACGGATCCTTACCGATCACCATCTCGGAGAGTTCGTGCACCGCCGCTTCCACCGTGCGTGCACGGCCTTCGACGACGGGCTCGCCCCAGCCGACCACGCCTTCGTCGGTTTCCATTTTGAGGAACATCCAGCGGGGTGCGACGCGGTACGTGGTGATCTTGGTGACTTTCATGCTTTGGCCGGTTAGACGGATCGGTAGGCTTTGACGAAGGCTTCTGCCCGCTCGCGAGTACGCGACACCGGTTGGCCCGGCTTGTACAGATCGCCGCCGAGCCCCGCGCCGATACAACCCGCGTCGAGGAATTGTCCTACATTTTCCGGCGTCACGCCGCCCACCGCCAAAACGGGAATATCCGGGGGTAAAACGGCACGAATGGCCTTGATGTACGAGGGGCCGTAAACGCTGGCCGGGAACAGCTTCAGCGACTGGGCGCCGGCTTTCAGGGCGGTGAACGCCTCGCTCGGGGTGGTGAAGCCGATCGAGGTGTACATGCCCCGGGCCCGGCCCTGGCGGATCACCTCAGGGTCGGTATTGGGGGTGACCAGCAGGGTGCCGCCCAGGTCGGCGACGCGGTCCACGTCTTCCGGGGTGAGCACGGTGCCAGCCCCGACCAGGGCGCGGTCGCCCGCGGCTTCCACGGCCAGGGGGATGCTGCGCTGCCAGTCCGGCGAGTTCAGTGGTACTTCGATGGCATCGAAACCGGATTCGATCAGCGCCTCGACGTGGGCGACGACCTCATCGGGGGTGATGCCGCGGAGGATGGCGATAAGGGGGAGGGCAGTCGGCCAGGCCATGGGGTTACTCGTGGTAGAGCTGCGAACGACCGCCATCGATGCGGATGTCGGCGGCGTTGATATAGCGGGCTTCGTCGGAGGCGAGGAACAGCGCCGTATAGGCGATCTCCTCCGGCTCGCCGATCCGCTTGTTGGGCAGGATCTCGGTCTGCTTGCGGCGCTCGGCGACGGGATCCGCCGCGGCGGCAAAACCGGCCTCGGCGATGGCGGTGAGCACCAGGCCGGGCGAGATCGAGTTCACGCGGATGTTCTTCGCGGCGTACTCCAGGCCCAGGGCCTTGGTGAGGCCGATCAGGCCGTGCTTCGCCACCGGGTAGGGGAAGCAGTGCGGGATGATCTTGTGGCCGTGCACCGACGCGATATTGATGATGCTGCCATGACCCACCTTGAGCATGCCGGGCAGCACGGCCTTCGCGCAGTTCCACGCACCCTTGAGGTCGACCTCGAAGCAGCGGGTCCATTCCTCGTCGGTGAGCGAGAGCGGCTCGTTGAACACGTTGATACCGGCGTTGTTCACCAGTACGTCCGGTGCGCCGAAGCGTTCGGTGGCCGCATCGACCATGCGCTGGATCGCGGCGGGATCGGTGACGTCGGCCTGGAACAGCATGGCGTGCTCGGTGTTGAGCTCCTCAAGCGTCTTGCGCGCCTGGGCGTTGTCCTCAAGCACGTTGAGCACGACCGAGGCACCGTGGGCGGCAAACAGCTTCGCCGTGGCCGCGCCGATGCCCTGGGTGGCGCCGGTGACGATGGCGACCTTGCCCGCGAGGCGCGGCAGCGGGGTGGTACGCGGATCGGGTTTCACAGCGGTGCTCATGCAGCTACCTCTTGTCCGTAACGAGCTTCGGGGAGGCCGTGGCCGCGCGGCGGCGTGCCGATGAAGATGGCGCCGTTGCGCGGCTCCTCTTTCACGATGGCCTCGTCCAGGTACTTGGAAGCGGAGGTGATCACCATGCGATCCAGCGCGGGGCCGGCGAAGGTGACGCAGCTCGGCTGGCGGGCGGGCAGTTCGATGGTGGTGTCGATGCGCCCATCCGGGGTGTAACGCACCACGCGCGAGGCGCCCCATTCGGCGTTCCACAGGAAGCCATCGGCGTCGATGGTGGAACCATCTGGCTCCATGCCCTTGCGCAGCTCGGTGAACACACGGATCCGGTCCACTTCACCGCTGGCCGCGTCGTAATCGCAAGCCATGATCTGCGCGGTGGGCGAGTCCGTGAAATACATCGTGCCGCCGTCAGGGCTGAAGCAGATGCTGTTGGTGATCGCGGCCTTAGGCAGCGCCAGGCGGCTCAGCTGGCCGTCGTAGGTATAGCGCCAGAAGGAGGCGACCTTCTCCGGGCCGGCTTCATTGAGCGTGCCGAAGATGAGGTTGCCGCCACGGTCGCAGCGGCCATCGTTGGCGCGCGTGCCGAGAATCTCCGGCTCGATATCCTCGAGCACCCGCAGGGAGCCGTCGCGCGTGTCGTAGCGGGCGATCTGCTTCTCCATCGCGAGCAGCAGCACGCCCTTCTCGTGGGTGAGGGCGAAGCAGCACACGCGTGCCGGGAGCTTCGCCTCGCTCACATGGCCCGTGGCCGGGTCATAAGCGTACATGTGCGAGGTGGCGATGTCGGTCCAGCGCACCACGTTGGCGAGATCGTCCCAGATCACCCCTTCGGCATGCGCCTGGCGGTGTTCGGAGAGCGGTTTGAACGAGTCGGTCATTAGCGGGATTGCCTGCGGTTCTTGAGCTGGTCCACCAGCACGGCAATCAGCAGGATCGTGCCGCGGACGACGTACTGGTAGAAGGCGTCGATATTCAAAAGGCTCATGGCATTCTGCACAGTGCCCATGATGAGAACGCCAACGAGCACGCCGCTGATGGTCGCACGGCCGCCCATGAGGGAGACGCTACCCAGCACACACGCGGAGATCACATCCAGCTCGAAACCCTCGCCCGCGTTGGGCTGGCCGCTGGTCATGCGCGAGGCCAGGATGATGCCGGCAAGGGCTGCCACGGCGCCCTGGATCAGGAAGATGGCGATGCGCACGCGGTCCACGGAGACGCCTGCCAGTCGCGCGGCATCGGGGTTACCACCGATGGCGAGGGTGTTGCGGCCGTAGATGGTCTTGTTCAGCAGCACGCCGAACACCGCGAAGCAGGCCACGGTGATCCACACGGGCACTGGCAGGCCGAATAGTTCGAGCGCGCCGAGGGTGAAGAAGGCTTCGCTGGTGACGCCGACCGCCTGGCCCTGCGAGGTGATGAAGGCCAGACCGCGGACGATCTCCATGGTGGCCAGCGTGGTGATCAGCGCGTTGATCTTGAGCTTGGCGATGACCACGCCGTTGAAAGCACCGATGGCGGCGCCGGCGACGAGGCTGGCGGCGATGCCGAGCGTAACGCTGCCCGTGGCGTTCGCCACGATGGCACAGAGCACGCCGGAGAACGCCACCACCGAGCCGACCGACAGGTCGAAGTCGCGCGAGGCCAGGCAGAACATCATGGTGCAGGCCACCATGCCGATCTGTGACACGGAGAGCGCGAGGCCAACGATGTTGTCCCAGCTGAAGAAGTACTGCACCGTGAAGCTGAGCACGGCGAACAGCACGATGAAGATCAGGATCAGGCTGTAATCGTCCACGATCTGCCAGAGCAGGGCGCGGCGGCGGTCAGCCTGCGTCTCGCGGGCAGCCCCGATGGCGGCGGCGTTGGTCTCGGTCATGGCTTCAAGCATTCCTTAATGGGGTGGCGCTGGCGCCTTCGGGCAGCGCGGCGGCAAGGACGTTCTCCTCGCTCGCTTCGCCACGGTTGAACTGGGCGGTGATCCGCCCGCGGCACATGGTGATGACCCGGTCGGAGACGCCCAGGACCTCGGGCAGCTCGCTGGAGATCATCACCACGGCGACGCCGCGGCCGGCCAGTTCGTAGAGCACGTTGTAGATTTCGTTCTTCGCACCGACATCGATGCCGCGGGTGGGTTCGTCGACGATCAGCACGCGCAGGTCTTTCTCTGCCAGCCAGCGCGAGAGCACGGCTTTCTGCTGGTTGCCGCCCGAGAGCAGGCGGATTTCCTGGCGGCGGTTCGGGGTGCGGATGCGCAGGCGTTCGATGAAGGTATCCGCGATGCGGGCTTCGTTGCGATCGTTGACGAACAGCCCGGCCGTGAGGTGGTTACGGCGCGTGCTGATGTTGATGTTTTCGGCTACCGAGCGCACGCCGATGATGCCTTCTTCCTTGCGATCCTCCGGGCAGAACACGAGGCCCTTGCGGATCGCATCGCGAATGGTCGAGCCCTTGACCGGCTGGCCATCGACGCTCACCTCGCCACCCAGGCGACGGTCGGCACCGTAAATGACCCGCATCACTTCCGAACGGCCGGCACCGACGAGGCCGAAGAAGCCGACGATCTCGCCGGCGCGCACGTCGAAGCTGATGGGCTGCGGCACGGCGCGGCCGCTCACACCGTTCACAGCAAGACGCACCTTGCCGTGTTCGCGCGGCTTGTAGCCGAAGATGTCACCGATGTCGCGGCCGACCATGCGCTGCACGAGCGTGTCGCGGCTCACGCCTTCCAGCGTGTCGAAATCGGCGACCTTGCGGCCATCGCGGAAAATTGTCGCGGCATCGCACAGCTCGAAGATTTCATCGAGGCGATGCGAAATGTAGATCATGGCCTTGCCCTGCGCGCGCAGGTCGTTGACCAGGCGGAACAGCACTTCGGTCTCGCGATGGGATAGCGAACTGGTGGGCTCATCGAGGGCGAGGATCTTCGCGTCGCGGAGGATCGCTTTCACGATCTCCACCATCTGACGTTGGCCGATGGAGAGCGACTTCAGGCGGGCGCGCGGGTCGAGATCCACGCCGAGCGCATCCAGCCGCTCGCGCACCCAGGCCAGCGCCTTGCGCCGGTCGACCATGCCGAAACGCGTGGGCAGCCGGCCGAGCAGCAGGTTCTCCATGACGGAGAGTTCGGGTACGTACTGCAGCTCCTGGTGGATGACCGCGACGCCGGCGCCGATGGCGTCGGCGGCGCTGCGGAACTGCATCACCTGGCCATCGATGGCGACTTCGCCCTCGTCGGGGATGTACTCCCCGCCGAGGATCTTCATCATCGTGGACTTGCCCGCCCCGTTCTCGCCGAGCAGGCCGTGCACGCTACCGGCGCGCACGCTGAAGCCCACGTCGCCGAGCGCGCGCACGCCGGGGAAGGTCTTTCCGATATGCCGGAATTCCAGGCGTGGCGCGGTCGTCGCCATCATCATCAGAGCCCCATTTCCTTGCGCACTTCAGCCGCATTGGCCTTGGTGATCAGGCGGCCGGTGGTGAGGGTGAGCGGCGGCGGGGCCTTGTCGGTCTTGATCCACTCGTACATGTCGATCGAGGTCTCGTAGCCGTGGCGCTTCGGGCTGATCAACACGCTGCCGAAGAAGCCGGTGGCATCGGCCTTGGCGAACTCGTTGAGGGCCGACTTGCTGCCACCGATGCCGACGCCAATCATGTTGTCGGCGCGGAAACCACGGCCTTCAGCGGCGCGCACGGCGCCGAGCACGGCTTCATCGTTCAGGCCGAACGCGATCCAGTGCTTGTACTTCGGGTTCTGCGTGATCGCGATGTTGGCCGCATTGAAGGCGTTCTCGGTATCGGTCTTCGCCTGCGGGGCGTTGACGATGTTCGCCTTCGGGAAGCCTGCCGCGGTGAGGGCGGCGACGGCACCGTCGGCGCGATCCTTGGCGGTCGGGAGCTGGTCGTAGGAGATGCGCAGCGCGCCGGTTTCTTCCGGCTTCCAGCCGCGCTTCTTGATTTCGTCGGCAATGGCCTGGCCCACCTGCTCGCCGATCTTGCTGGCGGAGATGCCCATGTGCGGTACGGATTCAATCGGCTTGCCCGAGCCATCGACCAGGCGGTCGTCGACCGTCATGAGCTTGAGGTGGTTCATCTTCGCCTTGGCGACGATGGACGGGCCGAGCTTCACGTCGGGCGTACAGATGACAAAGCCCTGGGCGTGCTGCGACTTGAGGTTATCGATGGCGGTAAGCACCTGGCCGCCATCCGGCGCGCCGATCTTGACCAGGGTGAAGCCCTTTTCCTTAGCCGCCTGTTCGGCGTACTTCCACTCATCCTGGAACCAGGGTTCCTCGGGCTGCTTCACGACGAAGCCGATCTTGACCGGATCATCGGCGGCGAACGCTGGGCTGGCAGCAAAGGCCAGGGCCAGCGCAAGGGCTTTGAAACCCAGGGCGATCTTCATCTTCATGCGTTCCCTCCTCGAGTGTTTCGCTGATTAGCCGAGCAAGCCGCGGCGGCGGGCGATGGTGATCGCACCGTATCCGGCCAGGTCGCGTTGCTCGTCGTCGCCCAGCACCGTGACGGTGCCGGAAAAGAAATCGTCGCCTTCCACCAGGCGCGCGATGGCTTCGCGCAGGATGGGCTTGCCGCTCACCACGAAGCGCGTGCCCGGGCTCATCCGTATGGCGCTGGAGTTCTTCAGGGTGAGCAGGTCGGAGCCGAGCACCGCCCCCAGAAGGAAGTTGGCGCGCGCGTTCGCGTCGTACACCGCAAACTGGTCAAGGATGCGCACGCTGAAACACGCGCGGCCCAGGCCGATCTTGCGCGCGGACGCGGCGCCAGCCAGCAGCATCTCCGTATCAATCTTCTTCGCGAAACCTTCCTTGAGCGAGCCCGCCAGGATGGTGTCGTGCGAGATGACGTGCAGGAGTTCGCCGGCCAGCGTCGTGACGCAGCCTTCGATCCGCTGCTGGGCATCAATGCTTACGAACTTCGAATGCGAACCCGGCAAGACGATGACGGTGGGCTCGCTAAGGTTGAGGCGTTCGACGAGGGCGAAGGATTCGGTCTCCTCGCCGCGCATCATGTCCATGGCTTCGCAGTTATGCAGGCCGATGTGGTCCACCGCGTTGCGCACGCCAGGCACGAACCAGATGGGCTGGTGCCAGACGGTTTCCACGAGCGATTCGCGCATGGCTTTCGCCAGGTCATCGATGCCGGCGGCGGCAGGTACGTGCGGGATCTCGCACAGGCCGACGTTGGACGTGATCATTCCCGATGCCAGGACGCGGCTGATCTCGCTCTTGTCGAGGTCCGCCTCGGCGAGCGCAGTGGCGATCGTGTCGCGCACGGCTTCTTCGAGTTTGCGCGTATTGCCGGTGATGGCTGTATCGCGGACGCCGACCTGGGTGGCGGCTTGTCCGACGGGCTGGCCATCCCGCCACGCGGTGACGCGTGTGTTGGTGGTGCCGGTGTCGATGGTAAGGGTGTTCATCGAAGATCCGTTCGCTAGGCCACCCGGATTCTTGGCGGCGCCGGCCGGGGCAGGCAAACTAGAAATTCTTCGGGCTTACCCCAAATTTTTCTTGATGACTTCGCGATGAAGCGTTCGCTCCCCCTCAACGCCGTGCGTGTGTTCGAGCTTGCGGCGCAGCATTTGAGCTTTACCAAGGCCGGCGAGGAACTCTCGCTGACGGCCGCTGCGGTCAGTGCGCAAGTCAAATTGTTGGAGGCCTACCTCGGCACGCCTTTGTTTGTGCGAAGCAACAATAAGCTCGCACTCACGGCGGCGGGTGCGAATTATTTCCCGCGCATCCGGGATGCTTTTCGTGCGCTGCAACACGCCACGGACCAGGTGATGGGTGAGCGGAGCGCCTCGTTGAGGGTCGCCGTGCCGCCCACCTTCGGTACGAAGTGGCTCGTTCCGAGGCTATTTCGCTTCTTCACGAAGCATCCCGATATCGCGGTCGAGGTGGTCACGGATGGTGGCGATGCCGGATGGGATCTGGCGATCGATGACCGGATCGGTGAAGGGATGGAGTTGCTGGTGACCAGCGGGTACACCCCGGTCTGCGCGCCCCGCGTGGCCGAGGGCATCCGTGAGCCAGCCGACCTGTTCCAGCAGTTATTGCTCCACGAGCGCCCCGGCCGCCGGGCGGTGGCCATCGCCAGCTGGGATCAGTGGTTCGAGCAGGTGGGCGTGGAGCCCGGTGCGATCTCACGTGAGATGGGCTTCGGCGACGGCACCATGATGTTGCAGGCGGCCATCGAAGGGCAGGGCGTGGCCCTCGCACAGGACCTGTTGGTGGCTTACGACCTGGCGGCAGGGCGCCTGGCCGCACCGGTGCCCCTGGAGGTGCCGCTGCGCCACAGCTACTACGTAGCCGTTTCGCGCGAGGCCGCTTCAAGGGAAGAGACGGCCCTGTTCCGCGCGTGGCTCATGATGGAGCTGGCGAGCTAGGTGAGCTCGGCTGATTCATAGGGTTCGCGGACGCTCCGGCACCCGCGTGAACCTGTGTGGGGCGCACGGGCTGGCCGGCGGCGCTCTGCCGGCATCGGAAGCGAATCGAGCTCCTCGAGGCTGCAGGTTGAGATTCCTGCCCTTGTGGCGCCGGCCATGACGCTGCGATCGTTGCTGACGACGAGGTCGCACTGGTGGGCACGCCCGATCGCAATGATCTGGCGGTCTACCTTAATCTTCTGCCATGGCGCGTCCACGCCATCTCGCTTATCGCCCAGACTCCGGGCGGCACAGTCGAGGAGATGGAGCTCAACGGCGGACATGTAGTCGAACGCGCCCACGATGACCCACGGCTTCTCAATGATTGCGTTGATCGCGATGAGATCCGGCACCTTCGCCTGAACGAGATACTCCGCGACGGCGGGTGCCGGAATGACGATGCTTGAACGCATGGCCACGAGCCGATTTACAAAGCGCTGCGCGCGTTGTTTCAGATCTAGGTTCTTCCTGTTGCCCAGCCATGCGATGAGAAAATTGGCATCGACGAGAACAGATGTGCCGTTCATTCACAGCCCCTAATGTCTTTCCAGACGGCGATGGGGTCATCGAGGGCGTTCCAACCTTCGGCAGCTACGGAGGTGAGCAGATCGAGGGAATCAGCGAGGCTACTGTTCATGTCGAGGGCGATGAACGAGCGCACTTCACACTCGCCGTAGCACGGAAGCCAGCCGTCTTCGGTCCGCTCCCAATAGCCTTCGACCTGCATGCTGAGCATGCCTTCGTTGACGTGCCTTGTGATGTCGTGTGCAAGCGCGGGCTCACGCACACGCAGCTTCATGTCGCGGTGGCGGTAGTCGCGAACGTAAAGATACGAGCTGTCGCCAGTTTCATCCCGCTCGGTTATGAAGCCACGGACTTCGCTTTTCAGGCGAACGGGCGGCATGTACTCCGAAGCGCAGGTGCTTGGTGCAAGGTGGGCGGCCATGGTTCCTCCGTGTGCACGGGGATCGTGCTGGGGGAATTCTGGGCGCTTACGCAAGGTGCGCGCTGTAGGGGCTGGCGTGAATCCGTGTGGGCTTGGGCTGACGTGCGTGTAGGAATACGCGCGCGCCGCTACAGCCTACGGAGCTCAGTGCTCATCGTTGCGAAGGCGCGAGCTGAGGTTCTTCTGGCGGCGGTCGTGGTGCTCATGGGTTTCGCAGGCACGTTCGGCTTTCTTGCGTCGCCACCACACGATGCCGACGACGATCACGGCGGCGAGGAGCGCGAACCACAGGCCGGCCTGGCCGCGCCGGATCCACATGGCCAGCCAGGTGTGGTTATGGGCACCCAGGTAGCCCAGGTACACCCAGAGCGGCACGCTGATGGCGGCGGCCATGCCGTCGAGCAGCAGGAAGCGGAGGAAGCCCACGCGGTGGGTGGCGCCGGCGGTGATGAAGACGGCGGTGCGCATGCCGGGCAGGAAGCGGGCCACGAACATGAGCCGGTTGCCGTACTTCTCGAACTTTTCCTGGACCTTGGCGTAGCGCTCGGGGGTGAGCAGGCGGGCGACGAAGCGCCAGCGCATGATCCGGCCACCGAAGTGGCGTCCCAGCAGGAACATGGTCGAATCGCCCATCAGCACGCCGGCCATGCCCACGCCCACCATGGTGTGGACGTCGCCGTAGCCGAGGCCGGTGATGATGCCGCCGGCCACGAGGGTGATGTCTTCAGGCAGGGGCAGGCCCGCGCCGCACAGAATCAGGGCGAGGAAGACGGCGATGTAGCCGTTCCGCCCGAAGACGTCGACGAGGCTATTGAGCAGTTCCATCAGGCTTGGGCACGTCCGGTGAGGGCCGGGTCCTTCGGGGTACGAAGACCGGATGATCCCATGGATCGCAGGAGATCGCAGGTGCGGCGCATCATTCGGCTGGCGCCTTGCCCTGGGCGGCATGGTCCGCCAGGAGAACGCGAAGCTCGGCCTTCTCGGTGTCATCAAGGCTGCCGATGCGAGCGCTCAGGTCCTTGCGGCGCTCCGTGACGGCCTGGCGGTACATGCCCGCCAGCGCTCCCATGAATTCCTCGCGTTGCATATCCGCCTCGCCGATCACTTCGGCCTGCATCAGCTTCTGCAGGGAGGCGTATTCGGGGCGATCAAGAAAGTACTCAACCAGCACGGCAGGGCGGATATCCGGCCGGGAACGGATCACGTCGATCAGTTCAGCCAGCAGGTTCACGCCCGGGCGGTCGAGGCGCAGGAACGGGTAGGGCGGCTCGAGCTCAAGTGCCAGCGCGGGCTGGGCCAGCAACAAGGTGATTGCGCTGCGGACGAGGCTGCGCTGGGGGCCGCCCTGGGCGGGCCGGGCCGGGCGGGTAGGCGCCGCCTCGGGCTCGAAGGTGGCCCCGGCGCCGGTGCGTCGCTTCAACTCGTCCGCCATGAGATCGCGGAACGCGCCATCGGGCAGCTTCGCAATCAGCGGCCGGGCGCGCTCCGCCAGGCGGGCGCGGCCATCCAGCCGGGTGGTATCGACGTCGCGGGCCATTTCCTCGAAGAAGTATTCGGAGAGGGGCATCGATTCCTTCATCCGCTTCTCAAAGCCCTCCTTGCCCTCCTTGCGCACCAGGGTGTCCGGGTCCTCGCCATCGGGGAGGAACAGGAAGTGCGCCTGGCGGCCATCGCGCATGCGCGGCAGGATCGATTCCACCGCGCGCCAGGCGGCCTGGCGGCCGGCGCGGTCGCCGTCGAAGCAGAAATAGACATCGGGCGCGGCGCGGAACAGGACTTCAGCATGGTCCGGCGTGGTCGCCGTGCCCAGGGTTGCCACCGCGATAGGCAGGCCGGCCTGGTGCAGGGCGATGACATCCATATAGCCCTCGACCACCATGATGCGGCTAACCGTCTGGTTGGCCTGCTTCACCTGCCACAGGGCAAAGAGCTCGCGGCCCTTGTGGAAGAGGGGCGTTTCCGGGGAGTTGAGGTACTTCGGGCCCTGGTCGGAGGACAGGACGCGGCCGCCGAACGCGATGACGCGGCCGCGCCGGTCCAGGATCGGGAACATGACCCGCTCGCGGAAGCGGTCGTAGCGGTTGCCACGCTCGTTGCTGGCGACCATGCCCGCATCGTTGAGCAGCTTGCGGCGGTTGTCCGTGGTGCCGAGGGCCTTGAGGACGCCATCGAAGCCCGCCGGGGCCCAGCCGATGCGGAACCGCTTAAGGGTCTCTTCGTCCAGGCCGCGCTTGTCGACGTAGGCCTTGGCCTCGTCGCTCTGGCCTAGCTCCCGCTGGTAGAAGCTCGTGGCCTCGTCCAGCAGGGTGTACAGGTCGCTGCGGTCTTCCCGTGGCTTATCGTCGCGGCCGCCCTCGTAAGGCACCTTCATGCCTACGGACTGAGCCAGTTCCTCGATCGCGTCGGGGAATTCCAGCCGGTCGTAGTCCATCAGGAACTTGATGGCGCTGCCGTGGGCGCCACAGCCGAAGCAGTGGAAGAACTGCTTGGCCGGGCTCACGTAGAACGACGGCGAGCGCTCGTTATGGAACGGGCAGCACGCCGTCCACTCCCGGCCGGCCTTCTTCAGCGGCACGCGGCGTTCGATCACGTCGACGATGTCGACGCGAGTCAGGAGCTCGTCGATGAAGTTGTCGGGGATTCGGCCGCGCATCAGTCGCCTAGGATGCCACGCAACCGTTTCCGGGAGGAGCTTGACGAATCGATCAGAACGCCATTTTGAAGACGCCGACGACGGCCAGGATGGCGATGATGAACAGGATCAGGAAGATGGCGAAACAGACCTTGGCGATCGTGCCGGCGATGCCGGAGACCTTGGTGAAGCCAAGGGCGCCCGTGACCAGGGCGATGATGCCAAAGATGATGGCGTACTTAAGCATGGCGTTCCCCTCCAGAAAGAGCCGGAGGACGCTCCCCCTGCCGCGGCGGGAAGGATGCGGCGACCCATGTGGGCCGATTGTGAAGCCAACCGGTATCCGGTAGGAGCCCACCCTGTGGGCGACATCTTTCGCCCCACCGCCACAGGCCCTGTAGCGTTGTCGCGAACGGCGTCGCCCACAAGGTGGGCTCCTACGGGAGTTACATCAGCTTGGCTTTGACCTTGCCTGCCACAGCGCCCATGTCGGCGCGGCCGGCGGCCTTTTCCTTCACCAGGGCGACGACCTTGCCCATGTCGCGGGCCGAGCTGGCGCCGGATTCGGCCACGGCGGCGTCGATGAGGGCATCGAGCTCGGCGTCGGTCAGCTTGGTCGGGAGGTAGGCGTCGATGACGGTCATTTCGTAGCGCTCGACCGCAGCCAGATCCTCGCGGCCGGCCTTCTCGAACTGGTCGAGGGAGTCGCGGCGCTGCTTCTGCATCTTCTCGAGGACGGCCAGGACCTGGGCGTCGTCGAGTTCGATCCGTTCATCGACTTCACGCTGCTTGATCTGGGCCTGGACCAGGCGGATCACCGCCAGGCGGTCCTTCTCGCCGCCCTTCATGGCGGCCTTCATGTCGTCAGTGATCTTTGCCTTGAGGCTCATCGCTATTTCTCCAGAACGACGAAAAGCCGGCTCCACCTTTCGGCGGAGCCGGCTCGGGATTTCCGCCTGATTGCGGCGGCAGCGGGCGAACGCGCCAGCCGCGGGTCCAACACCGGCCCTACACAGGCCGGGTGGCAATCAGTACATGCGGGTCCGGCGCGTCGTGTCGCGAGACAGACGGCGCAGGTGGCGCTTCACAGCAGCAGCGCGCTTACGCTTACGCTCCTGGGTCGGCTTTTCGTAAAATTCGCGCTTGCGCGTTTCGGCCAGCACGCCAGCCTTTTCGCACGTACGCTTGAAGCGGCGGAGGGCAAGCTCAAACGGCTCATTCTCGCGGACTTTAACGCTCGGCATGGAAACTCCACTTGTTTAAACTGACCCGTCTATCCGGGTGAGCCGTGGATTATAACGTGATCGAAATGCAAATTTCAAAGCCTGTGTTAGGTGTCGAGACCTCCTGCGATGAAACCGGCGTGGCCCTGCTGCGCTGGGACCCGGAAAATCCGGGCCGCGGGCTGCTTTCCCACGCCCTTTTCAGCCAGATCGCCCTGCATGCCGAGTACGGCGGCGTGGTGCCGGAGCTGGCCAGCCGCGACCATGTCCGCAAGCTGCTTCCCCTTGTGCGCCAAGCCCTGAAGGACGCCGGACTCACCCCGGCCGACCTCGGCGGGGTGGCCTACACGGCCGGCCCGGGCCTCGTTGGCGCCCTTCTGGTCGGTGCCTCGGCCGCCCGCGCCATGGCCTGGGCCCTCGGCGTGCCGGCCATCGGCGTCCACCATATGGAAGGGCATCTGCTGGCGCCTCTTCTGGAAGAGGACCCGCCGGAACCGCCGTTCGTGGCCCTGCTGGTCTCCGGCGGCCACTCCATGCTGGTGGAGGTGAAGGCGATCGGTGAGTACCAGATCCTGGGCGATACCCTGGACGACGCTGCGGGCGAGGCCTTCGACAAGACCGCCAAGCTTATGGGCCTGCCGTACCCCGGTGGCCCGGCGCTGGCGAAGCTGGCGGAGCAGGGCGAGCCGGGCAAGTACCGCTTCTCCCGTCCCATGGTGGACAGACCGGGGCTCGATTTCAGCTTCTCCGGCCTGAAGACCCAGGTGCTCCTGGCCTGGCAGGCCTCAGATAAATCGGAGCAGACCCGGGCCGATATCGCCCGTGGCTTCGAAGAGGCGATCGTGGACACCCTGGCCATCAAATGTCGCCGGGCGCTGCAGGCCACCGGGACGAAGCGGCTGGTGATCGCCGGCGGCGTGGGCGCCAACAAGCGACTGCGTACCCAACTGGCCGAAGCCGGCGCCGCCGATGGCTTCCGCGTGTACTTCCCCCGCCTGCAGTTCTGCACCGACAACGGCGCCATGATCGCCCTGGCGGGCGCCATTCGCCTTGCGGCGGGCCAACAGCAGGACGAAACCATCCAGGTCTTCCCGCGCTGGAGCCTCGAAACCCTGCCCCCCGCAGCCTGACGGCCCCGCCGCTCGAAACCCTGTCCCCGCGGCCGTAGGAGCCCACCTTGTGGGCGACATCTTTCGCCGTACCGCCGCAGGCCCTGTGGCTCTTCCGCGAAAGATGTCGCCCACAGGGTGGGCTCCTACGAGGCGCAAGATGTCGCCCACAGGGTGGGCTCCTACGAGGCGCAAGATGTCGCCCACAGGGTGGGCTTCTACGATGTTCGTGGTGCCATCGGGTAACCTGTAGGGCCCTTCTTCACTTTTCGGGCCCCATGGACATCGTCTTCATCGAGGACCTGCGCATTGACGCGGTCATCGGCATCTACGACTGGGAACGCCGGATCCGGCAGACCCTTTCGTTCGACCTGGAGATGGCGTTCGATAACCGCCGCCCCGCGGCGACCGACGACATCAACGACACCCTGAACTACAAGTCGATTTCCAAGCGGCTGCAGGCGTATGTGGAATCCTCCAGCTTCGGCCTGGTCGAGACGCTCGCCGAGCGCTGCGCCGAGATCGTGCGTGAGGAATTCGGCGTGTCGTGGGTGCGCCTGAAACTCTCCAAGCCGGGTGCCGTACGTGGTGCCCGTGCCGTCGGCGTGCGCATCGAGCGCGGCACGCGGCCCGAATGATGCGTTACCCGGAGCTGTAACCCCCATGGACGACATGTTCACCATCATCGAGTTGAAGCGCGCAGGCGCCATCGCCGGCCTCTTCGTGGTGGCCTGGCTGGTGGGTTTGCTGGGCCGCGTGTTCCTGCACCGCGTGGTGCGCGTGGCGACACGGCATACCGCGTGGCGCTGGGACGATGCCCTCTATGAATTCGGCGCCTTCCGCTGGCTCGCGCGCATGTTGCCCGCCATCGTCGTGTACTACGGCATCGCGCTGTTCCTCGAGGTAAAGGACCAGGACAGCCTCGCCGGTTTCATTCGCGATGTCGCCGTGTGCTGGATGATCGTCTGCGTCATCGCCGCGATCGGCCGCTCGCTGATCGCGTTCGAATCGCTTTACAGCGCGACCCCGGCCGGCAAACGCTCCATCAAGGGCGTGGTGCAGCTGTTGCAACTGGTCCTGTGGATCGTGGCCGTGGTGATCGTCATTACGCGCCTTACCCATCAGAACGTGGCGTTGCTGCTGTCCGGCATCGGTGCCATGTCCGCCGTGTTGTTGTTGGTGTTCAAGGACACGATCCTCGGCTTCGTCGCCGGTATCCAGCTCAGCACCAACGACATGCTGCGCGTGGGTGACTGGATCACCATGTCCTCCGCAGGCGTGGATGGCGATGTCATCGATATCACCCTGCACACGGTGAAGGTGCGCAACTTCGATCGCACGATCGTTACCGTGCCGACGTGGCGCCTGATTTCCGACTCGTTCCAGAACTGGCGCGGCATGTCCGATTCGGGCGGTCGCCGAATTAAGCGCGAATTGTTCGTTGATGCGGCGTGCGTGCGCTTTCTTGAAGACGGCGAGCTCGAGCGGTTTGCGAAGATCCACCTGCTCGCTGCTTACCTGAAACAGAAGCGCGAGGATATCCAGCGCTGGAACGATGCGCTGGGCGAACCAGGCAAGCTACCGGCGAACCGTCGCCGCCAGACGAACATCGGTGCTTTCCGTGCCTATGCCGATGCCTATATCAAGGCGCATCCGGATGTGCACGATGCGATGACCCGCATGGTTCGCATGCGTGACCCCGGCCCGCAGGGCATTCCGCTCGAGGTCTATTGCTTCACCAACACCGTCGTGTGGCTGGAATACGAGCGGATCCAGGCCGACATCTTCGACCACCTCATCGCCATCCTCCCCGAGTTCGGCCTGCGTCCGTTCCAGCAGCCTTCGGGCGGCGATGTGCGCGAGGCGATCGGGGCGTTGCATGGCATCCCTGCACTGGAGGACTGAATGGGCCGTGCTTACCTGAGCCTCGGTTCGAATATCGACGCACCGCGCTGGCTGGCGGCGGCCGTGGCGGAATTGCGCGCCCGCTTTGGCGCGCTGGATATCTCGCCGGTGTACCGCAGCGCCGCCGTCGGCTTTGATGGCCCGGACTTCTTCAACCTTGCCGTGGCGCTGGATAGCGACCTCGGCCCGGAAGCGTTGAACGAGTGGCTCCACGCGTTGGAAGACCGCCACGGCCGCGTCCGTGGCGGCGACCGCTACGCCAACCGTACCCTGGACGTGGATATCGTCCTGTACGACGACCTGGTGATGAGCGGCGCAGGCAACCTCAAGCTCCCCCGTAGCGAACTCCGCCACGCCTTCGTGCTGAAGCCGATGGCCGACATCGCCCCCGACGTCCGCAACCCGGTCACCGGCCAGACCATGGCCGCCCTGTGGGCCGCCTTCCCCCAAGACAAAGAACCCCTCACCGCAGAGCCGATGCCCCTGTAGGAGCGCGCCTTGCGCGCGACATCTTTCGCCTCAACACAGCAGGTCCCGGGCTCTTACGCCAAACCCATCGCGCGCAACCGCGCTCCTGGAGGGGCGGTTCCGTTAGCCAGGACGGAACCGCCCCGCGGTGGCATTTGCCCCGCCCGGGGTGCTAAAACACCGCCACCGTTGCACACCAAGGGGTTCCAAAGGACATGGGCAAGTTCGCACGCAGTTGGGCGCTGATGAAATCGAGCGCCAACATCCTCCGCCAGGACAAGGAGCTGATGCTCTTTCCGCTCTTTGCGGGCTTGGCGTCGCTCGTGGTCATCGCCTCGTTCGCCTGGCCGGTGATCTCGCTGCTCCACGGCCACCGCACCGGCCTGGAAGATGGCGGCCGGCACGTCTCGCCGGTGTTCCTCGCCGTCTCGTTCCTGTTTTACTTCATCCAGTACGGTGTGGTGATCTTCTTCAACACCGCACTGGCATCCGCCGCCTTCATTCGCCTTGATGGCGGTAATCCCACGCTCAACGATGGCCTCAGCGCCGCGTGGAGCAAGCTGCCCGCGATCATCGGCTACGCGCTCATCTCGGCCACGGTCGGCATGATCCTGCGCGCCATCCAGGAGCGCGCCGGCTTCATCGGTCGCATCGTGGCCGGCCTGCTTGGCGTGGGCTGGACGGTCGCCACCTTCCTCGTCGTGCCGGTGCTCGCCGCGCAAAACGTCGGGCCGGTGGAAGCGGTGAAGGACAGCGCTTCGCTCGTGAAGCGCACCTGGGGCGAGAACATCATTGGTAACGCCGGCATCGGCGTCGTCGGCGGTCTTCTCACCTTTTGCGTCATGATCGTCAGCGCCATGCTTATCTTCGGCGCGTTCAGCACGGGCTCCGTTGCGTTGACGGTTGCCGTCGGCGTCGTCGCGGTCATCGCCATCGTGGCCTTGGGGCTCTTCCAGAACGCCATGCACGGCGTCTATGCCGCCGCCCTGTATCGCTACGCGCAATATGGTGACCCGGGCCAGGGCTTCGATCGCGCCCTGCTGGAAAGTGCGTTCCGCCAGAAGAAGTAACCGAAAAGGCCCGGCAATCGCCGGGCCTTTTTTATTGCGCTGTCGCCTGCTCTTTTTTGGCAGCGGTCGCGCCCTCGACAAGCACGTATTCACCTTTCGCGCCCCAATGCGGCGTCTTCTGGTCCAGCTTGAGGCAGGGGCGGCCACCGCATGAGGCGAGGCCGGCTCGTGCATAGGCCTCGATCGTTGCAGCGCCTATCTCGGCCTGCGCCGCTCGCGTGCGGGCGGCGTCATAAGCCTGGCTTTCGTGATGCAGCAACATGCCTCCTCCCGCGACAAGAAGAAGGACGGCACCCGCGATGCTCGCATAAGAAATCCAGACAAGCCTGCGTGTTTCCCGGGCGACCGCGCCAAGGCTGTTTTCAAGGTGGCGTGTCGTCTGCTGAAGGGACGACGACACCTCCAGGATGGATCGCGAATGCAGTTCAATCGACTCGGCGAGCGCGCTATCCACGGCGGCCCGGGCTGAAATGCCGACCTGGCGGACCGTCTCCCCGACCAGTTGGCCGACATTGCCCTGGAACGTGTAGGCCGTGTCGTTCAGGAGCTGCCCGGCATCGTGCTGCTCCTTGATCGCCGCGGTGGTCTGTTGCTTCAGCGTTTCCGCCAGGAGTGCCAGGCGCTTCGTTGTTTCAAAAAGCGGAGCGAGATCGGTATCCATTTTTCCCTTCGCATTTCATTTTTTGTGAGGCGGTCCACGCATGGATCAGGATAAGGCCTTGTCCCGGCGGGAGATACCTCGTAGTTTCTACGATCGGCAAGGAGATCGCCTGGAGGGTAAGTGCCTTGAGACCATACGCCTTGATCGTGGCTTTAGTGATGATGTCTTCCGGTTGCAATGGAGCAGAAATGAAACCTTCGTACCCAAGGAAAGCGGTTGATCCCGTTTCGGTCAAGCCGGCCGGATCGAATGAAGTATCGCTCCGGTACCACGTCTATCCCGAATCGAGTTACTACTCGGGTGGCGTCGATTACACGGTTGATGCCGGTGTACTGAAAGTCGTTATCGGCCGTTGCAAGGTCGGTAGTACGTGCGAATCGATGGCTAAAACCAATATTCCCCTGGATGACGAGTGGCAGGCGCAGGTGACGCTGCCGTACCACGGCGAGAAGATCGTCGTGGTGCACGCCGATGGCGACGAGCAGGTCTACCCGTAACCTCATTCAAGGAGAACGAGATGCCAGGACCTACTGGAGATGACAAGGTCGTACTGGGTATCCACACCAACGCGGAACCCAATACGAACGCGTGGAGCGTGGATACCGAGGGCCACGCGTGGATCTCGGTGACGCGCAACGGGACAACCCAGGCGTATGGCTTGTGGCCTAACGACCATCCGCGTTTCGCCAACGAAGCACAGCACCCCGAGACCAATATTCGGCAGGGTATCGAAAACCGGTTTCCCGCTACCGAAAGCCGGTACTACCAGCTCGATCAAAAGCAGGTAGCCGAACTCGACAAAGCCCTCGGCGAAAAGGTGACGTGGGGCTATCTCAACAATTGCTCGAACTGGGCGACGAATACGACGGAACGAGTCACCGGCGAGCATATCCACGCCCGTGACAATTACGGTATCCGTACACCCGGTGATCTGGCCAACGGCATCAAGGCGCTCGAGAAAGAGCACGCCACGGCGGTGAACCAGCCGACCCGTCACGTAGCAGAACCTTCCAGTTCGTTCGGTGGCAGGAACCCGCAACCGGCAGAGCAGGGCGCTGCGGCACCCGTGAAAACCGGTGATCCGGTCATGGATGCGTTGCTTGCCAATCCGGGTAATGCGGCGGCGGTCGATCAGGCGGGCAAACAGCTGGCGCAATCACCGGAGGGCCGGGCTTTCGCGGCTGAAGGCCAGCAACAACATGCGGCGCAGCAAGCGGCCCAGAAGCAGGCTGATCCTGGCCAGCAGCAGCAACAGCAGAATCAGCAGGCCCAGCAGCCAACCCAGCAGGGTCCTGCGCATCACCTGACGCGATGAAACGGGCGGGCGCCCTGGATCAGATATTCAACGCCCGCCCACCATCCACACGGACCACTTGTCCGGTCCGCCTGGCCTAGCGTGGATTGACCGGGAGGTACTGCCCCTTGTCGCCGGCCTTGGTGCCCTTGATGTCGACGTTGGCACAAAGCTGCCCGCCACAAAGCGTGACATCCGCCTTGTTGTACGCCTTAAGCAGCTCGGCGGAGAGCTGGTTCTGCTTGATCACATCCATGTAATGCGACGATAGCCATATGGCTGCGACGAGCAACAACGCGACGGCGCCACCCACTACGCCCACCACCTTCCACACCAGATGCCGATGGAGCTTCTCCATTCGCGTCATCTGGTCGGCGACCAGGCGGGTGGCCTCCATCGCTGAGCTCGAGGCATTCTGGAGGCGAAGCTCGTACTCGCCCACGGGGCGGTCGATACCTTCGCGGACGCGGTCGATGATCTGCAGCGGGATCTCGCGAAGGACGCCATCGGCCGAGCGCTGCACCGCCGTGGGTACGTGGCTGGTCAGGCCTTCCAACGCCTGCCATGTCTGATCCAGCCGCCGCTCGATCATCGAGCAACGCCGTTCGAACTGTTCCATCAAGAGCGCAGTGCTGCTGACCAGCGTCAGGATTTCCTTCTCTTCCATCGGTGTTCCTTTGTCAGCGGGTCATGCGCGGGCCGTGGGCCTGCTGCTGGGTCTGTTGCTGTTGTTGTTCGTTCTGTTGCTGATGAACCTGCGCGGCGCGTTGCTGCTCCGCGTGCTGTTCGATCTGGTTGGCCTGTTGCACGGCGTTCTGTTGCAACTGCTGGCCCGGCTGCATCTCGGCGAAAGCCTGCGTGTCCTGGCGGAATTTATTCCAGTCGCCATTGCGGGCGGCCTCGAGCATCTCGGTGATGCGGTCCTGCGTGGGGTTTGTAGGCAGGCCTTGTTTCATCGACGGCGCATGGATGCCGTTCGAGCGGGCAGCCTCGTTGAGTTCATCCCTGATGTTGCCGGTGGCCCTGGATTCGTGGCCGAACAAGGTCTCGTGCTTCCACGCGCCATCGGGACCGCGCTTATATTCATTGCCGTCCGAGGCCTCCAGAACATTCCTGGGCGCGTTGGCCGCCGCCACGGCCGCCGCTTCGGGCTTGCCGAAGCGCTCCCAGCCGTATTCCCGGTGCGCCTCGAGATAGCGTTCTGCAATCGCTAAAGGGCGATTGGCTCGGTTCTCTTCCGCGATCCTGGCGGAGGACTGGTCGAGCTCCTGCGTCCGCTGAGGAGAGGCAACGTCGGTCCGAGTCATCGGCAGGCCGTGTTCCATGTAGCCCGTTGTCACCTCACGGCGCCACGCCAGGGTGTTCGGATCGCGCTGCCATTTGGCTTCGCGAAGGCTCGGCGCATCCGTCGGCTTCGCTTCCACGGAGTAAGGATTGCGAGGTGTCGGCGGGTGGGCGAGGGCGAGCTGGACCTGGACGCCGGAGGCTTTGTAGTTGAGTTCGTTGGCGGTTTCGGGTGGCGCGGTGATGGTTTCTGTTTTGTACGCGGGCGCGCTGTAGCCGTGCCCCGGCACCGTGGGACCATTCGGATCGAGACGGGTCTCGCTGCGGGTCCAGCCGCGGTCGGGATTGGCTGGATCCATTTGCCAGCTTTGGCCCCGGCTGTCGTTCTGATGATATGTGCGGTAGTCGTCCACCTTGTTTGCGATCTTCTCGCCGGCGACCGCGCCCGCTATTGCTCCCACAGTGCCAGCCACAAGGGCACCGGGGCCAGTCTCCGCACCCGCAAGCGCAGCGGCCTGAGCACCCGCTACGGCACCGCCCCAACCGCCCAGATTCCTACCGGCAAAATGCACAACCTCGGACGTAGCACCGACCTGATTACCCGAGCGCTGGAGATTTGTCACACTGCGAGCGGTCACTGTCGCATCGAGTACGATAGCTGCTCTTCCAGCGACGTCCGTAGCGTGCAGCAGTCCACCGGATGGTGCGCGTCGCGTGAGAACGTCCCGGGAGAAGTCCGCATCCATCCCGGCGGCCTCAGGCGTAAGTGCCAACGCACCGCCCGAGCGAAGCGCCAACGTCCTGGTTTGCACGAGAGCCTGCCCATGCTCCACGGGTGTCCGATAGCTGACATCACCGACCGTGCGCGCATGGATTCGCGACCACTTGTCCGCCGTCGAGGTCATCTCCTCGATGGTCTGTCGAGCGAAGATCTCCCGCGGCTGGCCGAAGACGGTGTTGTTTGTTCCGTTGAAGCCGTAGGACAGGTCAACGCGACTTCGGAGGTGCCCCGTCGTTATAAGGCGATTCGAGTGGAGTGACGCCGCGCCCGCCATTTCGGCCTCGAGTGCGGAAAAGGTAACGGCCGACTTTCTGGCCGCCTCCAGCCCATCTCCTTCGGCGCCCGCAAGATGCTGACCATTGAAGGAGACGCGCGCCGCCTGACGAATGACGGGTAGTTCATGATTGGAGAAGCCTCGCCCCTCTGGTGCGCCGTCCACGAACCCGACGATCGGGCGTCCACTCAGGGCCGCCTGTCGGGCGAATTCAGGGCTGCCTGCGTTCCAAAGCATGTCGCTCACAGCATCTATCGGCTGTCCTCGCGGCCTGAAGCCTTCGCGGCTCAGCTCTACTGCAAGCTTATCGGCAACCAGTGCGAGCTCAGGACGCTTCCCTGCCTCGTTTGCGAATTGCCCCCACGAAGTATCGCCAATAAGCCCGGCCTGACCCCCGGACTCAGCGATGTATCGCCTCGCATTCTCATAGTTGGATATCCCGTGACCATCTTTGCCAGAGTACGCTACGTACGTGTTCCCATCTGGCAGCTTGGGCGGATGCACAGTTAGCTTGTCGTCAAGATAATCGGCGAAACTCGTCGTGGGTGTTGGCCCGGATCCTGGAGCTTCGAGATACCGAACAATTCGGTCGATCTCGGCCCGGTTGAGCGGCCGATCTTCGACGACATTCCATGCTCCTAACAATGTCGTTCGGAACGCTTCGGCATGAGAACTTCTCATGTTGTGTGATCCGGACGCGGATAGTCGGACTTCGAGAAGCGATGGCCGAGGACCAGGTAGCTCTCGAATGGGGCAGGGGCGGTCAGTTCTTCAGCCTGGGTAGAAAGTCCAAGTGCCTCGGCCTTCCCCGGGCTTAAGACGACAAACGTTTGCTGGTCATACAGCGTCTTTCCTCGACGGAGCATGTCGATGAGAGCGGACGCGAACGATCGCAGGAAGACCTCATCGCCAACGATGTAGCCCGAGGCAGCCTTTAGCGATAGGAGATGGGACACGTCATGGTCAGACTCCAGTGGGACTACGGTGTATAGGTCCCGCCCGATCTGAAAGTCGGATCCGCGAAGTCCGAAGTGATCGGACGTTTTCCCAGCCTCACAAAGAAACTGCGCCTCGAAATCCGTTGGACCATCTAAGGCCTCAAGACGAAACATCTTGCAATGGATGGGTGGTTCAAGCTTGCTCATTGGTACTGCTCGATTTGGTTGGCGTTGCCGGCGTCGTAAGGGATGTGCTTGCCGAAAAGAATCGACGCGGGGTGAAAGTCCTGGAGTTTGTCCGGATCCATGACGACTACGTCTCCGCCGAATCCCGCTGTGGAACGAAGGGCGACCGCATATCGAGCATCTATCCGGGCAACGGGGGTCCTTCGTGCGTGTGGGCGGACTTGAAAATCCGCTGATCGATAACCTTATCTTGGTCGAACGGTGAAGGAGCGGACTGATCGAAAGCTTGTGGGACGGTGACGAGGGTCCCTTTGGCCTCTCCACTAACTACAACGAACACCTTTTTTTCGAAGATTGCGCCGTCGCGTTCAAGCATGTCGAGGATTGAAGATGCGAAAGCGCGAAGGAATGCTTCATCATCCACTGCAAATCCGGCGGCAGATCTGAATCCGAGAATGCGGTGAGCTTGCGTCGTCGTATCGATGGCAACAACGGTATACAGACTGCTGTTTATCTGGAAATCTGAACCTCGGAGGCCGAAGTGCTCGGATGCAACGCCTGCGTGGCACGAAAACTGAAGATGAAAGTCTGTCGGGCCTTCAAGCGCCTCAAGCCGGAACAGGTTGCATTCTAGGGTGGGGTTTGGAATGGCCATTCCAGCTCCTTGGCTAGTTGCAATCATGGAAAGAGCAGCCTTTCGTGACGCTTCATTAATGGCGGGCGGCAGTGGTTGATCGATGTCGTTGATCACGATGCGATCTCATCAAGATAGGGTTGGGCAAGGACCCCGAGGGCATTTATGGCGAAACCCTGCTGTATATCCATGGGCCAGGTTCTGGAGATCTCCAGGTCGCGGCTGATGCTATCCGTCGCCGCAACCACTACAAGCTCTAAATTCGTGTAGATGGCCGTCGCTTTGCCGTATGTCTGAACCATACCCTCGGCGAGATACAGAGGCATCTCCTTTAGCGAAATGTCTGGAGCGAGGTGCGTGGCACACTCCATTGCCGATTCGAAGATCTTGTTTTGGTGAAAGATGAACGTCCATCTGACGCTTCTGTCTCGATGGATTTGAATGCGGCCATCGCATGAGAACCCATGGCGCCTGGAGCCCTTCCTTGCCCTGAACTCGAAACTTGCGTCGTCGGAGTCATCAGAGACAACAACACGGGGGCGGAAGATCTCAACGTCCCGTTCGATGTCAACCGACGTCAATGGTCGAGCTTCGAAATACATGCCTACTCCCTGGTAGCCCGAAGGCGCACATCCTATTCAAGAGCCAGTCGCCCCAATGAGGCCCAGCCGCGTGCCGCTACGATAGCCCACCGTCAGGGCCGTAGATACGCGAAAATTCTGAAAAATGCGGGAATCTCTAAGTTGTGACCGGCATCACGCCGCTCAGATATTCAACGCCCGCCCACCATCCACACGGACCACTTGTCCGGTCGTGTAGTGTGCATCCAGCATGAGCCAGCGGACGGCTTCCGCGACATCTTCCGGCTCGCCCTTTCGGGCGAGCGGCGTCTTGGCGATCAGCGCATCCGCCGCTTCCTCAGGCTTGCCTGATTCCGGCCAGAGAATGGCGCCTGGCGCGACGGCATTTACCCGCACTTCGGGTGCAAGCTCCTTGGCGAGCGATTGCGTGAGCATCGTGAGCGCCGCCTTTGCCATGACATACACCGTATGCCCGGCGAGCGGCCGCTCGGCGTAGATATCGACGATGTTGACGATCGCGCCTTTGCTCTCGCGTAGCGCGGGTGCCGCGGCTTGAGAAAGAAAGAAGGGTGCGCGCGCATTGGCGGCGAACAGGTCGTCCCACTGGGCCTGCGTCGTTTCACCGATGGGCGTGGGATAGAACGCCGACGCGTTATTCACGAGTCCGTTGAGCCGGCCGAAGACGGCGAGTACATCGCCGACGAGGTTCTCGGGTGTGGCGGGTTTCTCAAGTGCACCTGAGAAGAGCGCCACGCTGTCCGGCCGCTGTGCGTTGAGTTCCGCGGCGAGCGCTTCGGCGTCGTCGGCGGAGCTGCGGTAGTGAAGCGCGATGCTGCAGCCGGCGGCGTGCAGGCGGCGGCAGATAACGGCGCCGACGCGGCGGGCGCCGCCTGTGACGAGGATGACCGGTGGCGGGTTCATGGCTGGCTCCCTGGCTGGTGCGCGGGCAGCTTGCCGGAAAGCGGGGCGCGCGTCACGTTGTGGTTTTTTGAGTCGCTTTTTTGGTGGTGGGGCGGCGGGCTACTTTCTTCGCCGTTTTCTTTGTGGCCGATTTGGTGGTGGCCGCCTTTTTTGTTGCTGTTTTTCTTGGGGCGGGTTTTTGGGTGGTGGCGCGCTTGCGGGGGGCGGCCTTCTTCACCGCTTTGTTGGCCGGCGCTTTGGGCGCCGGATCGCGCGCGAGACGCGCTCCTACAGGGCGTGCGGTGGTATCCGCGGCCGCGTGGGTGCCAGAGGCATCTGCTTTTGGGCCGGAGGTTTTGGCGGGAGCATCGGTGGCCGCACCCTTGGATTTCTTCGCCGGCTTTTCGGGCGTGTCGTCGCCGTCGTCGACGCCATCGTCGATATGGACATCGCCGCTGAAGAGTTCGATGGCGGTTTTGGCGACCTGGCCGGTGTCGTAGTACGCGTAGGCGCCGACGCCGAGTGCGCCGACCACGGGTAGCCAGCGGGAGATGCCCTTGCCGACCGCGCGCTTGGTGACGCTGACGCCGATGCGGCCGGCGAGGCGTTGCAGCACGCTGGTGGCGGTGGTGCGGAAGACGAGGCGGTCGCCGACGCGGATGGCGATGTCGCGGAAGGCCTGGGCGGCGGTGTGGCGGAACAGGCACCACAGCATCTGCTCGCGGCCGAGCTTGGCAGTCTTGCCGTAGGCGGCGGCGATGTCGCTGACCAGCTGGCCCTGGATGCGCCAGATGGCGACCAGCTCCGGCAGGACGGTGAGCCAGCCGAGCGGGCCCGGGGGCAGGGCGAGGGAGCCGGCGGTGAGGGCGGCCTTGTTGGCGGCCGAGCTCGCCATCCGGCGGCATTCTTCCTCGACGCTGGCCTTGGCGGCCTTCGGCACTTCGCTTTCGGGGATGCGGCTGACGAACTCCAGGATCGCCTTGGCGACCGGGCTCTCGCCCCGGTCGATGCCCGAGGTCGGCACGATCTCTTTGGAAGGGGAGGCGGGGTCACGCTTCGCCATCGTCAACTCCTGTGTAAGGTGGGAGAAGGGTGAAGGGTGGATCGTGAAGGTGCCGCAAGCGTTGGCCGCTCCTCCGTGGGTGCGTGCTTGCGTGCGATGCACGGTTGCCGCGAGTCCCCGATCGCGCGCAAGCGCGCTCCTACAGGTGAGGTCGGACCCCTGCCCCGAAAGCTTGGGGAAAGGAACGGCCTTGAGACTGATGAAACGTTATAACATTTACGGCCCACGTCCCCCATGAAGCCTGTTCGCCTCGCCCTTGCCATTGCCCTGGCCCTTTCGGCCGCCCCCGCCTTCGCTGATGATGCGGCTCCCCCGCAAAAAGCTACGAATCTCAGCGAGGTGGATGTCACCGCCAAGCTCGACGAGGCGCGCAACAGCCTTTCGCCGGATACCGGCAGCAGCCAGTACGTCATGGATCGCCAGACGATCCAGGCGCTCCCGCTGGGCGATTCCACCCCACTGAACCAGGTGATCCTGCAGGCGCCGGGCGTGGTGCAGGACAGCTACGGCCAGCTGCATGTGCGCGGTGACCACGCGAACCTGCAGTACCGCGTGAATGGCGTGGTGATCCCGGAAAGTATCGGCGGCTTCGGCCAGACGCTCGACGCGCGCATGATCGAGAACGTGAAGCTGCTGACCGGCGCGCTGCCGGCGCAGTACGGCGATCGCACCGCGGCCGTGGTGGATATCACCACCCGCAGCCAGAAGCAGGATGGGATCGGCGGCAGCGTCGGCGTCACCGGCGGCCAGTTCGGTACGTTGAACCCGAACGCCACGTTGTTCGGCCGCGAAGGCAAGTGGAGCTTCTTCCTCACGGCCAACTATCTCGAGAACGATGTCGGTATCGAAAACCCGACCTCGAGCCGCAAGGCGATCCACGACCACACCAACCAGGTGAAGACCTTTGGTGACCTGTCGTACCTGATCAACGACGACACCCGCCTGAGCTTCATGTTCGGCGCGACGAACAACCGCTTCGAGATCCCGAATAACCCGGGCCAGGATCCGCAGTTCGGTTACCTCGACGTGACCAACTTCGACTCCGCGCAGCTCAACGAGCGCCAGCAGGAAAAGACGCGCTTCGGCGTGCTGAGCCTGCAGGGCAAGCTGGGTGAGACCGCGTACCAGGTGTCGGCCGGCCAGCGTTACAGCGGCCTCGATTTCACCCCGGATGACATCGGCGACCTGATGTTCAACGGCGTGGCTTCCGACGTGCGCCGTTCCAACCGCGCCGACACGCTGCAGGCGGATTTCTCCACGCCGCTGGGTGATAGCCATACGCTGCGTTACGGCATCTACGGTTCGTTCGAGCGCGCCAATGCGACGAACAACTCGCTGGTGTTCCCGACGGATGACGACGGCAACCAGGCATCGACCACGCCGCTGAACATCCTCGACACCAGCCGCATCCTCGCCCGCACCTACGCGGCGTACCTGCAGGACGAGTGGAGCATCGGTTCGCAGTGGACCGTGAACTACGGCCTGCGTGCCGACAAGTTCAACGCGTTCAAGCCGGAAAGCCAGCTGAGCCCGCGCCTGGGCGTGGTGTACCAGCCGACCGACAGCACGACGATCCACGCGGGTTACTCGCGCTACTTCACGCCGCCGGCGACGGAATCGATCACGCCGACGTCGATCGCGAAGTTTAACAACACGACCAATGCGCTGCCGGACAACGGCAACGACCTGCCGCTGGCCGAGCGCTCGAGCTACTACGATGTGGGTATCTCGCAGAAGTTCGGCGATGCGTGGACGGTGGGCCTCGATAGCTACCGCCGCAACGTGCAGCGCCTGCAGGATGAAGGCCAGTTCGGCGCGGCCGTGGTCTACTCCACGTTCAACTACGACCAGGGCAAGATCAAGGGCGACGAGCTGACCGTGAACTACGACGGTGGCGCGCTCACGGCGTACTTCAACTTCTCGTACAACCGCGCGGTCGGCAAGCGCGTGATCACCAGTCAGTACAACTTCAGCCCGGATGACCTGGCGTACATCTACGACCATTACATCCACCTTGACCACGACCAGAAGTACACCTCGTCGGGCGGCATCAGCTACGCCTTCAACGAGGGCACGAAGGTGGGTGCGGATTACCTGTTCGGCTCGGGCCTGCGTAGCGACGGTATCGTCCCGAACGGTGACCATCTGCCGGCGTACTTCCAGCTCAACCTGAGCGTGTCGCAGGATCTGCACCTGACCCCGATCGGCACGACCCATGCGCAGCTGGCCCTGGTCAACGCGCTGGATCGCACGTACGAGATCCGCGACGGTTCGGGTATCGGCGTGGGCGCCCCGCAGTTCGGTCCCCGCCGCGGCGTGTTCCTGTCCCTCCAGCAGGATTTCTAAGCGCTTACGCGGGCATACCCGATAGAGCTCCAGGCGTGCGCGGCGGCACGCCTGGGGCGTCGGGCGGCGAGACGACTTGCCCATCGATAATGTGCACATGCCGTTGAGCGCGCGCCGCTAGCGACGCATCGTGGGTCACCATGATGATGGTTGCGCCTTCCTTGTGAATATCGCCGAGCAGGCCCATCACGCTGTGTGCCATGTCGGTATCGAGGTTGCCAGTCGGCTCATCCGCAAGGATGAGCCGTGGTGATCCTGCCAGGGCCCGCGCTATCGCCACGCGCTGTTGCTGTCCGCCGGACAGCTGCGACGGAAAATGGCGTTTGCGCGATGACAGACCCACACGCTCCAAGGCGTTTTCGATCCGTGCCGCGCGCTCCGGAGCCTTCATGCCGCGATAGCGGAGCGGCACATCGATGTTATCGAACACGCAAAGGTCGGGGATCAGGTTGAACGCCTGGAAAATGAAACCGACTTTCTCGTTGCGAATGACCGAGCGCGCATCATCGTCGAGATCGCGCACGTTAATCCCGTCAATGACGTAATCGCCGCTTGTGAAAGACTCGAGCAGGCCGGCAACCGTAAGGAACGTACTCTTCCCCGACCCGGACGGCCCCGTGACGGCGACAAACTCGCCTTCGGCAACGTCGATGTCGAATGCGCGAAGCGCTGTCGTTTCCACCGATGCCGTCCGATAGACCTTGCCTAAATTGTGCATCCTGAGCATATCGCGAGCCTCCGGTAATCGCCTTGCATACATAACGCAAAGCGCTTGTCGGTGCCATGACGCTCGTATCTGTTGCCGTTTATGTGTGAGCGCATCCGCATTTCCTTGTAGGTGATAACCTACACATAAGTGGCGTTGAACTGCACCACCAAGCATATTCAATGGGTTGCGATACCTTCAGCGGCCCCGCGCGTCAACGAATGTTTGATGACAACGAAAACACACGGTTGACAGCTTCAATCGGCGAGGCGTATTTCTCTAAGCTCGGGTGATGGATGCCGTCGCGGTGGGGAGAACGCCACGATGCTTTTGCCCAGGGACAGGGAGATCACGTGTTCGCCTATTATCTCGCGCTCGCGATTCGTAGCTTTCGCCGCAACATCGGCATGACTGTGCTCATGGTGCTCACCGTCGCCTTCGGGGTGGCTGCTTCCATGACGACGTACGCCGTGTTTCGCGCCGTATCCGGTGATCCGATACCCTGGAAGTCGGGCTCCCTGTTCGTGCCGCAACTCGATACGTGGGGCCCGGACCAGCGCGGTGCCCGCACTGAGCCACCGGTAGCTCTGGACTACCGCACTGCGACCGACCTGCTCAGGGATGCCCGTGGCGACGCCCAGGCGGCTATGTACAAGATCTCGCCCGCGGTGTCTTCAGCGACCGCAGGCACGCATCCCGCCAATGTCGATGGCCACGCGGTGTCTTCGGATTTCTTCGGCATGTTCGATGTGCCCTTTCAGGACGGAGCCGGTTGGAGCCGCGAGGACGATGCGCGGCATGCCAACGTGGCCGTCATAAGTGCACGGCTTGCTGGCAAGCTCTTCCGTGGGGAGAGCGCGATAGGCCGGGAAATCGGCATGGACGGGCGGTCTTATCGCGTCGTCGGCGTTACGCGGCCGTGGAATCCCCAGCCGCGATTTTACGATGTGGTGAATACCGGGGGATTCTCGACGGCAAGCGAGGATATCTTCGTCCCCTTCGCCACCGCGATCGATGCCGGAATAATGAATACCGGCAACACCGATTGCGTGAAAAGCCCCGAAGACTCCGGGATCCGCGGCCTCGTCGGTTCGAACTGTGCGTGGTTGAGCTACATGGTGCTACTGACCGACCACGCGCGTGAGGATGCCTATCGGCAATACCTCCAGGGATATGCCGCGCAGCTGCAGGCGAGCGGCGCAATCGCATGGCAACCCGCGGTGCGCCTGCAGGATCTTCCCCACTGGCTCGATGCGCGCCATGTCGTTCCACCGGATACCGGCGTTTCGTTGCTTGTCGCCATGGGCCTGCTCCTGGTTTGCCTGGTGAATACGGCAGGCCTTCTGTTGGCCAAGTTCCAGCGGCGTGGCGCGGAGATCGGCGTCCGTCGCGCGATAGGCGCCTCACGCAAGGATATCTACGCGCAGTTCCTTATCGAATCGGGCATGGTGGGTGCCGCGGGTGGGATCGCCGGGCTGTTGCTCACGTTCGCTGGCGTGGCGTGTGTGCACGCTTTGCTCCCGCCGGAGATAGCGTCACTGGCACGTTTCGATGGCAGCCTGCTCCTTGCCACGATCGTTCTGGCCATCGTGTCCACGGTCGCCGCAGGTGCCTATCCGACCTTCCGGGCGACCCTCGTCCAGCCCACCCTTCAGTTGAAGTCGACATGAAGAATCCTTCCGTGCACCCGCTTATTTCGGCGCTCGCGAAGCACAAGGCCGGCGTCGTCCTGATCGTGCTGCAGGTGGCGATCACGCTGGCGATCGTGTGCAATGCCGTCTTCATCATCGGCACGCGCATGGATCGGGTAACGCGCCCCACGGGCATCGCGGAGGACGATCTGTTCGTGGTGACCCAACAGTGGTCGGGTGTCGATACGAGCAAGGCGGATGCGATCAATGTGCTGGATGCCATGCAGCGCGAAGATCTCGCGGCTATCCGCGGGTTACCCGATGTGCTCTCCGCGACGCCGATGAATTCCCTCCCGTTGATGAACTCCGCGGCGTGGAACGGCGGCCTGGGCCTGGCCCCATCGCAACCCGAGCCGTCGGCGCGCGTCAGTTACTACTTCACCGATGAGACGGCCCTGGCGACGCTAGGCATCCAGCTCAGTGCGGGCAGGCAGTTTGCCGCGCCGGACGTGGGGCACGTCGCCATGGGCGATCCCGCGACGCCGCCGGCCATCATCGTGACGGATGCCGTGGCCGGCAAACTCTTCCCAGCCGGGGATGCGCTTGGTAAGCCCGTGTACCTCGACGGTGCAGGGGCGCCTAGCACCATCGTGGGGGTGATTCCGCGCTTGCAGACACCGGGAACCAACGAATTCAGTTCCAGCTTCGCCTATAACGCGATACTGGTACCTTCACGCATCAATGCGACCTTCTCCCGGTATGTCATAAGGGCACGCCCCGGCAGGCTCGCCGCGGCATTGCACGCCGTACCCGACACGCTGTACCACACGAACGCCGCGCGTGTCATCGCGGATGACGGCATCCAGACGTTCCACGATATACGCCAGCAGGCTTATCGAGCCGATGTCGGCATGGCGGCGCTGATGGGAGGTGTATCGCTCATCCTCCTCGTGGTGACCGCTACAGGCATTTTTGCGCTCACCAGTTTCTGGGTCGAACAGCGCAAACGCCAGATAGGGATCCGCCGTGCGCTTGGGGCGCGGCGACGTGACATCCTGCGCTATTTCCAGATCGAGAACCTGCTGATCGTCTCCGCAGGCGCGACGCTTGGTCTTGTGATGGCGGTGGCGTTGAACATGGCACTGATCGCGCGTTACGAAATGGCACGCCTGCCTATCTCGTATGCGTTGCTCGGGTTGGTTGTCGTCGTCGTACTTAGCCAGGTTTCAACGTGGGTTCCTGCGCGCAAGGCATCGCGCGTCGATCCCGCGATAGCCATCAGGGACGCCTGATGGCGCGCGCCCGAGGGCGCGCAGGGGAAAACGAAAGAGTATCCACCTCGCGCCACTAGCAGCGGCGCGCCCACGGTAGCCAGCGTTGATTCCAGCGACATGGGAGGTTGTGATGGTTTCGAGTACCGATATTCTGGCCAGGTCCCCACTGGACCGCATTCCGATCAGGTTGATTGATGGTAGTTCGGTGCCGTCGAAGGCCAGCCTGTCGTTCAAGCCGTCGCGCTTTAACGTGCAGGCCACGACCAGCGAAGGATGGCTCCTGCTTTGGAATACCTACAGCGGATCGATGAATGCCTTTCGTCCCGAGCAACACGACGCGGTACGGGACCTGATCAGCCAGAAGACCACGGCGAGCGACGCATCGAAGATCGCGCGTTACCTGGCTGAACGCGGCTTCCTCGTTCCTGCGGCGGCTGACGAACTCAGGCGTGTGCAGATGGCGTTCGGTTCGGACATCCACAGAACGGACAGGCTTGAGTTCATTCTCCTCGCCTCGGAGGATTGCAACTTCCGCTGTACGTACTGTTACGAAGATTTCCGCCGCGGCACGATGCAGCCCGACGTGCGGGAAGGTATCAAGAACCTGGTGAGGTCGCGCCTGGGTTCCCTGCGGGAACTAAGCGTTTCATGGTTTGGTGGCGAGCCCCTCTACGGCATGGATGCGATAGACGACCTCGGGCCCTTCTTTGCCGAAGTGGCTGCCGAAGCGGGCCTGCGTTACGACACCCACATGACGACCAATGGCTATCTTCTTACCGAAGAGGTGGCCGACAAGTTGCTCGCCTGGAAGATCAATGACTTCCAGATCACCCTCGACGGGCTGCCTGATGACCACGATCGTCATCGTGGCGGCCGCGATGGCAGCGGCACGTTCCAGGTGATCTTCGATAACCTGTGCACCCTGGCGGCGCGGAATGACCATTTCACTGTCGTGATCCGGGTCAACTTTGACCAGCAGAATGCGCCGGGTCTCGAGCGCTTCCTGCTGATGCTTGAGGAGCGGTTCGCCCACGATGACCGCTTCATCCTTGCATTCCATGCGGTCGGCCAGTGGGGCGGTGCCAATGACGCGAACCTGGCGGTATGCGGTACGGATGAATCGTACGCGGTGCGCAAAAAGCTGACGGCCGCCGCGCGGAAGCTTGGGCTCCACGTCACGGGAGGGTGGCGGCCAGGGCTCGGCGCCGGTGAGGAGGTGTGCTATGCCGCGCGTCCCTACAACTTCATCGTGGGCGCCCACGGTGACCTTATGAAGTGCACGATCGACCTGGACAAGGCCGATCACAACATGGTCGGGAAGATCCGGCCGGATGGCACGCTTGATCTCGATACCGACAAGATGGCCCTATGGACGGAGCCAGCGTTCGAGCGCGATACCGGCTGCCAGGGCTGCCACATGCTCGCGGCTTGCCAGGGCGTGCACTGTCCGAAGATCCGCATTGATTCCGGCGAGCGACCGTGCCCGGGTATCCGGAGGACGGCGAAGCAGGAAATGGTCGCTTTCTTCGAAGCCTCCCGGCCAGCCGTGGCGGGTAGTGATGGGCCGCAAGCGGCGGCCGTTGCGGAGCTCGTACCGTGAGCGCGTCTTCGCTCAGCGCGTGGTTAGGTTCGGATGCCATCGAGCCGGAGGCTATGAAGCAGCGGCTGGAGGCGTTGTCTGACGAGGAGCTCTGCCACTACGGGCTTCGCGCCTATCGGATGAACCTCCTGGCGCTCCTGGGCGGTAGGCGAAGCACGGCGGAAATCATGCGTCTTGCGCGCGAGGCGGCATTGAGCAAACTTTGGCTCGGCTGGCTGTACCACCATCACACGCTGCCCAGGCTGACATCAGAGGCGCGGCCGCCGGCCGTCACTGGCCTCCCTTTGCAGACCATCCGCGATATGCAGGCTGCGGGTCGCGGGATCGTGGTCGTTACCTTTCACCTTGGCCACATGCGGCAGCTACCTTCCGACCTCGCTCACGCAGGGATAGAGGTGCTGGTGCCCCTTGCCGCGGATGCCTTCGGCAACTACGAGTCCGCGCGCCAGGCCAACCCCGAAGCCGCGCTTTGGAAGCACTTCAGGCACGTATGCGTGGAGGTGCGGGGCGGAGCCCTGGTGCTGGCGCGTGGCCTTGCGCGTGGGGCTTGCGTGGTTTCCACGATCGATGGAAACACGGGCATTGATGGGCCGCGCGGCAGTGATCGCCGGCAAGCGGTTGGCATGCTCGATACCGACGTAAAGGTGAAGAATGGCCTGATCGCGATGGCAGCTCGTTTCGGGGCGGCTATCCTCCCGGTGGTTGCCGTCACGCGTGATGGCAGGCCCACCTGCCAGTGCCTGCCCTTGCTTGATCCCGGTCGCCCCCTGCAGGGCGATGCCGCCGCTGCCTTCGTGCAGGCGACCACAGCACATGTATACGCCTGGTTTGGCGAAGTTCTTCTCGAGTCTGCTGGGGAGTGGTGCGGCGGCGACCTCTTTCACCAGTGGCGCCTGCCGCGCCGGCAGCCCGAGCGCCCGGCGGTCGACGTGGAGGACGACCTGGTCCATGCCCTCGGCCGAGGAGACGGCTTGGCCCTCGATGCATCGCGCGTGATGGAACTGCCGGGTAATGGAGAACGGATCCTCGTCGATGTGCAGTCCACACGCTGCTACCGATTCGCCCAGGACGACGATGCCTTCATGGAGCAGATCACTGGCCCCGTGGGCATCGACCAGGCATGGCTTGATGGATGTGATGGCGCACGACGCGAAAAGGCCTTGAAGCTTCTGCGCATGCTCGCCAGCCGCCATGCCGTCATTCCCGTCCGGTCGGGTGCCCTGGCCTGATCGGCCTTGAACATGGGAATTGCCACCTGTCGATGTACCGGGTGGTGGTCGTTGCTTGTCGAGTACATCACGCGCGCGGCGGGGGAGGCCTGCTGCGTTGAATGCTCAACCAACAGAGGAAACGTATCGTGTCCAACACCATCGAGACGAAGGAAGAATCGTTGCTCATCGACGAGTTCGAAATCATCGAGCTGGAAGACCGCCTTGAGCTCTCCGATCGTTGTAACGGCCGTTGCAACGGCAAGAGCAGCTCGCCGTCCGCGTAATTCCATTCACTGACAAGGAGATCACCATGAGCAACAACATCGAAGCAAAGGACGAGACCCTGTTGATCGACGAGTTCGAAATCATCGAACTGGAGGATCGTCTCGAACTGGCGGACCGCTGCAACGGCCGCTGTGATAAGAGCAAGGCGCAGTAAAGCGCGCCTGCTTGCCGAACGTGCCCCGCCGGTGCGAGCTGGCGGGGCACCCGGGTACGCCATGACATGAGCGATGCGATGACACTTATCGTCAACCCCCTGCTCGAGGTATCGGATTTCGATTCCGATGCCAGCCGGCCGATGAAGTTGTGCGTGCTGCCCCGCGCAGACGGGGAGGGTGATGTACGCTTTGCGGTCCCCGCCGACTACCTGGCATTGGCCGGTAGTTTCGACGGCGAACGGACCATCGTCGAGGCGATCGACGTGTACCGCGCGCAGCAGGATACGCCGCGCGACGTGGAATGGTTGCGTAAACTCATTGAGCAATCGCTGCTGCCCAGCGGCATTCTTGTTGGCCCTGGCCAGGATCCTGCAAGGGCGGCGACCAGTGCCCAATCGACCCGATCCTTCCTGCATATCAAGTTGCCCATCATCAAGGCTTCGGTGGTCGCGCCCGTGGCGCGCCGGCTCTCATTCCTGTTTCGCGGGCAGGCCATGCTCGCCGGCCTGCTGATGTTCGTCGCCATGCACGTCTATGTGTATGCATTCCTCCTCAAGGGTAGCCAGTTCGATTTCAACCAGCTCGACATCACCAGCATCCTGCTGTTGATGCTCATCTCGACACTCGCCACGCTATGCCATGAGTTCGGCCACGCCAGCGCCGCGTCGCATTTCGGCTGTCGCGACATGACCATAGGTTGGGGGGTTTACCTCGTCTACACGGTACTGTGGACCAATGTCTCCGATGCGTGGAAGCTGCCCCGGCGTCAACGCGCCATCATTGATATCGGCGGCGTCTACTTCGAATCGTTTTTCCTGGCCGCGCTGGTGGCGGCTTACCTCGCGACCCACCATCCGCTGTTCCTGTTCGGGTTCGTCTTCGTCGATCTTTCCATCGCGAATACCTTCAATCCGTTCCTACGCATGGATGGCTACTGGCTCGTCAGTGACCTGTTCGGGATCGTCAACCTGCGCAAGCAGCAGGAAGCGTGGTGGCAGGAGCTGGCAGCCCGGGTGCGTGGTGCGCGTGGGCCGACGCGTACGACATTGAGCCGCCGTGCGCGTTGGGTGCTTTCCCTGTACACGGTGGCTGGCACCCTGTTCATCGCGTTCGTGCTCAAGACCATGTTCCAGGTGGTCGTGCTTAACGTGTTGCGCAACCTGCCGGCATTCGTTGACGAGCATGTGCGCGTGATCAGTACGACGCCATCGGCCCTCAATGTGGCCCATGCCTTCCTCGAGACAGGTTGGCGATTGCTGGTCATCGTCGGTGCCACCATGACCTTCTGGAATATCGGAAGGGGCCTGCTGAGGGCCTTGCGCCGGCTCACCGCTCCTCAGGACATGCCGGGTAGGGTGGCTTGAGATGACGCTGGATGCGCTGGGCGCCGCCGCGCCATCAGAACCCACCGAACCGACGCCCCGGCTGATCGTTCAGGCGCGCGGCCTGATGATCGAAGCCCAGGGCGAGCTACACGTGCTGATCGTGGATACGACGTCAGGGCGGCGTGCCCGCATTGGCCGCGGTGCTTACCAGTTGCTATGCCGTTTCGCCGAGCCCACCACCCTGGAGGCCGGCACCACGGGCGATGCCGATGGCAGGTGGGCGCGGGGCGTGCGGGCTTTGCTCGAGCGTGGGCTCCTTGTGGATGCCGCGAATCCCCCCGTACATGCCGTGGCGCCACGACGGGCCGTGCCGCTGCGCTTCTGCCATGCACCGGCCGCAGCTCCCGGCGATGAGCCGGATATCACCGTGCTGGGCGTCCCGTACGACCTCGGCGGCACGGGTAACCACCGTGATGCCCCCTCTCTGATACGGACGAAGTCGCAAGACTATGTGTATCTGGTGGATTTCGATTCGCGGTTGCCATTGGGTTGGCATGACGGAGCGGCAGGGCATCGGATCATGGCTGGAGTAAGCCTGTGCGACGCGGGCGACGTGCCCGTGCATTTCGGCGAAGAACAAGCGGAGACGATGGACCGCATTGGCGCGGCGCTTGCGACCCTGCCTGGAGTGGCCTCGCTTCCCGTCATCCTTGGTGGCGATGCCACATCCACATACGCCGCCGCGCGGCACGCGGCGCTGTCGGGGCCACTGAGCGTCGTACGTATCGCAGCCCATCCCGCGGGAGTGGTTCCGGATGACGAACTGGTATGTGTCGAGAACCTCGATCGCCAGCTCGCACGCCTTGGCGGGGTGCGTAGGGTACAGACCCTGCAGGGCCTGCCCGCGCGCGGAGCACTTCCCAGCGGCAACGTCTTCCTGGCACTCGACCTCGGTGCCCTGGATCTTGCCGTACCCCGACAAGGCCGGGGACTAACCATCGACGAGACAGACGCGTTGGTGGCGGCCGTTGCGGTATCCGGCCGGCTCGTGGGGATGAACGTCACGGGGCTGGACATGGACCGCCCCGAGGCTCCCCTCGCAGCGGTTGCCGCATGCCACGTGATCCTGCGTGCCATGCACCGCGCGGTGGCCTCGCGGAGGCGCGCATGAGCGCAGCGACCCTCTTTGGCTGGCCCATCCACGGGGAAGCCTTGTCCAGGAGCGATAGCTTTCGCGTGCTCGGCGTGCCGTCGGATCACGGCAACGGCGTTTCCCGCGGCGCCGCACTCGCGCCTGCCGCCATCCGTCGTGCATCGCACGGCCTGGCCACCCGGCGGCAGGTGGGCTGCGATGGTGGAGACGTCCTCGTCCCCGCCGGCCTCTCCGTGGGCAGCCTGGTCGAACGCGTTTACGAGGCTGTCACCGGTTGCCTCGATGACGGACACCGTCCGTTGTTGATCGGCGGCGATCATTCCCTGACCTTCGCACCCATCGACGCCCTGCAGCAGCGGCACCCGATGGGCGTGGTGTGGTTCGATGCGCACACCGATTTCAGCCCTTGGCAGGGCACGCGCGGGCACAGCCACAAGCAGGTCCTGCGCCGCGTGGAAGCACTGCCTGGCGTGCAACGCATCGTGCAGGTGGGCTACCGCGGCTTTACCGCGGACGACGAGACCTGCCTCGGGAGCAAAGCGCACGTGATCCCGGCCGTCGAAGCGGCGACGATGCACCTGCCCGCTTTGCTGCGGCTCATGGATGCCCAGCTGCCGTGGTACGTATCGGTAGACATCGATGTCGTCGAACCGTTCGAGGCGCCGGGTACCAGCGCGCCGGTGCCTGGTGGCCTCACGCCTGCACGCCTCATTGAACTTGTCACGGCGATCGCCCGGCACCGAAGGGTTTGCGGAGCGGACGTCGTCGAGGTTAACCCCCGTTTGGATGTGGGCGGCATGACATCGGCCATCGCCGCAACCGTGCTCCACGCCGTGGCGGACACCGCCGAACACTCATCCGCCCGCGCCTAACGAAGGAAGCACGGCCATGGAAGCGAAAGAGATCCCTGTTTGTTCCGCTGCCACGTTCCAGGAACTGATCGAGCGGGATTTCACCGTTCTGGCCTCTACGCCTTTCATCATCAAAGGTTATGTAGAACAGTGGCCGGCCTGGACGCGCTGGCGTGACCACGGGCTGTTGCGCGAGCGTTTTGGTCACCTTCCCGTCACCGCCGGAGCGCCGCAGTTCACGACGCACCGAGATACCCGGATGTGCCAGGTGCGCACCGATTTCGCGACCTATCTGGACTACGTCGCCGACCCCGCCGCTATCGATGAGCTTTTTGCCGGGCGTTGGACGCGCGGTGATTCAACCCTGCTGAAAGAGCTCGGCTTGCCGCTCTACTGTGGCAACCTCCAGCTTGTCCGGCATGCGCGTGACGCCGTGTTCGATGAGATCTCGCCTTCGGTTCCACCCGGCCTGGGCTGCCTGAATGATGAGATCCCTTACTACTATCAGTCAGGCAACCACGTGTGGCTCTACGTCAGCCTGCGTGGCGCGTTGACGCCCCTGCACCAGGATAACAACGCGGTCATCGCGTACCTTGGCCAGCTGCAGGGTGAGAAGGAGGCGATCCTTTATTCGCCCACCGACAGGGCGCATTTTTACTCTGCTGGGGTTGGTTACCTGGACCCGCTCAACCCGGACGACGTCGATTTTCCCACCTGGCGAAAGGCCACGCCCTGGCGAGGGCGCCTGGGGCCGGGCGACCTGTTGATATGGGGGCCGAACTGGGCACACCACGTGGTGACGCTATCCGACTCGATCACGGTAAGCCACGACATGGTTAGCATGCTCAACCTGGCCGAGTACGCCGGATCGGCAGACTGGCGCGGCGAATTGGGTCATTTCGCGCGAAAGCACGCCGACCTCGTGCGTGCGCGCACCCAGGATAAACGACTCCACGCACTGCTTGATGATGGCGAGCTGGATGACATCGGCCAGAGCCTGATGGCGGTTGTACTCGCCAACGCCCTCAAGGGCGACCTGTCGGCGCGTTCGCGCGCGACGAAGCAGGCATTGCTGGATGCCCTCGACGCACAGGCGGTGGCGTGAGTGAGCAGTAGCGCGAACAGTGCACCCCCTGGGCACGCCGACGTGGATGCCGGGGACTACCTCGTCCTTGCACCGGGGTTCGTGGTGGAGTCGCTTGACGACAGGCAGGTTACGATCTGCCTGCAAGGCGTAGGCACGCGCCTGCGCCTACCCAAAGCGTTGCACGCCGCACTCATGCGGTTCATGCGGCCCTCCCTGCTGGCTGCCGTGGCGGAGCCGCTGGGCTCGGCCGCCTGGCGTGCCCTGGACCAACTGCGTGCACGCGGCTTTCTGGTTCCACCGGGGACACCGCCTGTCGCGCGATTGCTGACAGACCCGCCAGTCCGGCTGTTCGACGGCCCCGCCGCGAAGCTCGTCGCCAGCGAAGCGGATATCGTTGTCGTCGGGTTTCCCTGGGATTTTGGCGATCCCGCCGCCGCGGGCGCGAGACGCGGGCCGCTGGCCCTGCGCGAGACATCCCTGCAGTTGCTTTACAGCGTGGACCCCATCACCGGGCGCGCGGCGGGCTGGTTCGATGCCGATGAACGCCGTCCGATCCTGCAAGGCGTCGCGATCGCCGATGCCGGCGATGTGCTTGTCCGCCATGGCGAGCCGGCCAGGCATGTGTTCGAGCGTGGGCGCGAGGCGTGGCGCATCCTGACCAGCGGCGGTGCCACGGGCATCGTGCTGGGCGGCGATAGCAGCGCCGCTTTCGTCCCCATCAGCGCGTGCGCAGGGCCTGGCGAGGTCGATGTCATACGCGTGTGCACGGGTGGCGGCAAGACCGCGCAAGGCGATGCGCTGCCAACGGCCAACACGCTCGCTTCGCATGCACTTGCCCTGTCCGGTGTACGGCATTACTACGACCTCGTACCAGCGGGGCGACCCGAACAACGGCCATGGCCCGGCGCAGGCCGGTATCGCCAGGTGACGCCCCAGGGTGGTGACGCTTCGTGGCTGGATGAGGCGGATGTGCCGGTTCACCTTGGCATCGACATGGCGGCGCTGGCATCGGCGACATCGACGGGTTTCGATTATCGGACAGTGCGCGCCATCGTAACCAGTGTTGCCCGCAACCGGCGGGTCATCTCGATCGATGTGTGCGGCTTGAATCCGGCGCACCCGTGCTGGGGCGCGCTCGCGATGACCGCGCTCCACCTCCTTGTCGCGGCGGTATCAGCTGCCAGGGGTTCTTCATGACGATCCCGCCCTCGCATCCAACGACGCTCTTTGGCTGGCCGCGAGACGCGCGCCAGGGAGGGGGCGCGGCGGTTGCCGTCGTAGGCGTACCATCCGACTACGGCAACGCGTACGTATCGGGTGGCCGCCAGGGGCCGGCCGCTATACGTGGCGCCAGCCTCGGCCTGGACGTGCCGATGGATGCCGGCACCGACCATGGCGATATCGTCGTCGACGATGGCGTGGACTGGCCAGGCATCGTGGCGCGAACGCAGGATGCCGTTCTCACGCGTCATCTCGCCGGGGATATTCCGCTGGTCATCGGCGGCGACCACGCCGTGTCTTATGGTGCGATCGCGGCCATCGCCTCGCGCACACCGATCGACATCGTGTGGTTCGACGCGCATACCGATTTTTGCCCGTGGGACGTCGGACTTCCGCACAACCACAAGCAGGTACTTCGCCGCGTAGCGACAGTACCCGGGGTGGATCGGATCCTCGTCGTGGGGCATCGGGGCATGACGTACTTCGACGAGTCCACCCAGGATCCGCGTCTGGACGTCGTCCCGGTGGACGGTGGCATTGCGGGCCTCCCGCACGCGTGGTTGCGGCCGGGCGCGCCTGTCTATGTGTCGGTCGACATCGATGCGCTCGATCCCAACATCGCTCCCGGCACGGGCCACCCGGTTCCCGGCGGCCTGACGATCGCCGATGTGGTGGGGTGCATCCAGGTTATCGCCGCGCAGCGGCAGATCGTGGGGTTCGACCTGACCGAGGTGAACCCCCTGCTTGATCACGATGGCATGACCGCGCGTGCGGCTGCCACCATCCTCGCCCACGTCACCGTGCTCGTTGCCGCGCAGGCGCGCGCCGGTGGCGATCCGTTTTTGCACCGTTGCCAGGGAGCTTACGCATGAAGGCCCGTGCCATTCCCGTGATCGACGTCGCTGAGTTTGCCCGGTTGTATCGCGAAAACCCGAGGGTTCTCCATGACAGCCCGTGGATCATCAGTGGCTACATACAAGACTGGCCGAGCTACGCGGCGTGGCAGGACCTCGGCGTGTTGAGGGAACGTTTTGGCCACATAGGCGCGTTCGCGAAAGCACCCAACTTCGTCACGCATCGTAGCGCCAGTCTTGTGAGCGTCGAGACCGATTTCGCCCGTTACCTCGATTACATCGAGCAGCCGGACCGCGCCAGGGAGCTCTACGAAGGGCGCTGGCTCGAGGGATCGTACGAGGCCTTCGCTGCGCAGGACCTTCCCTTGTACTGCGGCACTTTGCGCTTCGTACACCGCGCAGACGATCCGACCTTCGCGGAAGTATTTCCGCTCGTCCCTGCACCGCTGCAACCGGTTAACCATGCGCTTCCCTATTACTACTCGCTGTTCAACCACCTGTGGCTGCTGGTAAGCCTGCCCGGCGCATTGACGCCGCTGCATGTGGATAACAACGGCACCATCGCCATGATCGCCCAGCTACGAGGGCGCAAGCGTGCGACGCTCTATGCCCCTCGTGACCTGGCGCATGTCTACCAGGCAGGTATCGGTTTCATGGATCCAGAGGCGCCCGACGACACTGAATTTCCGACGTGGCGAGAGGCCACCCCCTGGCATGCCGAGCTCTTGCCGGGGCAGGTGCTCTACGTAGGGACGGAATGGGCCCACCATGTACGCACACTCGAGACATCGGTCTCGGTCAGCTTCGATTTCGTCGACGAGAGCAACCTTGCGGACTACGCCATATCCCCGGACTGGGCAACCGTGCTCGGCCAGCGAGTGAAGGCCCGCCCCGACACGTTCCTGCAGAAGCTTTCGAGCCACCTTCGGAGCACGGATATCGCGACGCTACCCCCGGTGGAACTCGGGCGGAAAGTCATGCGGGCGGTACTCGCATCGTCGCTGGCGACGGATGGTGATGGTCAGCTAGCGGCCGTCCGCGCATCGTATCTTCGCCATCTCGATGACCTGGCCATGCGGGGGGCAGCATGATCGAGCAAACTGTTTTGCTTGTAGCGGGCGCGGAACCAGTGAAAGTACCGGCGACACGCCGGCTGATTGTCATCAAGCCTTCAGGCGCCGCGCCGACCGTCGAGGCCGAGGGCGATATGGAAGCCATCCACGCCGATGAGATGACGCTTGGCGGTGTACTGGCGGCCCTCGACCAGGCCGGTGTGCGCCAACTGATCACCCGCGTGGCCTGCATGGATGAGCAATATGTGCTGCTGGCGGCGAAGATCCGCGAAGCGCTAGGGTTGCCGGGGCAATCATTCATGAGCGCGCGCGCGTTCCGCAACAAGCTGTTCATGAAGGAATATCTTCGTACGGCAGGGACGTTCAAGCTGCCCGCTTTCTGGTCGCCCCTTCAGCGGCGTGCACAGGAGGAAGTGTTTTCCCCGGACGGGATCGTGTCCATCGTTCGCAAGCCGTTGTTGGGCTCGGGTGGTATCGAGGTACGTATCTTCCCGGATATCGCAAGCGTTGACGCGGTCGCACAGGATGAAATGCTTGAGGCATTCATCGACCTTCCGATGCTTCACGTCGACGGATTGGTCGTGGATGGCGAGGTCAGCTTCTTCGCTGTATCGCGCTACCTCAATTTCTGCCTCTCGTTTACCGAGTTCACCTACGTTGGTAGTGAGTTCTCCCATGACGCGGCGCTCAACCGGCGCGTGGAAGCGGCAATGCGCGAAGTATTCCGTTTGCTGCCCGCATTCCAGGACGGCGCCTTCCATCTGGAGATGTTTTATTCCGAGACCGAACTCTATTTCTGCGAGATAGCCAGCCGTCCTGGCGGCATCGGCATCGTGGCGGCCATCGAGGCGGCCTACGGGATCAACCTGTACCAGGCTTCTTACGCGGCGCAATGCGGCGCGGCACCGGCCCCTCCCGCGATCCGACTCGCGGAGACCTCGTGGCTGCTTGTGCCCCATGGGGTCCCGCTGTCAGTGGACCAGGCCTATATCCGTACGCTTCCGTGGATCGTCGAGTGCTTTGTCGATGATGCTGGCGAACGAAGCCAGAGTAGCCATTGCGCGGACGGCCAGTTCAAGGCGGTGTTGCGTGGTGACACGCTTTCCCAGGTTGCCGAGAGACGCGAAGCCCTGCTTGCAGCCATTGGATATTCCCACCAGACGGAGCGGATGACGCATGAATACAGCTATCAGTGATCGCCCCAGGCTTCTCGCGGCATCAGGTCGGTCGCTTGGTGAGATCGACGACGATACGGTCTGGAGTGACCTTGCGCGGCATGGTGCCGTGCTCTTTCGGGGGTTCGGAGTCGACGCGGACGCATTCCATGCCTACGCGTCCCGCTTCAGCCGTGGCTTCCTGCTCTCACCCTTCGGTGACAGGAAGCCTGCCAGCGACCGCAACGAGCTGCAGACCGTCACCGTTGGCCAGGCCGCCCTCGATCTGCACTTCGAGTACGGAAACAGCCCGTTGCGGCCCGACCTTCTCTGGTTCTACTGCCGCCGCGCCCCGCGCGAGGGCACCGGCGGGGAAACGTTGGTAGCCGATGGTGCGGCCATTCTTGAAAAGCTGTCGCCCGAAGCGCGTGCCATCCTGGCGCGGCGTCGCATCCGCTTCCGCAACTACGTTCCGCCGGAAGCGTTCGATGCGATCCTCACGGGAAATTCCGTGGTGCATGCGTTGCTCGGTGGCGACGTGGAGCCTGCCCTGGCTAGCCGCGGCGTCAGTATCACGGAGCGTAGCGATCGCCGTGTCGTCTTTGAGTTCGCCGTGGAGGCCCTGACCCCCGTGCACGACTCGGGGCAGCAGGCGGTTAGCCAGAACGTGTTCACCCAAGCCTATAAGCGCCCCGATCATGAGGACGCCGAAGGATCCTTCAGTACCCAGGTGACCTGGGAGGACGGCAGCGAGATTGATGCGGGCTTGTTAGATGAGCTTCGGTTGGCCGCCCGGTCCATCACGCGTGGCATACGTTGGCAAACCGGCGATTTCGTTCTGATCGACAACTACCGTGTGCTGCATGGCAGGAACCAGACCAGCGACCCGGAGCGCGATCTGGTGATGCTCTGCTCGTTCAGCACACGCTTCGATGCGGGGGCGGCGCCCATAGCCTGACGAGTGGCCGGGTCGGGGGGCTGGTATCCTAGGCGGCATGAACGATCGCCTCCCCGAACCCGGCGCCGACGAGCGCGCGCACTCCGACCACCTCACCGGTCTCCTCCGCGAAGAGATCGCTGCGCACGGCCCCATGCCGTTCTCGCGCTTCATGGAGCGCTGCCTGTACACGCCGGGGCTCGGCTATTACAGCGCCGGCAAGGCCAAGTTCGGTGCGAAAGGTGATTTCGTCACGGCTCCCGAACTGGGCACCCTGTTCGCCCGCTGCGTGGTCCGCGCCTTCGAACCCGTGCTTGCCTCGCTCGGCCCGGATGCCGATTTCCTCGAGATCGGCGGCGGCAGCGGCGCCTTCGCTGAAGTAGCCCTGCGTGCCCTCGATGCGGCCGGCAAGTTGCCGCGCCGCTACATGATCCTCGAACCGAGCGCCGACCTGCGCGACCGTCAGCGCACGCGCCTGCACGCGAACCTGCCGCCCGAGGTGGCGCAGCGTGCGGTGTGGCTCGATGCACCGCTGGAAGAGCCGTGGGATGGCGTGCTCTTCGCCAACGAAGTGATCGATGCGCTCCCGACCACGCGCTTCACCACGCGCGATGGCGAGGTGTACGAGGAATACGTGGTGCTGGATGGCGACGGGCGCTTCATGCGCACCGACCGTCCGGCCGATGTGCTGGTGAATGGCGCCGTCCGTCACCTCGAGCGCGACCTGGGCCGCGAGTTCGAAGCCGGCTACCGCACCGAGGTGCTGCCGCAGCTGCCGTACTGGATCCAGGCGGTGGCGGGCACCCTGCGCAAGGGCGCCATGATCTTCGCGGATTACGGCTACGTGCGTAGCGAGTTCTACATGCCCGAGCGCACCGACGGCACGCTGCGCGCCTTCTATCGCCACCGCGCGCATGGCGACGCGTTCTTCCTGCCGGGCCTGCAGGACCTCACCGCCTCGGTGGACTTCACCGCACTGGCGGAAGCGGGCAACAGCGCAGGGTTCGGCGTGGCGGCATACATGCCGCAGGCGCAGTTCCTCATCGCTGCCGGCATGCAGGAGTTCTTTGAAGAAGACTACCTGGCCCTTACCGACGAAGCCGCCCGTTACCGCCTGGCGCAGGAAGTGAAGAAGCTCACACTGCCCGACCAGATGGGCGAGCGCTTCCAGGTAATGATGTTCGCGAAGGAAATCGACGAGGCCGCGCTGCCCGAAGGCGTGATGTCCGCCGACCAGGGCGCCCGTCTCTAAACGAACGCCTTTGTAGGAGCGCGCTCCTACAGGGGCTTCGAAACGCTGGCGATGGCTGCGGCTTGCGCTTTTTTCATCGCCTCGCCAATGGCGGGGCCTTGCAGGCCCTGGTCGGTGAAGGGTTTTGACGTGATCGCCGCCGCGGCCTCGCGGCAGGCGCGCAGGTAGTCCGCCTGCGGGTAGGCATCGTGTTCGTGGTGCAGGCGGCCGCGCTTGTCGGCGAGGCAGGCGAGCAGGAAGGTCTCCAGCCGCTCCGGGCGGCGTAGCGCGCCCAGGGCTTCGAGCAGGCGCAGCACCGTCGTCGGCTTCAGCTCGAAGGCCTGGTGCGCATTGAGGTGGTGCCTGCACACCATTTCCGCCATGAAGGCGTAGTCCGAAGGCACCTTGAGGCGCGCTGACATTGCCTGCACCGGTTCGATGCCGCGCTGCTCGTGCATGATGTGCCGTGGCAAGACATCTGCCGGCGTGAGGGCCTTGCCGAGGTCGTGGGTGAGGGCGCAGTAGCCGACCAGCGCATCGCCTGGCGCGATCGTCGCCGCGGCGCGCAGCACCATTTCAATATGGATGCCGGTATCCACCTCGGGATGGAATTCGGCCCGCTGCGGTACGCCATACAGCGCATCCACTTCGGGGAACAGCACGCGCAACGCGCCGCAGTCGCGCAGTACGCGAACGAACACATCTGGCATCGGCTCGGCGAGCGCCTTGCGCGTTTCCGCCCAGACACGTTCGGGTACCAGATGATCCACTTCCCCTTCTTCGACCATGCGCTGCATGAGCGCCATGGTTTCATCGGCCACGCGGAAGCCGAGCGGCGCGTAACGTGCGGCGAAGCGTGCGACGCGCAATACGCGCACCGGATCTTCCACGAACGCAGAAGAGACATGCCGAAGCAGACGCGCCTCGATATCCGCCACACCGCCGTACGGATCGACCAGCCGTCCATCGTCGTGCTGCGCGATGGCATTGATGGTGAGGTCGCGCCGTTCCAGATCCTGCTCGACCGTGACGGTCGGTTCCGCGTGGAAGGCGAACCCGTGGTAGCCGCGGCCGGTTTTCCGTTCGGTGCGGGCCAGCGCGTATTCCTCCTTGCTATCGCCGTGGAGGAATACCGGGAAATCCTTGCCGACCGCGCGGTAACCCTTCGCCAGCATCTGCTCCGGCGTGGCGCCTACGACCACCCAGTCGCGATCGACGACCGGGCGGCCGAGCAGTTGGTCACGGACAGCGCCGCCGACGAGGTAGATCTCCATGGGTGCCTTGCGTTCGTGGAATCAGGGGCGACGGCGGCTGCGGGCCTCATCGAGGCGGCGCTGGCGTGCCGGCGGGCCCAGCAGGCGTGGGAGCCATGCCGAGAGCGATTGGGGCACGATACCGAGCCGGGCGAGGCCGTCAACCGTGCCGACGGAATCCGTGCGAAGGGTGAGGAAGTTATCCGGGGTGAACGGCTTTCCGGGGGCGAACTGGGCCACCGCGGCCTGCAGCCGGCCCAGCGCATCGGGCATGGGCAGGATGGCGCGCCGCCGCCCCCGCGTGTCGCGGATCGCGCGCACCAGGTCCACCAGTCGCCACACCTCCGGCCCGTACAGCTCGAAGGTCTGCAGCAGCGACTCGGCAGGATTGGCGACGCAACGTGCGATCGCCTCGACCACATCGCCCACGTAGACCGGCGTGATCTTCGCGTTGGGGCGAGGCAACGGCATGGCCGGCGCGACGCGGAGCAGCGTGTCGAAACGTGTGACCAGGCCATCGCCCGGGCCGAACAGCGTGCTCGGTTCGTACAGGGTCCAGTCGAGCGTGGAGCCCTTCACCAGCGCTTCCGCTTGGCCCCGAGTGCGCAGGTACTTCGATGCGCCCTGGCCGGCCTTCAGCGAGCTCATCTGGTGCAGGCGATGCACACTGGTGTCCCGGCATGCCTCGATGACCGAGCGCGTCAGCTGCACGTGCACGCGGTCGAACGTATTGCGGCCGCCCTCGTTCAATATCCCGACGAGGTTGATCACCGCATCGGCGCCAGCGAAGTGCTTGCGCAGTGCGGCCGGGTCGTGGACGTCGGCCGACAGCAGGGTCACGTTACGGCCCATGCTCGCGTGGCGGTGTGCCTGGCGATTGCGCGTGAGCAGGCGTATGTCATGGCCATCAGCGGCCAGGCGCGGCACCAGCGCCGTACCGACGAACCCGGTGCCGCCAAGCATCACGATGCGCTGGGGATTCATGGCGGCTGCCTCCTGTGGGTTATGGCTGGGAATCCTTCGGATCCTGTGCCGCTGGTGCCGACGAGGCGGCGGCTGGTGCGGGCTCAAGCGCCGCCGGTGCGCTCTGCGGCGCGGGCTTCGCGATCGCAGGCGCCGGGCAGGTCACCTGCTTACGCACGGCGCCCGGCGACGGGAGCGCGTAGGACGAGCCGATGCGCGTCATCCGCGAGCTAAGCGGCAGGGCATTGCCGTTGAGGCGCCAGTCGTAGATCACCGCGAACGCCATCACCCGCGCCACGTACTCGCGGGTTTCCTTGAACGGGATGCTGGCGACGAAAAGATCGGGATCCAGCGTGCCGCGCGCTTCCACCCATTGGTCGACCTTGTACGGGCCGGCGTTGTAGGCCGCGCTGGCAAGCCACGGGGCGCCATTGAAGCGCTGCGCCATCTCCGCGAGGTAGCGCGTGCCCAGCACGATGTTGGTGGATGGGTCGTACAGGCTCTCGCCGCCTGCCCAACTGAGGCCGTTGTGTTTTGCCACGTTGGCAGCCGTGCCAGGCAGCAGCTGCATGAGGCCACGTGCATCGGCGCCGGAGCGCGCATCGCTCATCCACGCACTCTCCGCGCGGATGATCGCGTAGGCCCACGGGGCTTCGATGCCGGCCTGCGAGGCCTGCTCGACCACGCCATCCTGGCGCGCGAGCGGGAAACGCTGCTCGTAGAGGCGCAGGGCATCGCCCGACGAAAGGGTGAACACCGCGCGGTCGTACCAGCCCTTGCGGAAGGCGAGGTCGGCGGCGAGGCGCTGCGTGTCGGCATCGCGCCCGTTGAGCGTGGCCGTCCATTCGCGGCGCGCCAGCTTCTGCAGGCCGACGGCGTAGAGTTCGAACGCGCGATCGAGACCGGGCTCGGCGAGCAGTTGTGCCTCACGCGCATCGTCGGTCGCCATGCTCGACGGGCAGATGGCATACGAGGTGTTGAGCTTGTCGGCGGCGAGGAAGCCGAAGTACGTGGCTTCCTGCGACACAGGGCGCAGCAACGCGGCGGCTTCACTCTGGCGACCCAGGTGCGCGAGGACCACGGCGCGGAAGTAGCGCCACTCGCCGTCGTCCTTCTGCGCGGTGCCGAGGGCATCCAGTGCGGCGAGCGCGGCCGTCCAGTCCTGTCGTGCGAGGGCCACGCGTACACGCCACTCGCGGGTCGCGTCGGTCTGCGCGCCCGGCGGCAGCGCAGCGAGGCGATCCAGCGCGGTCTCGTCGAAATCCGTGGCATGGAACAGGGCGATCGCATTGAGGATCGCGCCGCGCTGCTGCTCGGTGAGCGCAAAGCGCGAACCAAGCTGCGACCACGCGCTATCGGCGGCGGCGGACTGCTTGCGGGCGAGCCGCTGCAGCGCCAGCGTCACGGCCTGCCGGTTACGCGGCGAATCGGGCCAGGTCGCGGCATCGCGTGCCGCGTTGGCGGGGTCGTTCAGGGCCTGGCCCAGGTGCTGCCCAGCCTCCGTATCGGAAGGCGAGAGCCACGCGGCCAGCGATGCGACGGTGCCACCTTTGCCTGCGTTGGCGGCCACATCGATGCGCGCCCAGAGGCGGTCGTTGGTCAGCAGGCCCTGGTCATGGGCCGCGGCGATCACCGGATCGCAGCTGTTCGGCAGGCTGGCCTTGCGCCACAGGTCGGCCATGTCGGTTTCGAACACCAGCTTCTCGCCGCGTGCGAGCTTGGCCTGCAGGTTGAAGCAGGTCAGCGAGTCGCCCAGGCCCGGCTGGTACATGGCGGTGAATGACGCCCAGTCCTTGCGCCGTGCCAGTTCCCCCAGGAAATCGCGGCGCAGGTCGGCGGCGGGGATCATCCCCGGGTAGCGGCGCAGGTAATCCTGCACGCGGATGCTATCCAGCGTGCGCAGGTCGTGTTCCAGCGCGGCCTGCTCGATGTACGGGTAGATCGAGTACTTCTCCAGACCGGTGGCCTGGGCGCGCCATGCATCGCCACCCTGTTGCGCGGCGGTGGCATAGGCCTGCCTGAACTGCGTGCGCTGGGCCTCGGTGCCCTCGGCAAGGGCACCATGGGTCGCGCCAAGGGTGCAGGCGGCGAGGACAAGGCCGGCCAGGCGGCGGAACGCGTGGGCCATCGGGATTCCTTCACGTAGACGTCCCCATCATTGTAAGGGAAGGACGTGCGCAAGCCGGATGAACGGATGAACGCGCCCACCATCGCGTGGAAGCGCCCCGGCGGCTAAGCTTGCGGGGTTTTCCCGCGCTCATCTGGAACGGCATGCCGCCCCAAACCGCCCTAGCGCGATTCGCGCGCCCGCTCGCCTGGATCGTCCTTATCGCCGCCGCCGTGTTCGGCGCCGGCTACTGGTACCTCCTGGGCCGCCCCGTGGCCTTGCCGGATTCACCTACGGCAAAGATCGCGTGCGTGTCCTATGCGCCGTTCCGCCTCAAGGGCGAGACGCCGTTCGATGTGCACGCCTTTATCCCGCCCGAGCGCATCGAAGCCGACCTGCAGGCGCTTTCCCAGCGCTTCGATTGCGTGCGCACGTATTCGATGGGCCAGGGACTGGGCGCGGTGCCGGATATCGCCGGCCGCTACGGCATGAAGGTGCTGATGGGCATCTGGCTGGGCCGCGACCCGGTCGCGAACGAGCGCGAAATCGAACTGGGTATCGCCGCGGCCAAGCGCGACCACGCCAGCCTGCGGGGCATCGTCGTGGGTAACGAGGTGATGCTGCGTGGAGAACTTTCTGAAAAAGCGCTCGCCGCCTACATCCAGCGCGTGAACGATGCCACCGACGTACCGGTGACCTACGCCGACGTCTGGGAATTCTGGGAGAGGCACCCGGCGCTGGCGAAGGCCACGGATTACCTCACCATCCACATCCTGCCGTACTGGGAAGATGAGCCGGTCGCGCCCGAAAAGGCGGTTCGCCACGTGGCTGATGTGTACCAGCACATGAAGGCGCAGTTTCCCGGCAAGCAGATCATGATCGGCGAGACCGGCTGGCCCAGCCAGGGCCGCACGCGCCGCGATGCCAGCGCTAGCCTGGTCAACGAAGCCCGTTACATCCGCGAGTTCCTCAACTACGCGGCAACGGTCGACATGCCGTACAACGTGATCGAAGCGTTCGACCAGCCGTGGAAGCGTGATCTCGAAGGCACCGTCGGTGGCTATTGGGGCATCTTCGATGTGGACGCGAAGCCCAAGTTCGCGATGACGGGCCCGATCGTCGAAGAGCCGCGCTGGACATGGGCCCTCGCCGCAGGTGGCGTGGGCACGCTGCTGTTCCTCGCCGTCGGCGCCGTGCGCCGCCGCTGGCATGGTGCGCCCGGCTGGTTCGCCCTGGCGCTTGCCGGGTTTGCCTCGGGCACGGCGTTGGCTGCACACGCGCGGCTGCTGTTGTTCTCGTGCCGCAACACGCTGGAGTGGGGCACGGGAATCGTGATTGGCGCCATCGCGCTGTTCACCGCGTTGTCGCTGGCGCGCGCGGTGGCTTCGCGACTGGCGTCACCGGTGAACCCTGCGGCGGTCGCGCCGCGCCCGGCGGAGCGCCGCCGCCTCGGTATCACTTACTCGGATGCGTTCACGCCCCAGCGCTTCTTCTGGATGTTCGTGCTGGCGCTCTACGCCATCCTCATGGTGTTCAACGGCCGCTACCGCGATTTCCCGATCGGCCTGTTCGCGCTGCCGTGCATCGGGTTCTTCCTGCTCTCGCTGCTGCGTACGCGCGAAGACGTGCTGATGCCGCTCGTCGAGGAGCGTCTGCTGGCCATCCTCATCGCTGGGTTGGGCGTAGCGGTGGTCGTGCAGGAGCTCGGCGCGAATCTCGTGTCGTGGGGCTGGATGGTGCTGGGCTTTGCGCTGGCGTTGCCGGTGCTGAGCGCGTGGCGGCGGGCATCCCGCAGGTAGGAGCCCACCCTGTGGGCGACGCCGTTCGTACAAACGCCACAGGGTCTTGTCGGTTCACCGCGAAAAGATGTCGCCCACAGGGTGGGCTCCTACGGTGATCAGGCGGTGATCGGCGAGACGTCTTGTTGCCGGTCGTACTGCACGCGGACCAGGCGGAGCACGCCGATCAGCAACGCGAGCGCACCGCCTTCATAGCAATACAGCTGCAGCGCGAGCACGCCGATGCACGCCGCGAGCGTGGCGATGCCGACGCTACGCCAGAACAGCGCCACCAGGGCCGCCACGATGGCCGCATACCCATAGCCGTACGAGAGGAAGCCCTGCACGACCAGCTCGCGGGTGCTGCACCACCAGAGTTTCGTGCTGCCTTCGCAGGCGTGCTGCATGTGCTGCGGCTCGATGAACTGGAAGCGCAGCAGCGCGGCCGCGACGGCGGCGATGACGATGATGGCCCAGGGCAGGGCGGCGCGCAGGCTCGGTTTCATGGAGCGGTTTACCTCTAAGGCGTCGCGCCGGCCGCGCTGGCCAGGCTATGCGGGAGCCGGATTTCGGCGGCGAGCGGCAGATGATCGGAGAACGCACGGGGCAATGTCCACGTGCGGTCGAGCTGGATATCGGCCGAGGTCAGGATGTGGTCCAGCGCGCGCCGCGGCTTCCAGCTGGGGAAGGTGGGCGTCAGGATCTTCGGCGGCTGCAGCGAGGTCTTGTCGAACAGCAGGCGCATTTCCGGGCTGGACGGCTCGGTGTTCAGATCGCCCATGAGCACGGCGTGCGGGTAGGGCGCGAGCAGCTCCGCGATGAAGGCGAGCTGGCCCAGGCGGGCGGCCGCGCCGAGCGAAAGGTGCGCGATGACCACGACGAGGCCTTCCGTGCCATGCCCAAAGCGCACGAACAGCGCGCCACGGCCCTTGATCCGGCCCGGTAGCGGGTAGTCGATGACTTCGGTGGGCTCGATGCGGCTGAGCAGGCCGTTGGCCGAATGCGCGACGCGCACCATCGGCCGGTTCGGCTGGTGGCTCCAGAAGGGCATGCCGGCCGCTTCCGCGATGTAGCGGGTCTGGTTGAGGAAGCCCGAGCGCAGGCTGCCCGCGTCGGCTTCCTGCAGGCCCACCACGTCGAATTCGTGCAGCAATTCGGCCAGCGAATCGAGATTCGCGAGTTTCGAGGGGCCCGGCAGCACGGCGTTGACGCTGCGGGTGAAGTAGTCGCTGTACCGCTGCACGCTGGCGCCGGCGAGGATGTTGCAGCTCAGGAGGCGCAGGGTGCGCTCGGCAGCGGGCGTTGCGTTGGGGGCGCGGTTCATGGGGATAGGGGGCTACTCATGCGGCCACAGGGGCCAGAGGATGCCCCCCGCCGCGTGAACGGGGGGCATCCGTCGGGGGCAGCTTACTTGCCGCCGTTGAGTTCGCGATTGACCAGGAACTTCGCCGTTGCGTTCAGCTCGTCGAAGGTCTTGATCTGGTTGCTGCGGTATTTACCGTTCACCACGATCGTCGGGGTGCCGTCGATGCCCCAGCCCTGGAACAGCTTCACATCGGCCAGGATCTGGTTCTTCACCTCGTCGCTCTTGGCAGCAGCCACGAACTTGGCTGCGTCGACCGCGTAGTGCTGGTGATACCAGTCGCCCAGCTCTTCGATGGTGGCCAGCGGGTAATGGTCGGTATGGATCGCCTTGAACAGCGCGGCGTGCGCTTCCGGCGAAACATTGAGCTTCTTGGCGGCGTAGTAGGCCTGCGCGTACGGCAGCCACGCGTCGTTGAACGCGGCCGGCACGGCGTGGAAGGTCACGCCTTTCGGCAGTTCCTTCTGCAGCTGTTCCACGTACGGTTCGTAGTGGGCGCAATGGATGCAGCCGTACGAGAACACCTCGACCACTTCCACCTTGTCCTTCGGCGCGTAGCGGCCGGGGGTGGTGGTGGCTACATATTCCTGGCCCTCGGTGGGCGTGGTGGCGGCGGCTGCCGTGGCGGCCGCCGCCGGCTCGCCGGCAGGTGCGCCGCTGCCATTGCCGCCGGCCGAGCAGGCCGTGGCCATGGCGAGGCCGAGGAACAGGAAGGGAAGACGCTTGATCATCGAAATCTCCGTATTGAGGAACGCGGGTTACTTGCCCGCGGCCTCCTTGCTGATGAGCCACTGGACGAGTTCCACCGACTGGGCGTAACCGCCGGCGCTGTTCGGGGTGAGGCGGTACTTGCCGTTCACCACGATGGTCGGCGTGCTATCGACCTCGTAGGCGCGAATCAGTTCATCGGCGCGCTTCATCTTGGTGTTGATGGTGAAGGAGTTGGCGGTGGCGGCGAATTCGTCGGCCTTCACACCGAACTTGGCGTAGAACTTGGCGACGTCGTTGATCGTCGGCCAGGCCGATTCCGGCTTGGGCTTGTTGGTCTGCTGGTCGATGATGCCCAGCTCGCCGCTCTTGAAGACGGCGTCGAACATTGCATCGTGGCTCTTCTTGTCCACGCCGAAGGCCTGCGCGGTGAGGTAGGCGCGCTGCAGCAGCGGCCAGTTCTCATCCGGGCGGAACGAAGCGGGGGTGTAGGTCATGACCGTGCCGCGGGGCAGGGCCTTGGCCAGGTCGTCGACCACGCCGTGGTACTGGAAGCAGGCCGGGCAGCCGTAGGAGAACACCTCGGTGACCTCGATCTTGCCCGGGCTGCTGGTCGGCTGGGCCGGATCGATGCGGAAGTAATGCTTGCCTTCGACCCACTTGCCTTCATCGACGAAGGGCTTCGGGGCGGGGCGGGTGTCATTGGCGTCGTCGGCCGGGGCCGCAGCCGGTGCTGCCGCTGTCGCGTCGGTGGCGGCGGGCGTGGCAGCTGCCGTGCCCGAAGCCGCCGGGGTCGCAGGCGCGGTGGCCGGTGCGGTCGCTGCGGGCGCCGGGGCCGGCGTGGCAGCCGGGGTGGCGTCGTTGTTACCACCGCCGCAGGCGGCAAGGCCGATCAGGGCGGCGCAGAGCAGGGGAAGGCGCAGTCGCATCGTGGGTCCTTTTCTTGCGTTCTTAAAAAAGCGAACGGGCCCGAAGGCCCGTTCGATTCCGTCAACTTTAACGCCTTCACGGGCCCGCGGGTGCGGCCTGCGTCGGTTCGTTACTGTGCAGGCCCTCGATGTAGCTGGCCACTGCGGCGATGTCCTTGTCATCGAGCTTCTGCGCGATGGGCATCATGATCTTCGTATGCGGATCGGTCGAGGGCTCGGTCGATGCCTTCCAGGCCTTGAGCCGTGCCTCAACATACTGGCTGTGCTGGCTGGTGAGGCGCGGGTAGTGGGCGCCCGGGTTACCGGCGCCCGACGGGCCGTGGCAAGCCATGCACGCCGGGATGCCGCGGGCCGTGTCGCCCTGGCGGTAGAGGGTCTCGCCCTGCTCGACGAGGGCCTGGTCGGCCACGCCCGGGAGCGGCTTCTGGGTCGCGAAGTAGGCGCCGATGTCGTGCATGTCCTGCTCGGACAGCGAGCTGGCGAAGCCCAGCATGATCGGATTCACGCGCTTGCCCGATTTGAACTCTTCCAGCTGCGCGGCGATGTATTGCTCGCTCTGGCCGGCCAGCCGCGGGTACTGCGCATCGGTGGAGTTGCCATCGATGCCGTGGCAGGCACCGCAGGCGGCAGCCTTGCCCTGGCCCGCCGTGGCTTCGCCCGGCTTGGCCGTGCCGGCGGGGGATGCGTTGGCGGCCACCGTCGGGGTCTCGGCCTTGGGCATGCCGGGCGTAGCGGTATCGGTCGCGGGGTTGGCCCCGGCCTTCGCGGTGGAGGCGGCGGGTGCGGGCGCGGCGGTAGCCGGCTTGGCAGGAGTAGCGGTCTGAGCGGCCACGGTGCTCATAACGAGCATCGCGGTAATGGCAGCGGCGGCGTGCCGAAACGTCATGGGTTTCTCCACAAAGGGTTACTTCCGGACCGGGCGCGTTCCCCCCGCGCCTCATTCAAACGATTATGAATGGCTGGTTGAGATTCGGTCAAACCGGCCGTCGCGGGCGGCGTGGCGCCACATCGCATACACTGCCGGGCCTCCGTTTTCGCTGCCCCATGGGCAAGCCAGGTCCCATGACGTCGAATATCCTCAATGGCGCGCGCTTCAACCTTGCCGCCAACGAAATTACCCAGCTGCCGTATGACACGGGCGCCGAAGTGGCATTCGCAGGCCGTTCGAACGCCGGCAAGTCCAGTGCGCTGAACGCCCTGACGGGTCACAACGCCCTGGCCCGCACCTCGAAGACGCCGGGCCGCACCCAGCTCATGGTGGTGTTCGACCTGCCGCCGCTAAAGCGCGAAGGCGAAGAGCCGCTGACGGCACGCCTGGTCGACCTGCCGGGTTACGGCTATGCCAAGGTGCCCGATGCCATGCGCGCGCACTGGCGCCGCGAGATCGATGCTTACCTGAAGATGCGCCGCAGCCTGCGCGGCATCGTGCTTATCGTGGATATCCGCCATGAGCTGAAGGATTTCGACCGCACCATGATCGAGTTCTGCGCCGATACCGACCTGCCGTGCCACGTGCTGATGACCAAGGCCGACAAGGTCTCGCGTGGTGAGGGTTCCAAGGCGCTGGAGGCGTTGCGCAAGCAGTTCCGCGAGAACAAGGTCCCGGGCACGGTGCAGATGTTCTCGTCGCTCGCGAAGACCGGCGTGGATGAGGCGCGGGCCCGCGTCATCGAGCTGCTGCACACGCCGCGCGCGCACGAGCTCTAACCGCGTAGGAGCCCACCCTGTGGGCGACAGCTTTTCGCGAGGGTATTCAAGGTATTCGAAGCTTTCTGAAGCCCTGTGGCGTTTTCGCGAACGGCGTCGCCCACAGGGTGGGCTCCTACGCGATCTGGTTAGCCCAGGGTTTTCATGAAGGCTGCGCAGAGCGCTTCCATGCCGCGCTTGTCCTCGTCGTCGAAGCGGCCGACCAGCGGGCTATCCACGTCCCACACGCCGAACAGGCTGCCATCGGCGCGGAACAGCGGCACGACCACTTCCGAGTTGGAGGCCGCATCGCAGGCGATGTGGCCGTCGAAGGCGTGCACGTCGTGCACGAGCTGGGTCTGGCCCGTCTGCGCGGCCGTGCCACACACGCCACGGCCGAGCGCGATGCGGATGCAGGCCGGCTTGCCCTGGAACGGGCCGACGACCAGTTCATCGCCATCGAACAGATAGAACCCGGCCCAGTTCAGGTCGGGCAGCACGTCGTACACCAGCGCCGCGAAATTGGCGGCATTGGCGATCATATTGGGCTCGCCGTGCATGAGGCCCCCGGCCTGCTCCACCAGGTCGGCGTAGAGGGTGGCCTTGTCGTCGGTGGCGATGGCGCGGGCTTCGTACATGGCAGGTCCTGCATTCAACGGGGGATCGAAGCCGTGTATGGTGCCACGTCCCCGCTTCCGCAAGGCTGCCATCCCATGCCGCGACACCTCTTCGTGGCCGGTACCGACACCGGCATCGGCAAGACCCATGGCGCCCAGGCGCTGGTCCACGCCTTCCGCCAGGCCGGGGAGAGGGTGGCCGGCATGAAGCCCGTCGCCAGCGGCTCGGGCCGCACCCGGGAGGGCCTGCGCAACCAGGATGCCCTGGACCTGCAGGCCGCCAGCAACCCGCCTCCGCCGTACGCGCTGGTGAATCCGCTGGCCCTGGAGGAGGCGGTGTCGCCCCATCTGGCGGCCGCCCGCGAGGGCGTGGCGATGGGCTGGGAACCCCTCGATGCGGCGTTCGCTACCCTCGGCCAGGATTACGACCGGGTGGTGGTGGAGGGCGTCGGCGGCTGGATGGTCCCGCTTTCCGAGACGATGTCCGCCGAGCAGATCCCGCAGCGCTGGGACCTCCCGGTGGTGATGGTGGTCGGCATTCGCCTGGGCTGCATCAGCCATGCTCGCCTGACCGCGCGGGCGATCCAAGCTGACGGCTGCCGCCTCGCCGGGTGGATCGCCAACCTCGTCGAACCGGACATGCTGCTGCGCGACGAGAACGTCGAGACCCTGCGCCGTCTGCTCCCAGCTCCGTGCCTGGGGGTGCTGCCGTTCCGCGTTGGGCCGGCCGACGCCGCCATGTTGTTGGACCTTTCACCGCTGGGCTGACGGGCTCTTCACGGCGCCGGACTTAAACGGATACCCATGACGACGTACTTTCTTTCGGTAAAAGACATGGCGAAGGCGAAGGGTCCGGACCCGGAGCTCTCCTTCGAAGGCATTGGCCCGGAAAAGCTGGCGGCGGATATCGCCGACGCGATGCGCAGCGACAGCCTGTTCCAGCGCTGGCGCGCCAAACAGCCCGAACCGGACGAGGTGGATCCCAGCCTGGGTGCCACCGATCCCGGCGCCACGGCCACGGGCGAGCTCTCCGCCGGCGACCGCCACGACGTGAAGCTCACCACCAGCCTGCCCATGCGCCTGGTGAAGCACCGCCTCAACCTGCTCATCGGCAACAGCTGGGAACTGCGCGACACCCAATAGCCCCCCGTAGGAGCCCACCCTGTGGGCGACGCCGTTCGCGAAAGAGCAACAGGATCTGTGGCGTGTTCGCGAAAGATGTCGCCCACAGGGTGGGCTCCTACCGTGCATCGCAACAATCTTTCCGGGACCTGTGGCGGTTGTCCCCGGTGTGCCGCCACCGCTAGAGTCCTCGCTTTCGAACACGCCAGGGGACCGCCTGTCCATGAAGGTACGCACGCTCGTGATCGCCACCTCGATCGCCCTCACCACTGCCTGCTCGCAGTCCAACGACGCCGACAAGGCCGCCGCCCCGGCCCCCGCCAGCACCGCGCCCGCACCTGCGGCCGCCGGTACCGCCGCTGCCGCCCCTGTCGCCCACGAGAACCCGCTGCTCACCGCGAGTACGCTGCCGTTCCAGGCGCCGCCGTTCGACAAGATCACCGATGCCGATTTCCAGCCAGCGATCGAAGAAGGCATGAAGCAGGAGCTGGCCGAAGTCGACGCCATCGCCAATTCGGCCGATGAACCGACCTTCGACAACACCGTTGTCGCCCTCGAAAAGTCCGGCGTGCTGCTCACCCGCGCGCAGATGGTCTTTGGCGCGCTCACCGGCGCGAACACCAACGACACCCTGCAGAAGGTGGAAGAGGACGAAGCGCCGAAGCTCGCCGAGCACAGCGACGCCATCTACCTCAACGACAAGCTCTTCAAGCGCATCGAGACGCTCTACAACAAGCGCGATTCGCTGAACCTCGATCCCGAGTCGAAGCGCCTGCTCGAAGTGAAGTATCAGGATTTCGTGCACGCCGGCGCCAAGCTCTCCGAAGCGGACAAGACCCGCCTGAAGGAGATCAACAAGGAAGAATCGACGCTCAGCACGCAGTTCACCAACAAGCTGCTCGCTGCGACGAAGGCCGCCGCGCTGGTGGTCGACGACAAGGCCGCGCTCGATGGCCTGTCGGATGCCGACATCGCTGCCGCGGCGGATGCCGCGAAGGGTCGTGGCCTGGAAGGCAAGTACGTCTTCCCGCTGCAGAACACCACGCAGCAGCCAGAGCTGCAGCCGATGAACGATCGCGCCACGCGCGAGAAGCTGTTCAAGGCATCGTGGGAACGCGCCGAGCATAACGACGCCAACGACACGCGTGACACCGCCGCGCGCATCGCGCAGCTGCGCGCCGAGCGCGCCAAGCTGCTGGGCTTCAAGAACTACGCTGCGTGGAAGCTCGACGACCAGATGGCGAAGACGCCGGAAGCCGCCGAAAAGTTCATGGAGCGCCTGGTGCCGGCCGCCGTCGCGCGCGCCAAGTCCGAGTCGAAGGACATCCAGGATGTGATCGACCAGGAGAAGGGTGGCTTCCAGGTACAGGCCTGGGATTGGGACCACTACGCCGAGAAGGTGCGCAAGGCGAAGTACGACCTGGACGAGTCGCAGGTCCGCCCGTACTTCGAGCTGGATAACGTGCTGCAGAATGGCGTGTTCTATGCCGCCAACCAGCTCTACGGCATCACCTTCAAGGAGCGCAAGGATATCCCGGTGTACCAGCCGGATGTCCGCGTGTTCGAAGTGTTCGACAAGGACGGCACCTCGCTGGCGCTGTTCTATTGCGACTACTTCAAGCGTGATAACAAGAACGGCGGCGCCTGGATGGACAATCTGGTGGGCCAGTCCCACCTGATGGGCACCAAGCCGGTCGTGTTCAACGTGGCCAACTTCACCAAGCCGGTGGCGGGCCAGCCGGCGCTGCTGTCGTGGGATGACGTGACCACCATGTTCCACGAGTTCGGCCACGCGCTGCATGGCATGTTCTCGAACGCGAAGTACCCGTCGCTGTCGGGTGCGAACACCGCACGCGACTTCGTCGAGTTCCCGTCGCAGTTCAACGAGCAGTGGGCATCGGATCCGAAGGTGTTCGCCAACTTCGCCAAGAACTATAAGACTGGCGAGCCGATGCCGGCCGAGCTGGTCGCGAAGATCAAGAAGGCGTCGAGCTTCAACCAGGGCTATGCGATGAGCGAGCTCATCTCAGCCGCACTGCTCGACATGCAGTGGCACATGCTGCCGGCCGACGCGCCGAAGCAGGACGTGGACAAGTTCGAAGCCGACGCGCTGAAGAAGGTGGGCTTCACCCTGCCGCAGGTGCCGCCGCGCTACCGCTCCAGCTACTTCCAGCACATCTGGGGTAACGGCTACGCTGCGGGTTACTACGCGTACCTGTGGACCCAGATGCTCGATTCCGACGCGTTCGAGTGGTTCAAGGAGCACGGCGGCCTGACCCGCGAAAACGGTCAGATCTTCCGCGACAAGATCCTTTCGCGCGGCAACACCGAAGAGCTCGGCAAGCTCTACCGCGATTTCCGCGGCAAGGAGCCGAGCATCGAGCCGATGCTTAAGGATCGTGGCCTGAAGTAAGCCCCCGAGAAGGGCCCCGAAAGGGGCCCTTTTTCATTGCGCGTAATCCCCTCAAGGCTCAAGGGTGATGCGCTCGATACACAGTGTGCCACCGCGCCACACGATGCCCTGCAACTCATTGAGCTGCGTGGCCTCGTAAGGCAGGTCGGTCCAGAAGCCCTTGTCATCGGGCATGCGCATCTCTAGCTGCTTGCCGTAGGTGGCGTGCCAGGCTTCCTTGAAGGTGCCGTGCGTCAGGAAGCCGACATGGGCATCGGCGCCAAGGCTGCCGACGCCGAGGCGGACGGATACCTTGCCGTAAGCGTGGCGAAACAGGATCAGGCAATCGTTCTCACGGCCTTTGATGCCCGTGAGGAACTGATGCCTGCCGTCTGCGGTGCTGCTGATGACGAGGCCTGTTTTTCCGGTGAAGATCACCAGTTCCTCGAACGTTTCAGCCGAACCGGCTGGAATGTTGTGGAAGGCAGCCCGTGCGAAATCCACCGTGACCGCATGCGGGCCCAGCCGTCGCGGCTCGATGTGATCAAGCATCTCGGGATGATCGGCGAGAAGCCGGGGGCATGGTTTCGGCAGGGTCCTGCACGAAACGGAAGGGAAACCAACTTTCAGGGATGCGTGCGCGGTACCGGGCGACATCATGTCGCTGTCCTCCAGCTAGGGTGGACGCCGGGTACCGGCCGGCGAGGTTGTTCTTACAGACTCGACCGGCCGGTGCGCGACTGCAATATAACTTTCGTTGTAGTCCTCGCATCGGCCAGAAACGAGCATCCTCCCGGAGAAACGTGAGCATGCCTTCGCGCGTGCCAGATCGGCCTATCGATTTACGCGATTGCCATGGATGAAAACAAAGTAAGCCGCGCCCCCGATGGGCGCGGCCTGTGGCTGGTTCCGCTGGTGAGGCGTTACTCACCGATCGTCAGCAACGAAGCTTTACCACTCGTTGCCATGTCGTCCTGATGCGGAGCAACGCAATGTTCTGGTTAGCTCTCGTATTGGATCCCGGTAAGTGTGAGTGCTGCGGGTTGCTTCCCAAAAATGACAACGATCACGGGACTGGGCGTGAAACCAGGCCCCATGGACTCTTTGGTTACCGGAATATTCGCTGACTCCCCTCCGGGAATGACAAACTCCACTAGTGTCATGCTGCCGCCATTGACGACCGAAATAGTGACGGCATACCGGTCGTTATTCTTATAGGTAAAAACGGCTCCCTTTACAGGGAAGCCAAAGTTAAAAATCACCCCGCCGTCTTCCTGGCAGATAAGGAGTACGGCTGGGGACCCACCGTCTTCGCCAATGATCGCGGTTGTGTTCGCGGCTTGCGTCGCGATTTTTGGCGATGCATCGTCGAGAAAGCCTCCATTGAAGAATGCGTGACCGATGGGAAGCTTGCTGAAGTCGACCTTCTTGAATCCGGGCAATGTGGCCGACTTGTGCCCGTGAGGCGCGGGCGTAGCGAGGTGGCAAAGGCTGGCGTTTAGCATGGCGTGACTCCTTTCAGCGTGATGAAAGTTATTTTTTGTCGCGTGCTGGCGACGGCACAAAAATAACTGTTCACCGATCGCTCCGCTTCTGGACGCAAACAAGGCGAATTCCCTGGAGATCAGACACTGAGCCTCATTCCTGCTGTATTTGCTTATCGATTGAGCGATTGTCCCACCAGTCCTTCAGTTTCCGGTAGGCAAAAAACCGCGCATCCAGAGGGTCGTCAGCAACGTAGCGTTGCCATCCGCCACCGCGGTGCTGATCGTGATCGTCCGCGGTACTGGGCGAGAACATGTCATTGTCGTCCAGCATGGATGAACGCCGAGGTCCCCCCCGCGAAGCAATTAGGTGGCTGGATCAGCCCGTCGTGTGCTTCCTATACCGTATATAAAGCCGCCTTATAAAGTACAGCACGTGTCCGCTGAATCCCTTGTTCTGCGCATGAAGCATTTATTGTTCTTGTCGTAATGCGTCTTCAACTGGTTGTCCCGCGGATCGATCATCTCCCGCAGCGAAGCAACGCCCACCTGACTCAGCGTGTGGCTGTGGCTCAGGTGCTCAGATAGATCGCCCCAGCTTTCTTCCCATTTGTGGTTGAGATGCACGATGAAGTTTACGCGGCGATGCCATCGCTCGCTGATAGAACGGACCGAACAGCATGTCGTCGAAGCCGGCAAGCTCGCCCAGTCACGCCAGTAAGGCCGGCGTCTGGGTGACCTGATCGAGGCCGGCATAAGCCGGGCCGATCCTGTGCGTGGGCGAAAAAAAACCGCGCCCCCGAAGGAGCGCGGTTGGGTGCCATCCCGAAGGGCGATTACTCGCCGATCGTCAGCAACGAAGCGTTACCGCCCGCCGCCGTGGTGTTGATCGTGAGCGTGCGCTCACCCGCGAAGCGGAGCAGGTAGTGCGGGCCGCCGGCCTTGGGGCCGGTGCCGCTGAGGCCTTCGCCGCCAAACGGCTGCACGCCGACCACCGCACCGATCTGGTTGCGGTTGACGTAGCAGTTGCCGACCTTCGCGCGCGACGAGATGTACTCGATCGTGTCGTCGATACGGCTGTGAATGCCGAGGGTGAGGCCGAAGCCGGTGGCGTTGATCTGCTCGACCACCTTGGCCAGGTCGGAACCCTTCCAGCGGATGACGTGCAGCACCGGGCCGAAGATTTCGCGGGTCAGCGTTTCGAGCGACGGGATTTCGTAGGCGCGCGGCGCGAAGAACGTGCCGTTGACCGTGCCTTCCGGCAGCACGACTTCACCGATCTTCTTCGCTTCACGATCCATGCGTGCAGCATGGTCGACGAGGATCTGGCGGGCGTCTTCGTCGATCACCGGACCGACGTCGGTCGAGAGCAGGCCGGGGTCGCCGACCTTCAGCTCGGCCATGGCGCCGGCGAGCATGCCGATCACCTTGTCGGCGATGTCTTCCTGCACGAACAGGATGCGCGCGGCGGAGCAACGCTGGCCGGCCGACTGGAACGCCGAGTTGATCACGTCCTTCACGATCTGCTCGGGCAGCGCCGAGGAGTCGGCGATCATCGCGTTCTGGCCGCCGGTCTCGGCGATCAGTGCGGCAATCGGAGCGTTACGGGCGGCGAGGGCGCGGTTGATTGCCCAGGCGGTGTCGGTCGAGCCGGTGAAGGCCACGCCAGCCACGCGCGGGTCGCGGGTGAGGGCGGCACCGACGGTCGCGCCGTCGCCCGGCAGGAACTGCAGCACATCCGCCGGCACGCCGGCAGCGTGCAGCAGCTTCACCGCGGCGTAGCCGATGAGCGAGGTCTGCTCGGCCGGCTTGGCGATCACGGCGTTACCGGCGGCAAGGGCAGCAGCGACCTGACCCAGGAAGATGGCCAGCGGGAAGTTCCACGGGCTGATGCAGACGAACACGCCGCGGCCGTTGAGGAACAGCTGGTTGCTCTCGCCGGTGGGACCCGGGAGCTGTTCCGGCTGGCCGAACAGGCGGCGGGCCATCGTGGCGTAGTAGCGCAGGAAGTCGGCCGCTTCGCGGATTTCCGCGATGGCGTCAGGCAGGCTCTTGCCGGCTTCACGTACGCACATGGCGATGAACTCGGCGCGGTTGTGCTCGAGCTGCTCAGCGGCGTGCTCGAGGATCGCGGCGCGGCTGGCGGCCGGCAGGCGGTCCCAGCCCGGCTGGGCGGCGACACCGGCGCGCAGCGCCTGGTCCACGAGGCCTTCCGAGGCGTTTTCGACGGTGCCGATGATGCGGCGGCGATCCGACGGGTCGGTCACTTCGACCTTGCTGCCACCGGTGGCGCCACCGGCGACGAGCGGCGCGGCCGTCCACGGGCCCGAGTGGCGGTTGACGGCGTCGGCGAGCTCGTTGAGCTCGTTGTCGTTTGCGAAGTTCATGCCCATGGAGTTCTTCCGGAGTTCGCCGTACAGATTGACCGGCAGGGGAATGCGGGGGTGGGGGATGGAGGCGAAGGCGCGCACGGTTTCGCACGGGTCGGCGACGAGGTCGCGGACCGGCACGGATTCATCCACCACACGATTGACGAAGCTGGTGTTGGCGCCGTTCTCGAGCAGGCGGCGGACCAGGTAGGGCAGCAGGTCTTCATGCGTACCGACGGGGGCGTAGACGCGGCAGGGGACGTTGAGCTTGTCCTTGCCGATCACTTCCGCGTACAGGTCGGCGCCCATGCCGTGCAGGCGCTGGTTCTCGTACGGACGGCCCTTGGCGATATGGTTGATCGCCGCGATGGTGTGCGCGTTATGCGTCGCGAACTGCGGGTAGACCAGGTCGCTACCGGCATTGAACAGACGGTGCGCGCAGGCGAGGTAGCTGACGTCGGTGTTCGGCTTACGCGTGTAGACCGGGTAGCCGCTCAGGCCGTTTTCCTGCGAACGCTTGATCTCGGCATCCCAGTAGGCGCCCTTCACCAGACGCACGAACCAGCGGCGGCCGGTGGCGCGGGCCTTTTCGACCACCCAGTCGATCACGAACGGTGCGCGCTTCTGGTAGGCCTGGATCACGATGCCGAGGCCGTTCCAGCCTTCCAGCGACGGGTGCGCGAAGACATCGCCGATGATGTCGAGCGAAAGCTCGAGGCGATCGGTTTCTTCCGCATCCACCGAGAGGGCGATGCCGTTCTTGTAGGCCAGCTGCGAGAGCTCGAGCAGCTTGGCGCCCAGCTCCACGCGGGCGCGGGCACGGTTGCCCACTTCGTAGCGCGGGTGCAGGGCCGAGAGCTTCACCGAGATCGACGGCGCTTCGACGTTGCTCTTGAACGGGCCGCGGGCACCGAGCGCGTTGATCGCGTCGCGGTAATCCTGCTGGTAACGCTCGGCTGTAGCCTGGGTGAGCGCCGATTCGCCGAGCATGTCGTACGAATAGCGGTACACCGAGTGTTCCTTCTCCTCGGAGCGGTCCAGGGCTTCCTTGATCGTGCGTCCCATCACGAACTGGTGGCCCATGATCCGCATGGCCTGGCGCACGGCGAGGCGCACGACCGGCTCACCCGCGCGGCCGACGAGGCGGCGCAGGGCGGAGGTGAAGTCGTGGCGGGTTTCTTCCGCCAGGTTCACGAGGTGGCCGGTGAGCATCAGGCCCCAGGTGGAGGCGTTGACGAACACGGACTCGCTCTGGCCCAGGTGCTTCTTCCAGTCGGCATCGCCCAGCTTGTCGCGGATGAGCTTGTCGGCCGTGGCCTTGTCAGGGATGCGGAGCAGGGCTTCGGCCACGCACATGAGCAGCACGCCTTCCTCGGAGGAGAGGTCGTACTGGCGCATGAAGGACTCGACGGCGCTCTGGTCCTTGGCGCGGGCGCGCACACGGGTGACCAGGCCGGCGGCCACGTCGATGACGTGCTCACGCTCGGTGGGCGGAAGGGTGGCCTGGGCCAGGAGGTCGTTGACGGCCTCCGTTTCGTCGCGCAGCCAGGCGGCTGTGATGCGCGCGCGCGCCGGCTCGGCACCGGCGGGGAGTTCGGGACTGAGGATGGACGGATTCACGGGGACGGGTGGGGTTGGGGAAGACCGCCTATTGTAGGGGAGGCCGGGCCACCGTGCGTGTTGCTGTGCGGCAGGTGCCCGGCATCCTCCTGTGCCCGTAAATGCCCCGGCCTAGTGGCTCATGGCGGGGGTGTGGGCGGCCTGCTGTTGTGTCTGGGCTTTTGCCTGGCTTTCCTGCTGGCTTTGCTGGAACTGCTGCATGGCCTGAGGCCACTGGGCCGCGCTCTGCTCCATGGGCGTGTTGGCGGTGGCGGTGGGCACGCTGGTCCGCTGGTCGAAAAGGTGGTCGGTACGTCCTGGGGGCGTCTGGACCGCCCAAAGGGTTTCCCCGCCCTTGCCCAGGGCGACCTGGTCGATGCGGTTCAGGCCGTCGGCCCGGGCCTGGACCGTCAGGGCGGAGGCGACCTGGTCGCTGTGCTGGTCGGGCGTACGGCCCATGCTGCGGTCGAGCTGGTGAACCTTCTCACGGGTTTGCAGGTAGAACGCGTGGTCCGGATGGTTCGGGTCATCCAGCCGCGCTGGCGGCAGGGGTGCCGCCGGCACCGGCTTCGCCGACTCGGGAGCCGGGGCGGCATGGGTCTGCCGTTGCGTCGCGTTGAGCTCGTCGCGCACGTTGCCTTCGGCTGCGTTGCGCCCGTAGAGCATGCCGGGCGTGCTCCACTGGCCATCGGCGGCTTGGGTGTAAGCGTGACCGTCGGAGGCGCGCACCGTCCGCTCGGCCTCCTTCAAGGTCTTGCTCACCGTATCGGGCATGGGGCCGAGCTTGTCCCACCCGCGCTCTTGATACATCGCCTGGTAGGCCGCGGCCACGCCCTGCGGTGAATGCATCCGGTTTTGCGCGATCGTCTGCTCGGCCGCCTTGTCGAGTTCTGTGGCGCGGGATGGTGAGGCCGTTTCGGTTTGCCGGATCACCGCACGATCAACGACATCGGTGACGACCTCGCGCGTCCACGCGTGCGTTCGCGGATCGCGCGACCAGGGCTCGGCCTGCACGCGCGCGGGATCCTGCGCGCTGGCAGGCTGTTTGTAGGGATCGGGCAACTCCCCGGGCTGCGCCATGCGTAGCTCGGTCGCCCGCCCCGAGGCCTGGTAATCGAGCCGGTTCTGCAACGCCGCTTCGGCAATCGGCGGCTTGACGTTCGGCAGCGGCGGAAGATCGGACACCCAGCCCTGCTCGGGCTTCTCCGGGTCATAGCGCCAGGGCAGGCCTTGTGGATCGCGTTGGTGGTAAATCCGATAGTTGTCGACCGCATCGGCGATCTTGTCACCACCGATACCACCGGCGATCGCACCCACCGTACCGGTCACGAACGCACCGGGGCCGGTCTCGATGCCGGCCGCCGCGCCGATGCCACCAACGACCACCGCGCCGGTAGCCATGCCCAGCGTGCGCGTGCCGAAGTGCAGCACGCCCGACTGGGCGCCTGTCACGTTTTCCTGTTGCAGCAAGTCACGCGCCTGGAGGCTCGTATGCGCGGCGTCGTAGGCCATGGTGGCGACGCCAGCAGCACCGAGTCCTTTCATAGCCAGCCCACGCGCCGCCGTGTTGTAGCCCCGCTCGGCGTGCACGGCGTTTTCGGTGAGGCTTTTGACGACGTGGAGGCTTTCGCGTTCTTGCAGCAGCGGGGCGCGCGCGTCGGCGGGGACCTTGGTGTGTTCCGGCAGGTTCTTGGCGAGGTCGTCATGCCAGCTGAGCTGCTGGCGATACTGGTCGCGAACCTCGCGGGTGTGCCGCAAACTGGTCAGCGGCTGCTCGCGCGCTTCGGTCAGCGCGTCGCCCGCACGGCGTGCATCGGTGCGGCTGTCGTAGAGTTCCTGGCCCTGGCGGTTGAAGATACGGATGGGGGCATCGGTCTGTGCCTGAACCTTATCGAGGCTTGAAGGAAGTCCGCGGTAGACGTGCTCGCGTACTTCCGCAGGTACATAGCGGCCAAAGCCATTGCGATCGAGTCCTTGCGTGAAGCGACTATCGACGCCCGCCTCGCTCTGCAGACGATGCGTGGCCACAGCACGAATCTCTACCTCGTAGCCGTTTGCTTGCAGGTTCCGAATCATGCCAACGGCGGCATCGCCGTTGCCGAGCGTGGTGTCGATAATTAGGTTTTTCTTTTGGGAGATTGCGGCGTCGCGCAACTCTGACGCCCACTGGCTCGCATCGGGGTGAGTCTGAGTCGGCCAGGTGTACGGATGCTCAGCCCTGAAACGCGTGGCTCCGGGATGGTAGTCTCGCAGCTCATCGGGATCCACCTTGACGACATCGCGGCGAAGATCAGTTGTAGCCTGACTTGCAAGGCCGCCCTTACCAGCACCTGGCTGACCCGCAAGGATGATCGCCTTGGGCTGCACATGCGACGTAGCTTCCGGGATTCCGCTTCTGGGAACAATTCGCTCAGCAAAAATGCGTTCGTGCGTGATTGGATCGAGCTGGTGTCCTTCGTCCCTGATGTGGCTGCTCATCGCAGGGCCCCCCGGTTCTCCTCGAAGTATCTCTCGATCTCTCTAAGATCTTTCATCCCATGTCCGCTGGACCTCGCGTACCCGGTTGCGCTCTCTCTTCTTTCCGCCTGTGCGATGGCAGCTGCATCTCCAGTCGCGATGGCTGCGCGGAGTCTGTCTTGTGCATCACAAAAGAATCCCGAAAGACCATCTTCGAGCGCCCAAATTGCAACTTCGAAAGGTGGCTCCGAATGAACTGGCTTCAACACGACATCATTTAATGCGAGTTGCAGCTTCTCCAGGAGATCCGGGTAATCACCAAGGTACTCTTTTATGAGTTGCGGAATAGGCGGCGGAGGAAGGGGGCTAAGCGGCCACATGCAGCTGTCCTTGTCTGAGGTTGTTTTCGGATCGTACCTGTTCTGCAGGATCGCTGCCGTGAGCTAGCATGCGCAACGCTTGTAGCTAGCTCACCCGGCGCGACGCGACGGTGCTACTCATCACAGCACTTGCCGATTTTCCTCAAAATATTGCCTGAGCTCTCTGAGATCCCGCATCCCGTAGCCGCTTGATCCCGCATACCCTACCGCGATCTCTTTCTTTTCGGCCCGGGTAATCGCCATGGCGTCGCCAGCATCTCTGGCTGCATGGAGCTCGGCTTGCGCATCGATATAGAAGGTTTCGAGACTGTCTTTTAGCGCCCAGATCGCGACTTCAAACGGGGGCGTGGCCAGTGATGGCTTGAGCACAACGTCATTCAGACCTTGCTGAAGCCGTTCAAGAAGATCTGGATATTCGTCCAGATACTCTTTTATCCGTTGAGGAAGAGGCGGCTGGGGGAGAGGGCTAAGAGGCCACATGCAGCTGTCCTTGGCTGATGTTGATGTCGGATCGTACTTGTACTGACTGTCACGCTCGGATGATTGCCTTGGGCTGCACTTGCATTTTCGCAATGAGTGCCTCGTCCACTGGCGCGACCTGCTCTGCAATACCATGCGCACGCGTGATGGGATCGAGGTGGCCTTCGTCGCCGTTCATCGGGCTGCTCGTCGCAGTGCCCTTCGGTTCTCCTCGAAGTACTGATGAAGGTCGTCGAGATCTTGCATCCCGTAAGCACTGGATCTGGCAAGACTCGCGGCCTTCCGTTTCTTCTCGGCTTGCGCGGCGGCCAGCGCATCGCCAGCGGCCTCAGCTTTGCGGAGTTCACCCTGCGCGTCGCCCATGATGCCCCCAAGGCCGTCCTTAAGCGTCCAGATCGCAACTTCGAACGGGGGTATCGAAAGCGCCGGCTTGAGTACGACGTTGTTTAAAGCGAGCTGCAACTCTTCGAGCAAGTCAGGGTAGTCGCTCAAGTGTTCTGTGACGCCCTGCGGCATGGGCGGCGGGGGGAGGTGGTTCAGCGGCCACATACAGATGTCCTTGTCCGAAGTTGCTCTCGGATCGTATCTGTTTCGCGTAGCTCCGGGTCGTTACCCGAGAATTTCATGATGCGTTGCGGCATGAGTAGGGGTGAGGTGGCGTAGCGGCCGCTTACAGCCCCCGCCACGCCGGGTGCCCCATGCCCTGTCATTGGGGCCCCTATTGCCCGTGGGCGGCCCACCTGCGACATCGCGCCCCTTCCCAACCTTGCTGCATAGGTGCCTCCGCCCTATCATCGGTCTGTTCCAGGCACGCCGGATTTCCATGTTCGTGCTTCGACCGACCGTCGCGGGTCACCCGCGCGTGGTATGGCTTAAGCCTAACCGCGCCTTGGACCAGCGCGGCCTGAGTCGGCTGATCATCGGGCTTTCGGCGTTGGCCCTGGCGACCGCGGCGTTTGGCGCGTGGCAGGGGAACGTCTTCGCCCCCCTGTTTGCGCTGATCGAGGCGTTCGTCGTGGGGTTCGCGCTTGGCGCGGCCTGGCGGGCCGGCGACAGGGGTGAACGCATTGCCATTGGCCCGGATACGCTGGAGGTGCGGCACCTGCCGGGTCGACGGGTGTCTCGTTTCCAGACATATTGGGTACGCATCGGGCTGGCACCGGGGGATGGTCGCCAGCGGCTCTTGATTACATCGCACGGTAACGAGCTCGAAATCGGCGCCTTCCTTGGGGAAGAGGAGAGGGCCGAGGTGAAAGGGAAACTCATGGTGCTGCTGTCCGAAGCAAGGGATCAGCCGCGCAGGTAGGTTCAACAAAGGTGCAAACATGACATCTGGCGGCATCGGACGACGATTGGTTTCGGCGTGGACGGCAGGCGTGGTACTAGCCCTTTCGGGCGGGGCGGCAATGGCCAACCCGGAACCCGACCAGCTCAACATGACCAAGGGTGCCGCGGAATGGTCCCCTTATGGCATGCACATGGTGGCGCTGTGGGTCTGCGTCGTCATCGGCATCGTGGTGTTTGGCGCCATGTTCGTGGCGATGTTCCGCTTCCGTAAATCGCGCGGCGCCGTCGCCGAGAAATGGACCCACAGCACCAAGCTCGAGATCGTCTGGACGGTCATCCCCGTCATCATCCTGATCTTCCTGGCCAAGCTCGCCACGGGCGGCCTCACCACGTTCGCCGACACCACGAACTCGGAAATGACCATCAAGGTCACCGGGTACCAGTGGAAGTGGCGCTACGACTACGTGGAATACAAGGGCAAGCCGGTCGACCGCGTGGGCTTCATGTCCAAGCTGGAAGAAAGCTCCGACCGCACCCGCCAGCTCCGCTCCAACCTCGACCCGGAGAAGATCCAGGTCGACGGTTACAAGACCTACCTGCTCGACGTCGACAAGCCGCTCGTCGTCCCGGTAGGCGTCAAGATCCGCTTCATCATCGTCGGCGGCGACGTCATCCACTCGTGGTGGGTGCCGGCGCTGGGCTGGAAGATGGACGCGATCCCGGGTATCGCCAACGCGGCGTGGACGAAGCTCAAGGAGCCTGGCGTGTATCGCGGCCAGTGCGCCGAGCTTTGCGGCCAGGACCACGGCTTCATGCCCATCGTGGTGAAGGCCGTGCCCAAGGCTGAATTCGAACAGTGGCTGGCCACCCAGCAGGACGAGGCGAAGGTGCAGCAGGCTGCGCAGACCGCCCAGGCCAATCCCGCCACGGCCCCGCAGGGCTGATCCCGTACAAGTCTTAGGTAGAGGTGCAAGGCCCATGGCGAACGCAGCCACCCACGACCACCACGATCATCATGATCACCACGCGCCGCAGGGATTCTTCCAGCGCTGGGTGATGTCCACGAACCACAAGGATATCGGCACCCTTTACCTGGTGTTCGCCCTGCTGATGTTCTTCATCGGCGGCGCCTTCGCGATGGTGATCCGCGCGGAGCTGTTCAAGCCGGGCATGCAGCTCGTGCAGCCGTATTTCTTCAATGAAATGACGACGATGCACGCGCTGGTCATGATCTTCGGCGCCATCATGCCCTCGTTCGTGGGCCTGGCGAACTGGATGATCCCGCTCATGGTCGGCGCGCCGGACATGGCCCTGCCGCGCATGAACAACCTCTCGTTCTGGATCATGCCGTTCGCGTTCCTGCTGCTGCTCAGCACGCTGTTCATGCCGGGCGGTGGTCCTGCCGGTGGCTGGACGATGTACCCGCCGCTTTCACTGCAGGGCGAATCGATCGCCTACGTGGTGTTCGCGGTGCATCTGATGGGTATCAGCTCGATCATGGGCGCGATCAACATCATCGCCACCATTCTCAACATGCGCGCCCCGGGCATGGATCTGCTGAAGATGCCGGTGTTCGTGTGGAGCTGGCTGATCACGGCGTTCCTGCTGATCGCGGTGATGCCGGTGCTGGCGGGCGCGGTGACGATGCTGCTCACCGACAAGTACTTCCACACCAACTTCTTCAATGCCGCCGGCGGCGGCGACCCGGTGCTCTACCAGCACATCTTCTGGTTCTTCGGGCACCCCGAGGTGTACATCATGATCCTGCCGGCGTTCGGGATCATCTCGGAGATCATCCCCACCTTCGCCCGCAAGCCGATCTTCGGCTACAAGGCCATGGTGTTCGCGATTGCTTCCATCGCGTTCCTCTCGTTCATCGTCTGGGCCCACCACATGTTCGCCGTGGGCCTGCCGATGGGTGCGGAGATCTTCTTCATGTACGCCACCATGCTCATCGCCGTGCCGACGGGCGTGAAGGTGTTCAACTGGGTAAGCACGATGTGGGGCGGCTCGATGACGTTCGAGACGCCGATGCTGTTCTCCATCGCGTTCGTCATCCTGTTCACCATCGGCGGCTTCTCCGGCCTGATGCTGGCGCTGGCCCCGGCCGACTTCCAGTACCACGATACCTATTTCGTGGTGGCGCACTTCCACTACGTGCTGGTGACCGGTGCGGCATTCTCGATCATGGCAGCCGCGTACTACTGGCTGCCGAAGTGGTCGGGCCACATGTATAGCGAGACGTGGGGCAAGATCCATTTCTGGTCCAGCGTCATCTCGGTGAACGTGCTCTTCTTCCCGCAGCACTTCCTGGGGCTGGCCGGCATGCCGCGCCGTATTCCCGATTACAACGTGGCCTTCGCCAACTTCAACATGATCAGCTCGATCGGCGGCTTCTGGTTCGGCGCCTCGCAGCTGATCTTCCTGGGCGTGATCGTGCACTGCGTGTGGTTCTCGAAGAAGAAAGCCGCAGACCGCTCTTGGGAAGGCGCGAAGGGCCTGGAGTGGACGGTGCCGTCGCCGGCTCCGCACCACACCTTCGACGTGCCGCCGGTCATCCATGACGATGAGCTGGCCCACGGCAACACGGATCACTGATGATGAATGCCATGGTCGACAACGGCACTGATGAGCGGCGCAAGCGCGCCCGCCGCACCGCGTGGATCGCGGGCTGCGTGGCGCTCGGCATCTTCGTCCTGTCGATCGTGCAGATGTTGAAGCTGTAACGGCCAACAAGCGACTTCCACGGGAAACCAGCATGGGTCACCAGCAACAAGACGCTTATTTCGTACCGAGCAAGAGCCAGTGGCCCATCGTGGCCGCGGTCTCGATGTTCGTCACCGTGTTCGGTGCCGCGCACTGGTTGAATGCGGAGCCGGGGGATTCCGGCTTCGGCAAGATCGTGTTCATGGTCGGCGTGCTGATGATCTTCGGCATGTTCTTCGGCTGGTTCCGCTCGGTCATCCACGAATCGATGGCCGGCAGCTACAACAGCCAGGTGGACCGATCGTTCCGCATGGGCATGATGTGGTTCATCTTCTCCGAGGTGATGTTCTTCGGGGCGTTCTTCGGCGCGCTGTTCTACGCTCGCATCTTCTCCGTGCCCTGGCTCGGCGGTGAAGGCCACGGTGTGCTGACCCACCAGTTCGTGTGGGATAACTACAGCGCAGCCTGGGGTGCATCGGGCGGCGGTGGCCCGGACAAGATCGGTGGCAACTTCCACACCATCGCGGCCTGGGGCCTGCCCCTGCTGAATACGTTGATCCTGCTCTCGTCGGGCGTGACCATCACCATTGCGCACCATGCGCTAAAGGCGGGTCACCGCAAGGCGTTGCTCATCGGCCTCGGCTTCACCGTGCTGCTGGGCGCGACCTTCCTGTTCTGCCAGGCGCACGAATACGCCGAAGCGTACGAACACTTCAACCTGACCCTGGGCAGCGGCGTCTACGGCGCCACGTTCTTCATGCTCACCGGCTTCCACGGCATGCACGTGACCCTGGGCACGATCATGCTGGCGATCATCTGGATCCGCTGCGCCAAGGGCCACTTCACGAAGGACGACCACTTCGGCTTCGAGGCCGTGGCGTGGTACTGGCACTTCGTCGACGTGGTCTGGCTGGCGTTGTTCCTGTTTGTCTATGTGCTCTGAGATGCTGAAACCCGCCGCGAGGCGGGTTTCTTTTATCCACGCGTGCCTTGCAGTCGGCATGGCTTTCGCATTGAACGCCGCTCATGCGGCCACCGTGCCGGTCGTCGTTGCAGATGGTGCGCTTGCCGAGCTACGCGCAGCACGTGGCGCGGGGGTTGCCGATGAATGCGCCGCCGCCCTGCATGACAGCGCGAGCGATATCGACGCCTTCGTGGGCCACGATGAACTTCTCGACGTGGCGATGGGCGTGGGCTTCACGTCCACCTATCCCGTGGCGTTACGCCACGACTCCGATGGCACGGTGCTGCGCCTCAACGATGGTGAGCGCACGCATGAGCGTTGGATAACGGCGGGCGAGGAGAAGGCCATCCGGGCGGCTCTGGCGGCCGTCGTCAGTGGCGAGCGCCGTGTCGTGCACGAAGGCATCATGGATGGCTCGTGCCAGCTGTTCATGTCGGGCGCGCGCGCGGATGCTTCGTGCGGGCGAGGATGCGGTGATCGACCATGGTGCGGATGCGATGGCTTTCTATGAGCGTCTTCTCGATCAGATCGTGCAGTCGGCGCCTCCGCACGCGAGCGGCGGGTCCTGATCCCGTGCGCTGACGCGTCGATCTAGCGCAGCGCATTTCCTACACATCGTCGTGGGCTTGGGCGACTGTGGCTCAACCCGCGCATCGGCGACCCTTTCCTGCCCGGCACATCGTGTGTCGCCAGGAGGGCTTGCCATGAACCAAACCATTGTCATGAGAGGTACGTCATTGACACATATGCGTCAATGGCGTATCTTCCCGCCATGATCTTCGTCGAGACGCCGCTGTTCACGCGGCGGGTTCGTGAGCTCCTCGACGATGACCAATACATCCGGCTTCAACACGCGCTTGCCGCCTACCCCGACGCAGGCGACCTCATCGAAGGTACCGGTGGGCTTCGCAAGGTACGGGTGGGTGCGAGTGGCCGCGGCAAACGCGGCGGCGCACGGGTCATCTACTATTACTTCGCGCAGCGGGCACGCATCGCCATGCTCCTGATTTATGCAAAGAACGAGCGAGATGATCTCAGCCCCGATCAACGCGCCACATTGCGAAAAATCGTCGAACACTGGAACCAACCACCATGACTACCTTTTTCGATGAACTGCTCGAAAGCGTCCAGCACATGGACGAAATTCACCGCGGCAAGCGCGCGCCCTCGCGTGAGTTCCGTGTGGATCCGGCCACCATCAAGGCCATTCGTGAGTCCACCGGGCTGTCGCAGCCCAATTTCGCCAAGGTGCTCGATGTGGATGTCGGCACCTTGCGCAACTGGGAGCAGGGGCGCCGGGAGCCGACGGGCCCGGCCCGGGCGTTGTTGCGGGCTATCCGCAACGATCCCCAGCACGTGATGGCCGCCCTGGTGGGGTGAGCTCGCCACAGACGGCAAGGGCATGGGACCGATTGCCGCACTTTGCCGCACCGCGCCTTGGTCGGCTGGGGGGCCGCGTTAGAATTGGCCTACGTCGTGCGGGTGTAGCCACCCCATGAAGATGCCCAGCGCCACCATGGCGATGAGCAACAGGGAGAGGCCGATACGGCGGGTGAGCGCCCAGACAGTGCGCTTGCTCTGGCCCTTGTCGGTCATCATGAAAAACAGCGCCTGGCCCAGGTTGAACAACACCACCAGGAGCAGGACCACCAGCGCGTACTTGTAGATGGTTTCCACGTGACCGTTCCGCTTCATTGCGACAATCCGAGTATAGCGGTGCGCACGCGGGGCTTTGCATGAGCTTTCTGCGCCGCCCGACGTGGTTCGCTGTCGCACTTACCGTGGCGGGCGTGCTCGTTTTCGTGCGCCTGGGTGTGTGGCAGCTGGACAGGGCGGCCGAGAAGGATGAACTGCTGCGGCGCTACGCCGCAGCCAGCGAGGCGCCGCTCGAGGATTTCGCCGGCGTGGCCGCCCAGCCCCCGGCCGAGCGCTACCCAAGGGTCGCCGTGACGGGGGCCTTCCTGCCTGGCCATCGCTACATCCTGGATGACCAGACCCGGGCCGGACAGGCCGGCGTCCACGTCTACGCCCCGTTCCAGCCCAACGGCGACAACCATGCCGTGCTGGTCGATCTCGGCTTCCTGCCGCGTGAGGCCGGTGCGCAGCCGCGCCTGCCGCCGGTGCCCGTCGCACCGATGACGGTGCATGGTCTTTACGTTCCGCCCCCGGGCGTTGGCGTTCGGCTGGGTGGCGACCGCCTGCCGGCGCAGAAGGGCGAGGACAAATCCGTGGTGTATGTGGACGTGGGCGAGATCGCCGCCGACCTGCACCACTCGCTGTATCCTCGCGTGCTTCTGCTCGATGCCGATCCGGCGACGATCTACGCGCGCGAGTGGACTCCGGCGGTGATGCCGCCAGCACGCCATCGCGCGTATGCCTTCCAGTGGTTCACCTTTGCGCTTGCCGCGGTGGTGATCTTCATCCTCCTTCATCGCAACAAGCGGCAGCGCCCGCGTAACGAGGCCCCATGAGCGAATCGCAAGCCACGCCCGCCCGCTCGGGCCGCCTGAAGCTGGTGCTGATCATGCTGGTGTTTCTCGCGCCCATCGTGGCGGCGGGCATCCTCACGCTCACCGGCTGGCAGCCGCAGGGCAAGGGCAATGGCCAGCCGATCCTGCCGCAGCGCTCGTTCGAGGGCGTGCAGGTGGATGTGGCGGGCAAGCCCTGGGCCTGGCGCGATAGCGAGCCGCGGCTCACGCTGGTCGTGCTGCCGGGGCCGAGCTGTGCTTCCGAATGCGTGAAGACCCTGGGCCTCGTGCGCAATGCCCGGATTGTCCTGAATCGCAATGCCGATCGCCTGCGCCTGCTGTATCTCGGCGTGGCGCCGGCTGGCGCGGATGCGCAGGCCGTCATGCCGGATTACACGATTGGCTCGGCGCCTGCCGATACGTTCGCCCCGTTCCGTCCGACCACCCCCGACAGCGTCGCGCTGGTGCTGGTCGAGTCCAACGCCACCGCACTTGCGTGGTACCCGGCGGGATTTGACCCGAACGGCCTGCGCAAGGATCTGCAGAAGGTGATCCGCTGATGTCTCCCCGCGCCGTGAAAGCCCTGCGCACCCTGGCCCTGCTGGCCGCGATTTTCGCGTTCTGCGTGGTGATGTTTGGCGCGTTCGTGCGCCTTTCGAACGCCGGCCTTTCGTGCCCGGACTGGCCCACCTGCTACGGCAAGGTGACCTGGCCGGGCCACGCGAACGATATTGCCCAGGCCAACCAGGCGTTCCCCGATCGCCCGTACGAAGACCACAAGGCCTGGCGTGAACAGGTACACCGCTTCCTCGCGGGTAGCCTCGGTGTGATGGTGCTGGCCATCGCGCTGATTGCCGCATGGCGCCGCAAGATGGCCGTCGTGGCCGTCATCGTGGCAGCTGTGTTCGCGGCCGTCGGCGTCGTGCTGTACATGCGTGGCGCGTACGTGGTGTCGTCGATACTGTCGGCGCTGGCCATTGCGCTGCCGCTCATCGCCGCCGCCGTGCTTGATCGTCCGGGTGCGTGGCGCGTCGGCGTCGCGGCTCTGGCCGTCATCATCTTCCAGGCCATGCTCGGCATGTGGACGGTGACCCTGCTGGTGAAGCCCATCGTGGTCACGGGCCATCTGCTGGGCGGCCTCGCCACCTTCGCGCTGCTCGCCTGGGCCGCGCTGCGCTGGTGGGGTGTGGGCGCGCGCGATGAGCGCTTCGCCGCCCTGCGGACGCCGGTCGCCATCGGTATCGTGGTGCTGGTGTGCCAGATCACCCTGGGCGGCTGGACCAGCACGAACTACGCGGCGCTCGCCTGCGGCACCGATTTCCCGAAGTGCCTGGGCCAGTGGTGGCCGCAGACCGATTTCCACGAGGCTTTCATCCTGTGGCGCGGCATTGGCGTGAACTACGAAGGCGGCGTGCTGGATATGGCCGCGCGTAGCGCGATCCAGATGGCCCACCGCATCGGTGCAGGTATCACCTTCCTTTACCTCGCTTGGCTTTCGCACAAGCTCGCCCGCGCCGGCCTGCGCAAGATCGGCATCGGCATCGCCGTGGTGCTGGTCGCCCAGGTGCTGCTCGGTGTCGGTAACGTGCACCTTGGCCTGCCGCTGCCGATGGCGACGGCGCACAATGGCGTGGCCGCGCTGTTGCTCTTTACCCTGCTCGCGGCGTTGGCCAGCACGCAACGCCTGCCGTCGGAGACGCCGTGACCAAGTTCAAGCAATACCTGGAACTGACCAAGCCGCGCGTCGTCGCGCTGCTGGTGTTCTGCGCGGTCATCGGCATGTTCCTGGCCGTGGATTCGGATGGGAACCGCGTGCTGCCCACCTGGCATGCTGGCATCTTTGGCACGCTGGGTATCTGGCTGGCGTCGGCTTCGGCGGCGGCGTTCAACCACCTGATCGATCAGCGCATCGACAAGATCATGGCGCGCACCTCGCACCGGCCGCTCGCCACAGGCGAGCTCACGCCGATGAAGGTGTTCGTGTTCGCGATGACGCTGGGCATCCTGTCGATGCTGGTGCTGGTGTTCCTCGTGAACATGCTCACCGCGGTGCTCACGTTCTTCTCGCTGATCGGCTACGCGGTGATCTACACCGCTTACCTGAAGCGTGCCACGCCGCAGAACATCGTGATCGGCGGTATCGCTGGCGCAGCGCCGCCCGTGCTGGGCTGGACGGCCGTCACGGGTTCGCTGCACCCGTACGCGCTGCAGCTGCTGCTCATCATCTTCGTGTGGACGCCGCCGCATTTCTGGGCGCTGGCGATCTTCCGCGTGGATGACTACTCGCGCGCCCAGGTGCCGATGCTGCCGGTGACCCATGGCGTGAAGTTCACCCGCTGGCACATCTTCTTCTACACCGTGCTGCTGTTCCTGGTGACGCTGCTGCCGTTCCTCACTGGCATGAACGGCCTCATCTACCTGTTCGGCGCCGTGGTGCTGGGCATCGGGTTCCTCTGGTACGCCGTGCGGCTGTTCACGTCCACCGACGACTTCTTCCCGATGAAGATGTTCAACTACTCCATCATCTACCTGATGGTGCTGTTCGCCTTCCTGCTGGCCGACCACTGGCTGGTGGAACCGATGGTGCACCTGCCGGTACGGTTCGACCCGATCGTCTGATCGGCGCCTCGCGATCCACAACATGGTAGGAGCCCACCCTGTGGGCGACGCCGTTCGCGAAAGACCCGCAGGGCCTGCGCGGCGGGGCGAAAGATGTCGCCCACAGGGTGGGCTCCTACAAGGGTTTCGTGGGTTTGCCGGACCAGTAGCCGGCGAGTAACGAGCCTGAAAGGTTGTGCCACACCGAGAACAGCGCCCCGGGCAGCGCGGCGAGGGGCGAGAAGTACAGCTTGCCGAGTGTCGCGGCCAGGCCGGAGTTCTGCATGCCGACTTCGATAGCCAGCGTGCGGCAGGTGCTTTCGTCGAAGCGGAACAGCTTGCCGCCCCAATAACCGCTGGCCAGGCCGATGGCGTTGTGCAGCACCACGGCGGCGAAGGTGACGAGGCCCACCGTGGCGATCGAAGCCTGGCTGCCGGCCACGACGATGCCGATCAGGATCAGCACGCACAGCATCGAGAAGAGCGGCAGGCCGGGTTCAATGCGCCGGACGAGCGAGCCCAGCGTGTGGTGGATGATGAGGCCCAGCCCGATCGGCAGCGCCACCAATTCCACGATGCTCACGAGCATGCCAAGCGTATCGGGCTTGATGCTGGTGTCGACGTAGAGGCTTGTCAGCAGCGGCGTGGCGACCACGCCTACGAGTGCCGAGACGGACGACAGCGTTACCGACAGCGCAACGTCACCCTTGGCCAGGTAGATGATCACGTTGGAAGCGGTGCCGCTCGCTACGCTTCCCACGAGCACCATGCCAGCCGCGAGGTCAGGCGGCATGCGGAACGCCTTCGCCAACAGCCACGCCGCCAGCGGCATCACGAGGTAGTGCAGGAACGTGCCGGCTAACACAGGCGCGGGACGCAGCAGTACGCGACGGAAATCACCAACACTCAACGTGACGCCCATGCCGAACATCACCAGCATCAGCAGCTGGCTGATCCATGGTGCGGCGGGCAGGAACACACCGGGCCGCGCATAGGCCAGCAGCGAGACGAGGACCGCCCACAGCGGGAACAGGCGCGTGATGTGCTTCAGCATCTCAGAACGCCGCGTGGACCCAGTTCGCCACCGCGTCCGGATGTTCCATGTGCAGGTGGTGGCCACCATCCATATGGGTGACGCGGATGTTGTCCACGCAATCGATGCGGACCTGGAGCCCGTCCGGTTCGAGATACGGCGGGTGGGGGTTGGCGAGCAGCAACGACGTCGGCGCGGCCAGCCCGAGCAACAGGGCCATCACCTGCGTTTCCGCCAGGCGCACAGCGGTGGGGCGCGAGAGGCGCGGATCGCTGCGCCAGCTGAAACCACCTTCCACGGCGTTGAGGCCACGCTCGACGATGTGCCGGCCGAGTGCTGGCGCGAGGCCGCTCGCGAGCGCACGTGCGTCCGCAGCGGATTCGATACTGGGGAAGACCCGCAGCGGGCGGTTGCCCGTGGTCTTTAGTGCCATGGCCTCGCGGAAACGATCGAGCGTGCGCGAGCCATCGTCACCGAGCGGGCCAAGACCTTCGATGAGAGCGAGGGCACGCACGCGTTCCGGCGCCGCCACCGCCAGCATCGTGGTCACGCCTGCACCCAGCGAATGCCCGAGCAGATGGAACCGGGGCAGGGCGAGTGCATCCGCCGCGGCAAGGACGGCCCGCACGTAGTCCACGTGCTGGTAGATGGTGGATTCGGGCAGGTGATCCGAATGCCCGTGGCCAGGCAGGTCCAGGGCGATCACATGGAACCGGTCGGCGAGTTTCGGTGCGAGCAACGCGAAGCTCGCCGCGTTATCGAGCCAGCCGTGCACCATAAGCAACGGCGCCGCATCCGGCTCACCCCATGCGAGACCGCCCAGCTCCATGCCGGGGATCGAAACCTTCAGCTCACGCACCGGCGCCTGCCTTTCGCGCGCGTTCGCGGGCGGCGGCCAGTTTCACCGCCTCGGCGGCGGGATCGTACGCAGGGTCGAATTCCGGCCAGCCCTGGGTGTGCTTCAGGACGAGATCGGCGAGCGCGGCCACGTGGTCGGGGGCGCTATTGAGGCAGGGGATGTAGTTCAGCGTCTCGCCGCCCGCTTCGCGGAAGAAATCGGCGTTCTGCATGGCGATCTCTTCCAGTGTCTCGAGGCAGTCGACGGCGAAGCCTGGGCTGATCACGTCGATGCGCTTGATACCCTTCGCGCCCAGCGCTTTCACCGTCTCATCGGTGTACGGGTGCAGCCAGCGTTCGCGCCCCACGCGAGACTGGAAGCTGAAAAGGGCTTCTTCCTCGGACAGGCCCAGCGCTTCGCGCAGCAGGCGCGCGGTGGCATGGCAATGGCAGTAATACGGATCGCCGGCCCGGGTGTAGCGCTCGGGGATGCCGTGGAAGCTCATCAGCAGCTTCTCGCCACGGCCGTTCGCTTCCCAGTGAGCCCGCACACTGGCGGCGAGGGCGGCGATATAGGCCGGATCGTCGTGGTAATCGTTGACCTGGCGCAGCTCGGGCGGCCAGCGCAGGCCCTTCACCGTATCGGCCACGGCGTCGAAGACGCTGCCGGTGCTGGTGCCGGAGTACTGGGGATAGAGCGGGAGCACCAGCAGACGGCGTACGCCTTCGCGTTGCAGCTTCGCCACGGTGTCGGCCACCGATGGCTTGCCGTAGCGCATGGCCAGCGCGACGGTGACCGGACCTGGCCGACGCCGGGCGAGCTCAGCGCCCAGCGATGCCGCCAGCGCCTCGCTGCCCACCCGCAGCGGCGAGCCCTCGGTGGTCCAGATCCGCTGGTAGGCATGGGCCGAGCGCTTGGGGCGGATTCTCAGGATCACGCCGTGCAGGATCAGCTTCCAGAGCAGGCGCGGGTACTCGATGACGCGCGGATCACCAAGGAATTCGGCGAGATACGGCCGGACGGCCGCCGCCGTGGGCGCGTCAGGTGTACCAAGGTTAACCAGGAGCACCGCTGCCTTCGCAGGAAGGTCATGGGAATGCTCGTTCAGGCCGGTATAGTTCGGGGTACCTGGCATCGGATTCGGTGTTCGCGGGGACCCATGCAGTCTGCCATACGCTGGTGCCTGCCTCCCGGAACACAGTGTCACGGATCCTGCCTAAAGCGTTCAAAAGGAGCCACCGATGACCCCACGCGTTTCCCTGCTTGCCCTCGGCCTTGCCGCACTGCTGCCCTCCATGGCTGCCCAGGCCGCCGATCCCCCGCGCAAGCAGGCCAGCGAGGCCGTGCGCGTCCTTGATGAAATGATGAATGACGCACCGGACAAGTCGATCCCGGGCGACCTGCTTAAGAATGCCTGCGCCGTGGCCATCATTCCGGGCATGGTCAAGGGCGGTTTCGTCTTCTCCGGCGCCAAGGGCGAGGGCGTGATCGCCGAGCGCCGCGACTGCACCGGCGAGTGGTCGAACCCCAACTTCATCTCCACGGCCGCCGCCGGCGTGGGCTTCCAGGCCGGCATCCAGTCGATCGACGTCATCCTGGTGTTCCGTACCCACAAGGGCGTCGACCAGATCATCGATGGCCAGTTCACCATGGGCGCCAGTGCCTCCGCGGCCGCTGGCCCGGTCGGCCGCTCGGCCATGGCTGCCACCAATGGCAAGATGAACGCGGAGATCTACACCTATTCCCGCGCCAAGGGCCTGTTTGCCGGTATCTCCCTCGATGGTTCCCGCATCAGCATCGATGATGATTCCAACGAGGAGATTTACGGCCCCGGCATCACGGCCCGCCGCATCTTCGAGGGCGGTGTGACGAATGTACCAAGCGAGGTGGTCTCATTCCGGGATAAACTTGAGGAGTACACTCAGAAGTGAGTCCCTCCCGGGCGGCGCCTGAACCAGGTGCCGCTCCCGTCCCAAACGGTGCCCCAGGGGGTGCCCCGAGGTTTCCATGAGCATTACCCATATCGTCCTCCTGCTGCTCGTCGTCGTGCTGATCTTTGGCACGAAGAAGCTGCGTAACATCGGCTCGGACCTGGGTGGCGCCATGCGCGACTTCAAGAAAGGCATGGATGGCGGCGACGAGGAAGAGCAGCGCCGCCGCGACGCCGAGAAGCTGCGCGCCGATAACACGGCCTCCTCCCAGGAAAATGTCCGGCGCGATAGCACCGAGACCCACGACCGCAACCCGTAAGCGGCGTTTCGCGCCATGATCGAGATCAGCTTCGGCAAACTGCTGCTGCTCGCGCTGGTGGCGCTTATCGTCATCGGCCCCGAGCGGCTGCCCCATGCCGCCCGCACGGCAGGCGCGCTGCTGCGCCGCGTGCGCAATGGCTGGGATAGCGTGAAATCCGAGGTGGAGCGCGAGATCCAGGCGGAAGAGATCAAGCGCACACTGCGCGAGACCGCCGAGAGCGCCCGCGCCGCCCAGGACGATGTGCAGAAGAACTTCCGCGATGCGGGCCAGGGCGTCAGCGGGGCGTTCCGCGATACCGAGGCCCAGGTACGCGATGCGTATAGCGAGGCCCAGTCCGCCCATGCGGGCCGCCGCGAGCCCGACCCGGAGCGCGACATGCTCCCGCTGAACCCGGGCGAGGCGCCCGGCCGGAACGAACCGCATGACCGCACCTGATCCATCGGCCGAAGACGAGCTCGAACAAGGCCTGTTCTCCCATCTAGTCGAACTCCGCAGCCGCCTCATGCGGGCCATCGTGGTCCTGCTGGTGGTGCTCCTCGCACTGGTACCGCTCGCCAACCACCTCTACGCGGAACTGGCCCGGCCCCTCGTCGAGAAGATGCCCAACGGCGCGCACCTCATCGCCACCGAGGTCGCCAGCCCGTTCGTCACCCCGCTGAAGCTCGCGTTCTTCGTGGCGCTGTTCATCAGCATGCCCATGATCCTGTACCAGCTGTGGGCGTTCATCAGCCCGGGCCTGTACCGGCATGAAAAGCGCCTGGCGCGGCCGCTGCTGGTGGCCTCGCTGGTGCTGTTCTATGCCGGGTGTGCCTTCGCGTACTTCGTGGTGATGCCGGCTGCCTTCAAATTCCTCAACGCCGTCACCCCCGATGGCGTGGAGATGATGACGGACATCACGCACTACCTCGATTTCGTCACCCTGATGTTCTTCGCCTTCGGCCTCTGCTTCGAGGTGCCGGTGGCCGTGGTCATCCTGGCCGCCATCGGCGTGGTCGATGCCGAGAAGCTCAGCAAGGGCCGTGGCTACGCCATCGTCGGCGCCTTTGCCATTTCCGCGTTCATCACACCGCCCGATCTGCTTTCCATGGTGATGCTCGCTGTGCCAATGTGCCTGCTCTACGAGCTGGGCCTGCTGGCGGTACGTTTCCTGCTGAAGGCCCCCGAACGGGAGTAAGTCATGGCCGGGAGTCGCGGCTGGCTGGCGGTAAAAGGTAAGGCCGGCGAGGCGGTACTCGCCGAACTGGACCTTGTCCGCACCGGCGAGACGGCCTCCCATGCCCAGCGCGGCCTCTTTATCGCGCTGCCCAGCGGCTGGTTCGTCGTCATCACCCGGTTTGGCTCCCCGTTGCTGACGGAAGATTCCCTGCTGCCCCTGTCGCGGGGCTGCACGGTGGTCGGCGTCCAATGGGACGAAAGCGAGATCAGCGTGGCCACGGCCTACGTGGACGGCAAACCAGCCTGGCATGTCGAGCACAACGGCGAAAGCGGCGTGCGCGTCCTCGTGACCAGCGGCGAACTGCCGCCCTCGTTCGATATCCTGCACGCCCGCTTCGAGACCGAGCAGGATGCGGCGGATATCACCGGCGAAGACGTCGATTGCTTCCACGCGCTGCCCGTCGAGCTGGCCGAAACCGTCACCGGGTTCGAGTACGAGCTGGGCGCCGGTGCCTATGGCGTAACGGCGTTTGAAGCATGGAAAGTCGGCCAGGAAGCCATTCCCCGCGCCGCATCCCGTCGGCTGCGCCGCCGCATGGCACGCTCCGCCCGCCCCTGGTGGAAATTTTGGTAGGAGCCCACCCTGTGGGCGACGCCGTTCGCGGTAACGCCACAGGGTCTGTGGCTCTTTCGCGAAAGATGTCGCCCACAGGGTGGGCTCCTACAGGGGTAGCGGGGTTTAGCGGTGGTTGAGTGCGAGGCCTTTCAGCACGTTCAGCGCCTGGGAGAGGGCGTAATCCTCGATCGCGAGCTTGCCGTCATCGTCGTTGGCGGTCTTCGCCTCGGTCGATGCTTTCTCGTTCGCGAGATGGTTCGGCAGGTCGGCTTCTGACCCGATCAGTGACGGCGCGGTATCGCTCTTGTTCACCGCGAGATCGGCGAGCGCGATATCCGGCTTGATGCCCTCGGCCTGGATCGAGGTGCCGTTCGGCGTGTAGTAGCGCGCCGTCGTGATCTTCACCGCGCTGTCCTGGTCGAGCGGCAACACCGTCTGCACGACGCCCTTGCCGAACGTACGGCGGCCCATGATCAGCGCGCGGTGGTTATCCTTCAGCGCGCCCGAGACGATTTCCGCCGCTGAGGCCGTGCCGTTATCGGCCAGGATCACCATGGGCGCGCCGTTGAGCAAATCGCCCGGGTGCGCGTCGAAATGCAGGTTCGCATCCGGCAGGCGGCCCTTGGTGGTCACGATGGTGCCGGAATCGAGGAAGGCATCGGCTACGCCCACCGCCGTGGTCAGCAGGCCACCCGGGTTGGAGCGCAGGTCGAGCACCGCGCCACGCGGCGCGCCGTTCTTCTTGATGTAATCGCCGAGCTTCTTCTCCAGGTCGGTCGCCGTATCTTCCTGGAACTGGCTCAGGCGGATGTAGACATAGCCCGGGTCGAGCTGGCGCACCTTCACCGAGGTGACATTGATGCGCTCACGGGTGAGCGGCATGTCGATCGGCTTGTCGGATTTCTCGTGCAGGATGGTGAGGACTACCTTCGAACCCGGGTCGCCGCGCAGCTTTTTGAACGCGTCGTCGATGTTTTCCTGGTCGACGACCATGCCGTCCACTTTCAGGATGGTGTCGCCTGGCTTGATGCCCGCACGGGATGCCGGTGTGTCGTCGATCGGCGACACGATCTTCAGCAGCCCATCGACCTGGAGCACCTCGATACCAAGGCCGCCGTACTGGCCGGTCGTGTCCTCGTCGAGTTCGTCCAGGCCTTCCTTGTCCAGGTACTCGCTGTGCGGATCGAGGTTCTGCAGCATGCCGCTGATGGCGGCCTTCATGATCTTCTTGTTGTCGAGCTTCTCGACGTACGCCTGCTGGATGATGTGGTACACCCGCGTGAAATTGCGGATGTCTTCCAGATCGACGGTATCATCGGCCTTGGCCGACACGGCGGCCGCCGTGGTGCTGGACGCGGCGGGCGCGTCGGGCTGCTTCACCGGCGCTTTCTTCTCCTGCGCCTGGGCGGGGAGCGCCAGCGCACCGGCGAGGGCCAGTGCAAGAGCGATGCGAAGGGGGTGCTGGCGCATGCCTTTCTCCGTGGTCAATGCTTTTTCGCTAGCCAGCCGCGCGCATCAATGGGTTTGCCACCCTGGCGCAGCTCGAAATACGCGCCGTTGTCGCCGGCCGGCGCCGCGGCGGTGCCGACGGCTTCGCCGGCCTCCACCATGTCGCCCACGCCGTGCAGCAGCGTTTCGTTGTTGCCGTACATGCTCATGAAGCCGTTGCCGTGGTTCACGATGATCATCATGCCGTAGCCGCGCAGGAAGTTGGCGAAGACCACGCGCCCGCGTGCCACCGCCTTCACCTCGCTGCCGCGCGGCGCCACGATGATCACGCCGTTGCCGAAGGCGTGGACCGGACCGTTGGCGGGCCAGGGCAGGTTGCCGCGCAGGTTGCCCAGCGCCGGGCCTGCCGGTACGCCCTTGGGCGCAGGCGCCGGTTCGGCCGCCTTCGCGGCATCGTCGATCACCTTCTGCAGCTTCGCCACCAGGGCGTTCATGTCTTGCTCGTTCTGCTTCAGGGCACCCATGCGCTGGGCCTGGTCCTTGTATTTCGCATCGGCCTGGGCCACCAGCTTCTGCTGCTCCGTACGCTGGCGTTCCAGGTCGCCGGCGCGCTTTTCGCGCTCGGCCTTCGTGGCCGCCAGCTTCTCCTGCTCGGCGGTAATCGCGTTTTCGACATCCTGCAGGCGGGAAAGATCCGCGAGCAGGCCCTTGATCCGCTCGAGCCGGTTTTCCTGGAAGTAGCGCGAGTAGGCGAGGGCGCGTGAAATCCGGTTGATGTCCTCGTCGCCGAGCAGCAACTGGAGGTCCGAGCCCCGGCCCAGGGTGTACGTCGCCCGGAGCAGGTCGCCCAGCGCGCCCTTGTGCTTCTCCAGCTCGGCCTGCATGCCGGCCCGCTGCTGGTTCAGCTGGTCCAGGTCGTGCTGGCGCTGGGCCAGCTCGCCATCGGTATTCCGGACGGCCTTGGCGGCCGCAGAGACTTCCTCGGCCTTTTTCGCCAGGCTGGCATTGGCGCTATCCCGGGTGTTGGCGGTATCCCGCTGATCCTTCGTGAGCGATTCGATCTGCTCGCGGACCCCCTGCAGCTTCTGCCGGGCCTCGTCCTGCTCCGCGCGCGCCTTGCCATCCTGGGCCGCATGGGCGGGCAGGGCGGGAATGAGGCTGGCGGCGGCAAGGGCTAGGATGAGGGCGTGAAGACGGAGGTATGGGCGCATCGCCCGATTATGACCCATCCCGATACCCCTCCGCCGTGACCGGGCGCCTGTAGGAGCGCGCTTGCGCGCGATCCGCCGGGCGACCGGACCCGCCCCGTGTAGGAGCGCGCTTGCGCGCGATTTCCCGGACGTCCGGGCCTGGGCGGGGAAGCCGCTCCGCCCTGCCGCTGATCGCGCGCAAGCGCGCTCCTACGGGGTCTGGTGGGGCATGAGACGTGAGGTTTTCGTTCGGACGTCCAAACGCCTTTGACGCAACGCGGCAAATGTGTGTACCTTCGGAGTCATGCCCTTCGCGTGCATGTGATGGTCGGCCGGTTCTCGGTCGCGGGGCCATGTGCACGCTTCTGTAGTCCCAGCACAACCGTATGCCACAGGAGGCGTTAGGTGAAGCAAGGCACACCGCGCCTATACGACGAGGCGTTTGAACACGATAGCTGCGGCTTCGGTATCGTCGCGCAGATCGATGGCCACGCGAGCGCGAAGCTCGTAAACACCGCTTTTGAAGCACTCGCGAAGCTTTCCCACCGCGGTGGCGTCAATGCCGACGGTATCAGCGGCGACGGTTGCGGCGTGCTTATCCGCCGCCCGGTCGAATGGCTGCGCGCGCTCGCGGGCGAGGCGGGTATCACCGTTTCCACGCAGTTCGCCGCCGGCGTCGTGTTCCTCGATAACGATACGCAAGCTCATGCGGTAGTTACACTTGAAACCGAACTTGCCGCCGCCGGGCTGCGCGTTGCCGGCTGGCGCGACGTCGCCGTCGACAAGAGTGCGTGCGGCCCGCTCGCCGCTTCGTCCATGCCCGTCGTGCGCCAGGTGTTCGTGGATGCGCCGGGCGACATGCCGCCGGCGAAGTTCGAAGCCGCCCTGTTCCGTGCGCGTCGCCGCGCCGAGCAGGCGTTGAAGGACGACAAACAGTTCTATGTGGTGTCGCTCTCCGGCGAAGTGGTGGGCTACAAGGCCATGGCCGCACCGGGCCACCTGCGCGATGTGTATCCCGACCTGAAGCATCCGGCGCTCGTCGCCGATGCGGTCGTCTTCCATCAGCGCTTCTCGACCAATACGTCGCCGAAGTGGCGCCTCGCCCAGCCCTTCCGTTTCCTCGCCCATAACGGTGAGATCAACACCATCCGCGCGAACCGGCGCTGGATGCAGGCGCGCGGCACGGTCATGCGTTCGGAGCACGTCGATCTTTCCGACATCGGCCCGCTGGTCACCCAGAACGGTTCCGATTCCGAGAGCCTGGATAACGCGCTCGAAGTGCTGCTCATGGGCGGCATGGATCTGCTCACCGCCATGCGCGTGCTCGTGCCGCCGGCGTACAGCGCCCGCGAGGATATCGACGAAGACCTCGCCGCGTTCTACGAGTATTACGCGCTGCACAGCGAACCGTGGGATGGCCCCGCCGGCCTCGTCATGTGCGATGGCCGTTACGCCGCCTGCACGCTCGACCGCAACGGCCTGCGCCCGGCGCGCTGGGCGCTGTCCGACGATAACCACCTCATCGTTGCGTCCGAAGCGGGCCTGTGGGATGTCCCGTCCTCGCGCATCGTCGCGAAGGGCCGCCTCGCCCCGGGCGAAATGATCGCGGTGGATTTCCGCGAGCACCGCCTGCTGCGCGATGCCGATATCGATGCGATCAATCGCGCACGCGCGCCGTTCCGCGAATGGCTGCGCGATGGCGTCACCTATCTCGAATCCGACCTGATCGATCCGAGCCTGGCCGCCGAGCCGCTGCCCGCCGAAGAACTGCGCCGCTACCAGAAGCTGTACGGTCTTTCCCGCGAGGAAAGCGAGTCGGTGCTGAAGATCATCGCCGAGACCGAAGCGGAAGCCACCGGTTCGATGGGCGACGACACGCCGATGGCCGTGCTCTCGCGCCAGGTGCGTCCGCTGTTCGATCGCTTCCGCCAGGCCTTCGCCCAGGTCACCAATCCGCCGATCGATCCGCTGCGCGAGCGGCTCGTCATGTCGCTGGTCACGCAGATCGGCCAGGAGCGGAACGTCTTCGACCTGGGCCCGGAAAACGCGAAGCAGATCCTGCTGAACTCGCCGATCCTCTCGCAGCGCAAGTTGCGCCAGATCCTGGCGACACCGGAATACGCGAATACGCCGCGCTTCGACCTGATGTACGGCGCGGACGAAACGCTCGAACAGGCCATCACGCGCATCTGCGACGACGTCGAAGCCGCCGTGCGCGGTGGCGTGGCCGTGGTGTTCCTCAGCGACCGCTACCCGCGCCGCGACCTGCTGCCGATCCATTCGCTGCTGGCGACTGGCGCCGTGCACGCACGCCTCGTCGAGACGGGCCTGCGATGTCAGTGCAACATCATGGTCGAGACGGCCACGCCGCGTGACCCGCACCAGTTCGCCTGCCTGATCGGCTTCGGCGCTACCGCGATTTATCCCTGGCTCGCCTACCAGAGCCTGTTCGACATGGGCCGCAGCGGCCACCTGCGCAAGGGCGAAGGCGCCCCGCGCGAGATCGGCCGCAACTACCGCCGCGGCATCCGCAAGGGCCTGCTGAAGATCCTGTCGAAGATGGGCATCTCCACCGTCGCCGGTTATCGTGGCGCCCAGCTTTTCGAAATCGTCGGCTTGTCGAAGGATGTGGTCGACCTGTGCTTCCCCGGTACGCCCTCGCGCGTGGGTGGCAGCACCTTCGCCGACCTGGAGCAGGAACAGCGCCTGCTGGCGGCGGAAGCGTGGGACGAAGCGCAGTCGCTGCGCGCCGGTGGCCTCTACAAGTACGTCCACGGTGGCGAATACCACATGTACAACCCCGACGTGATCGCCAGCCTGCAGGTGGCGGTGCGTACGGGTGACTGGAAGGATTACGAGAAGTACGCGCACTACGTGGATTCGCGGCCCGCTTCGGCGCTGCGCGATCTGCTCGTGCCGCGCGAAGGTACTGCCATTCCGCTGGATGAGGTGGAGCCGGCCGAAGACATCCTGAAGCGCTTTGACTCCGCGGGCATGTCGCTGGGCGCGTTGTCGCCGGAAGCGCACGAAGCCCTCGCTATCGCGATGAACCGCCTCGGCGCGCGCAGCAACTCCGGTGAAGGCGGTGAGGATCCCTCGCGCTACGGCACCGATCGCCAGTCGAAGATCAAGCAGGTGGCCTCGGGCCGCTTTGGCGTCACGCCGGCGTATCTCGTCAACGCCGAAGTGTTGCAGATCAAGATCGCCCAGGGCGCCAAGCCGGGCGAGGGCGGCCAGCTGCCGGGCCATAAGGTGGATGCGACCATCGCCCGCCTGCGTTATGCCAAGCCGGGTATCGGTCTTATCTCGCCGCCGCCGCACCACGATATCTATTCGATCGAAGACCTCGCCCAGCTGATCCACGACCTCAAGGAAGTGAACCCGCAGGCACTGGTTTCGGTGAAGCTCGTCTCGCACGCCGGCGTCGGTACGGTGGCCGCGGGTGTGGTGAAGGCGGGCGCCGATCTCATCACGGTGTCTGGCCACGATGGCGGTACGGGCGCGAGCCCGCTCACCTCGATCAAGTACGCCGGTACGCCGTGGGAGCTGGGCCTGGCGGAAACGCAGCAGACCCTGCGCCTGAACGACCTGCGTGGCCGCGTGCGCCTGCAGACCGATGGTGGCCTCAAGACCGGCCTCGACGTGATCAAGGCAGCGATGCTTGGCGCGGAAAGCTTCGGCTTCGGCACCGGCCCCATGGTCGCGCTGGGCTGCAAGTACCTGCGCATCTGCCACCTCAACAACTGCGCCACCGGCGTGGCGACGCAGCACCCGGTGTTGCGCCAGAAGCACTTCATCGGCCTGCCCGATATGGTGATGAACTACTTCCGCTTCATCGCGGAAGACGTGCGTCGCCACCTCGCACGTCTGGGCGTGCGTTCGCTCGCCGAGCTCATCGGCCAGTCCGGCCGCCTCGAGCAGCAGGGCGGCATCACCGCCGTGCAGGAGCGTCTCGATCTCTCCGCGCTCATCGCCGAAGACGGCATGGGCCAGAAGGTGGATTTCGCCTGCACACTCGCGCGCAATCCGATGCGTGATCCGGCGGCGCTGGCGTCGCGCATCTCCGCCGATGTCCGCCAGCTGGTGAACGATGGCCACGGCGGTACCTTCAGCTATCCCATCGTCAACACCGACCGCGCCATCGGCGCGCGCCTGTCGGGCGACATTGCCCGCCGCTGGGGCGATGCCGGTATGGCTGAACGTCCCATCCACCTGCATCTCGCCGGTGCGGCGGGACAGAGCCTGGGCGCGTGGAATGCGCCGGGCCTGCACATTGACCTGGTCGGTGAAGCGAACGACGGCGTGGGCAAGGGCATGGCCGGTGGCCGCCTGATCATTCGCCCGCCGGCAGATTCGCCGTTCAAGAGCCAGGATGCGTCGATCATCGGCAACACCTGCCTGTACGGCGCGACGGGTGGCGAGCTGTTTGCCGCGGGCCAGGCCGGCGAGCGTTTCGCCGTGCGTAACTCGGGCGCGCTCGCCGTGGTCGAAGGCGCGGGTGACCACTGCTGCGAATACATGACCGGCGGCGTCGTCGCCGTGCTCGGCCGTACCGGCCTGAACTTCGGCGCGGGTATGACCGGTGGCTTCGCCTACGTGCTCGATACCGAGCGCAACTTCGTCGATTGCTACAACCACGAACTCGTCGACATCGTGCGTATCTCGCACGAGGGCATGGAACATTACATGCAGCACCTCCGCCAGCTCATCGCCCGCCACGCCGAACTCACCGGCAGCGCCTGGGGCCGCCAGGTCCTTGGCGATTTCCGCGGCATGCTGCAGCGGTTCTGGCTGGTGAAACCGAAGGCAGCGAGTCTGGATGCCCTGGCCGAAGAACTGCGGAGTGCGGCATGAGCGCGAAGGATTTCCGTTTCCTCGAGATTCCGCGGCAGACCCCGCGTACCGTGCCCGTTGCGGTGCGCGTGCTCGGCTATGGCGAGATTTCCGGCGACTTCGCGTCGGATGAAGCCTCGTCGCAGTCGGGCCGTTGCATCGATTGCGGCAACCCGTACTGCGAACACGCCTGCCCGGTCCACAACTACATCCCGAACTGGCTGAAGCTGGTCCAGGACGGCCGCCTCTTCGAGGCCGCCACCCTGATGCACGAAACCAACCCGCTGCCGGAGATCTGCGGCCGCGTGTGCCCGCAGGATCGCCTGTGCGAAGGTGCGTGCACGCTCGAGCAGGGCGAGTTCGGCGCGGTCACGATTGGTAGCGTCGAGCGTTGGGTGACCGACGAAGCGTTCCGCCAGGGCTGGCGCCCGGATCTTTCGCGCGTGAAGGAAACCGGCGCGCGCGTTGCGATCGTTGGCGCGGGTCCTGCGGGCATGGCCTGTGCGGATCGCCTGCGTCGCGCGGGTATTGCCGCGGATGTCTTCGACAAGCAGCATGAAATCGGTGGTCTCCTGACCTTCGGCATTCCCCCGTTCAAGCTCGACAAGAACATCGTCCGCACGCGCCGCAGCGTGCTGGAAGGCATGGGCGTGCGTTTCCACCTCGGTGTGGAGATCGGCCGCGATATCGAATTCGATGAACTGCTCAACGATTACGATGCCGTGTTCGTTGGCACGGGCGCTTACACCTACGTCGATGGCCAGCTCGAAGGCCGCGAACTGGGTGGCGTGCACGATGCGCTGCCATTCCTCATTGCCAACACCGACCGCTTGCTGCGCGAGCAGGCGCCCGCGCCGGAATACGATCTGGCCGGCAAGCATGTCGTCGTGCTGGGTGGCGGCGATACCGGTATGGACTGCAACCGCACGGCGATCCGCCTGGGCGCCGCATCGGTCACCTGCGTATACCGTCGCGATGAACCCAGCATGCCGGGCTCGCGTCGCGAAGTGGGTTACAGCCGCGAAGAAGGCGTGCGCTTCCTGTTCCAGCGCCAGCCGGTGACGCTCGTGGGCGAGAACGGCAAGGTGAAGGCCGTGCGTGTCGTCGAGACGCAGCTGGTCGACGACGGCGATGGCCGGCCGCGTCCGCGCAATGTCGAAGGTAGCGAAACCGACCTGCGCGCGGATGTGGTGATCCAGGCCTTCGGCTTCCAGCCGAGCCCGCCCGACTGGTGCGACGCGTTCGGCATCGCGCGCGACCGCAGCGGCCGCATCATCACTGGCGCCGAAGGCAACCTGCCGCACCAGACCAGCCATGCGAAGATTTTTGCGGGTGGCGATAACGTGCGCGGCGCCGATCTCGTGGTGCGCGCGGTCTACGACGGCCGCGAAGCCGCCGCCTCGATCGTCCGCATGCTGGCCAGCAAGAAAGCGAACGCCACCGTCGCCGCCTGACCGACACCGCCCTTGTAGGAGCGCACTTGTGCGCGACATCTTTCGCGAAAGAGCCACAGGCCCTGCGGCGGTGAGGCGAAAGATGCCGTTTGTAGGAGCGCACTTGTGCGCGACATCTTTCGCGAAAGAACCACAGGGCCTGCGGCGGTGAGGCGAAAGATGTCGCGCGCAAGCGCGCTCCTACAAAAGCCTGCGCACCCGTCGTACAAGGCTGCGCGTTCGCCATACAAAGGCCTGCACACCCGCCTGGAGGAAAAGGCGCACAATAGGTGCATGCCCTCCACGGCGGTTTATCCCCTATGTGCCTGATCGCTTTCGCATGGCGCGCCCATCCGCGCTGGCGCCTTGTCCTGCTCGGCAACCGCGATGAATTCCATACCCGCCCCACGGCGCCGCTAGCGCACTGGGACGAAGCGCCGCAAATCGCGGCAGGCCGCGACCTCGAAGCCGGTGGTACCTGGGCGGGCGTCGCGCCGCATGGGCGCAGCAGCATCATCACCAACGTGCGTGACCTGAAGGCAGACCACGGCGGCATGTCGCGTGGCTTGCTGGTCGCTGATTACCTCGGCTCCAATCTTCCTGCGCCGGTGCATGCGCAAGAACTTATCGCCACGGCGAAGGACTATCGTCCGTTCAATTTACTGACGTTCGACCACGAGAGCGCGTACTACCTCGGTAACCATCCCGATGCGCGCTACCAGCCCGTGAGCGATGGCGTGCACGGTTTATCGAATGCCGACTTCAATGCGCCGTGGCCGAAGACCCGCGCGCTCGTCCATCGGCTCGAGGCATGGGTAGAAGAAGGGCGTGACGATACGGAATCCCTGTTCCGCATGCTCTCTGACCAGGGCCGCTGGCCCGACGACCTCCTGCCTGACACGGGCATCGGCATCGAGCGCGAGCGCTTCCTCTCCAGCGCCTTCATCGTCGGCGAGAACTACGGCACCCGCGCCAGCACGGTGATCCTCATCGGCCACGACGACGCCACCACCATCATCGAACGTCGCTTCGGCCCCAACGGCGTCCCCGAAGGCGAAACCCGCCTCGACCTGGCCCCCTGACCGATCCTTAGCGTGGCGGCAAAAGTCTTTCACCCGGGCAGCGGTTGATCCAAGCCGCCCGTACCCCGACGATGGTGGAATCCACTTTCCCACCGGGAGTCACCCATGAACATCGACCTTTCCAAGCGCAGCGCCATCGTCACGGGTTCCACCGCCGGCATCGGCCTTGCCATCGCCCAGGGCCTGGCCGGCGCGGGCGCCAGCGTGGTCGTTACCGGCCGTACCCAGGCCCGTGTCGACGCCGCCATCGCCGAGATCAAGAAGGCCGTACCGAACGCGAAGCTCTCCGGCGTGGCCGCCGACCTCGGCACGGCCGAAGGCGCCGCCGCCCTGATCAAGGCCGTGCCGAGCACGGACATCCTCGTGAACAACCTAGGCATCTTCGAGCCGAAGGGCTTCTTTGACATCACCGACGAGGAATGGAGCCGCTTCTTCGAAGTGAACGTGAACTCGGGCGTGCGCCTGTCGCGCCATTACGCCAAGGGCATGGCTGACCGCGGCTGGGGCCGCGTGCAGTTCATCTCCAGCGAATCGGCCCTGCAGATCCCGGCCGAGATGGTCCACTACGGCATGACCAAGACCGCCCAGCTCGCCGTCTCGCGCGGCCTGGCCGAGACCCTTACCGGCACCGGCGTCACCGTGAACTCCGTGCTCCCCGGCCCGACCCTGTCGGAAGGCGTGGGTGAGTTCTTCGGCAAGATCGCCAAGGACCAGGGCAAGTCGCTGGCTGAAGTCGAGAAGGACTTCATCAGCACCCACCGCCCGACCTCGCTGATCGAGCGTCTGCTCACGGTCGAAGAAGTCGCCAACATGTCGGTGTACCTCGCCTCCGAACAGGCCAGCGGCACCACCGGCGCAGCGGTACGCGTCGACGGCGGCGTCGCCCGCCAGGTCGTCTAACAGCGCAGCCCTTGTAGGAGCGCGCTTGCGCGCGATCGGATGCTTGCCGCAAGCCCCATCGCGCGCAAGCGCGCTCCTACAGATTTTCAGTCGACATCGCCGTCGACGTAGTACCAGCGGCCGTCTTCGCGCACGAAGCGGCTCACCTCATGCATCTTCTTCGCGCTGCCGCCGCCATAGCGCAGGCGGGCGATGAATTCGACCACGGCCGTGTCAGGCGTGGGGTTCTCGTGGCGCTTCACGGTAAGCCCTAGCCACGTAGGTGCCGGCGACTGGTTCGCCAGGTCGAGTGACGGCGGCCGCATCGACGGATGCCACGAGGCCAGCAGGTAGTCCTCAAGCCCCATCACGTACGCGCTATACCGCGAACGCATCAGCGCCTCAGCCGTGGGTGCCGGTTCGCCCGCATGCCAGCGGCCGCAGCACGCGGCGTAAGGCTTGCCGGTGCCGCAAGGGCAGGCCGTATCGGGAGTGGCCATGGCCGTGTCCTCTGGAAATCGGAAGGCGCCCATCCTAACGGGTCGTTGGCCGAATGCCGCCGCGCGTCAGGCGACCTGACCCGACACGATCAGCGCCGAAAGGTCATAGCCCATCGTGATGGCCGTGGCCTTCAGCCGCTCGAACGTCGCCTGGTCGAGCTGCGGTGTGCGGGAAAGGATCCACAGGTACTTCCGCCCCGGCTGGCCGACCATGGACCACTGGTAGTCGTCGTCGAGGGCGATCACCCAGTAATCAGCCCAGACGGGCGGCAGCCAGCGGAGCCAGGGCGGGACGAAGGTGACTTCGAGCTTGCCCCGGGCGAAGGCCTCAGGCCGCCGGGCGACGCCCTGGCTGGCGATCTCGCCGCCGTCGGTGCCGCAGCGGTTCTCCACGGTTACCGTGCCGTCGATCTGGGGCGCGTAGTGGGCGGTGACGTTCCCCGTGCACTTGCGCTGGAAGTACATGGGCAGGCGGGCGATCTCATGCCACGTGCCGGCATAGCGCTCCAGGTCGAGATCGGCCACGGCGGTGACGGGGGTGAGGGCGATGCCCGGGCTGGCCATGGCCCAATTCAGGGCCCCTAGAAGGTCGCGCATGGCGGGATTCCGTTAAAGCGAACGCACTACGATGCCGATGACGGGTGAATCCTCAGTAAATTGCGCCACCGGAACCGCTCCATGGACCCAGACGACACCCCAGCCAAACGCCCGCTCTTCACGCGGCTGCGCGAGCGATTGGTGTCGCCGGGAGCCGCCCATGTGGACCTGGAGGCCGGCATGATCGTGGCCACGCCGGGCGTTTTCCGGATGCGCGAGGTGCCGCTGGCCCGGGTGAGCCGGGTCGAGGCGGGCAACCGCGACACGGATACGTGGGACACGGTGTACCTAAGCTTCCACGTCGATGGCGAGGAGATCCTGGTGCTGTCCGAAGAGGACAAGGGCTTTGGCGAGCTGATCCGTGACCTGCGTGAGGTCTTCCCGGGCATTGAAGGCTGGGAATCGGCCGTGCCGTCGGTGAAGTTCCAGCTGACCTCGGTGGACCTGTGGCGCCGTGAGGTGCCTGAAGAGCCCGTGGCTGAAGACCCCGGGGCTGCCGAAGCCCCCGAGCCGCCCGAACCTCTGTAGGAGCGCGCTTGCCTCACCCTTGCCGCCTGCCGGCGGATCGCGTGCGAGCACGCTCCTACAGGAGCACGGCTATGGCTTGGCTGTTTGGGGCGAGGGTGATGGTCGTGGCATCGAAGACGGAATCGCCAGCGGCGATGGGCTGGCCATCGGCCGAGCCGCTTCCCTCGGCGACGTAGGCGACCTTCACGCCGTCGAAGACGCCGGGGCCCTGCAGCACTTCAAGGCGTGCCCGGGAAACACCCCGCCGCACCATCAGGTTGAAATCGCGCGTGGCGCCACCGGCGAGGCGCACATCGACCTTCGCCTCCCCCGGAAACGCGAACGGCGCCAGCGGCGTCGTCAGGCCGTGCTCGCGCTCACCATCGAGCCGCATGGTGAACCCGGCGCCTTCGAGCAGCACGATGGTCCGGTCGATATCGGGAAATACCGAGAACGGCGATGCGGTATCGACATCAGCGATGCTCACGCGCCACGCGAACGTCTCCATCGATGCACCCGGCGGCTCCACTGCCAGCTCTCGCGTGATGCCAAGGCCGTTCTTCCACGGCACGGCCTTCAGTTCATCGAAACGGACGATCTTCATGCGACGCGCTCGATCTCACGGGCAAAGGGCGGGAGCGCGCGCAGCATGCCGGTGCCGTAGCGCTTGGTGATGACGCGGCGATCAAGCAGCACGATGCGGCCGGTGTCGGTTTCGGTACGGATCAAACGACCGCAGTACTGGGTGAGAATGCGCGTGGCATCCGGCACGCTCACTTCGATAAACGGATTGCGGCCCCGCGATTCCAGCCACTCGGCGTAGGTCGCGCCGACGGGATCGGTGGGTACCGCAAACGGCAACTGCGTGACGACCACTGTTTCGCAAAGCTTACCCGGCAGGTCGAGGCCTTCGCCGAACGACGCCAGGCCGAAGATCGTGCTGCCCTTGCCGGCTTCGATATCCGCACAGTGCTCGGCAATCAGTTGCGCTTTCGCCAGCGAACCCTGCGCGCGAACGCGGCGCACGTGATCGATAGGCAACACCTGCAGTACGCGATCCAGCTTCGCACGCGACGTGAACAACACGAGGTTGCCCGCATCCCAGTCCAGGTTTTTCGCCAGCCAGCTCGCGACTTCGCGCGCGTGGCCTTCGCGATCATCCGGCAAGGTGTTGAACGCAGGCACCTCGAGCTTTGCCTGACGCTCCAGGTCGAACGGGGAGGGCAGGCTGATCGTCACCGCTTCATTCGGCAGGCCGACGGAATCCGCGAAGCCGCGGAAGTTGCCGCCCGCAGACAACGTCGCGGAGGTCATCACCACGGCGGAGGCGTTATCCCAAAGCACGTTGCGCAGCAGGCCGCCCGCGGAAACCGCCGACGCATGGCAGATCAGCTGCTGATCCGAACCCATGCTTACCCAGCGGGCAAGCGGCGGTCCGTTCTCGCGATCCTCGGTGGACCACGCGTACCAGGTGCGCACCTGCCGGTCGAGCCGTTCCAGCGCCATGCCCAGTTCGCGCGAAAGCGCTTCCTGCGTGGGGCCGCCCGCTTCCATCTCCACGACGGTGCGGCGCACGGTGCGCAACCAACGCTGTACGTCGCGCGTTACCGTGTGCAGGTGCGATGCATGGATCACCCAGTTCTCAGGCAACTGCCCGAGCGACGCGCGGAACACGGGTTCCAGCTCGCTGGACGACGGTGTCCACGAAAGACGAATCTCGCGCTCGATCTCTTCCAGCGCGTTCGACATTTCCAGCATCTTCTCGTCGCCGGTTTCCAGCGAGAGATTGCCGATGCTTTCCTTATCGGTGAGCGAATACGCGGCATGCACCTGGTTCTGCAGGCGGCCGATGCGGCGCACGGCGCTCGCAAGGTGCACGTCGGCCGCACCACGATCAATGGCCTTCGAGGGCACGTGGTGCGCCTCGTCGAAGATGTACAGGGTCTCTTCCGGCTTCGGCAGGATCACGCCGCCGAAGGTGTCTTCATCTCGCGGCATGGTCAGGTCGGCCAGGACCAGATCCTGGTTCGCCACCACGATATCGGCCTCGCCAATGGCGCGGCGCGCGAGGAAGAACGGGCATACGGCGAAGGCGTTGCACTTGCGGCCGGTGCAGCCACCCGCGCTCGTGGTGATCATGCCGCGGACGAGATCCGAGAGCGGTTCCGGGCTCGTATCGATATCGCCGTTCCACTCACGCGCTTCGAACGCCTTGCCGAGCTTCTCGATGGCCTTGGTGTCGCGTTCCGCCGGTGGCCGTGACCACAGGGCCACGTCCGCATCGAAATCGAAGCCGCCCTGGGCACTCGGTTCAGACCCGGCCATGCGCAGGTTGCGTGGGCACAGGTAGCGCGCACGGCCCTTGGCCAGCGCCACCTTCGCCTCGACGCCGCAGAGCTTCATGTACTGGGGGATATCGCGCTGGACGAGCTGCTCCTGCAGCGCCACCGTGGCCGTCGCGATCACCAGCTTCTTCTTCTGGGAACGGGCCACTTCGAGGCCACCAATCAGGTAGGCCATGGACTTACCGGTACCGGTGGGTGCTTCGATCACGGCCGCGCCCGCCGGCTCGGCCAGCGCCTTGGCGACCTCGGCGATCATCTTCAGCTGCGAGGGACGCCCGCGGAACCCCGCAAGGCCGTCCTTCAGGCGCGCATAGGCGGCGCGGATCGCGGCTTTGGTATCTTCGGTGAGCATAGCCCACCAAGGTTACCCTATCGGGGTCTCACCCCGTGCCTCAGCGTGCGTGAACCGCGGGACTCAGCGGTGCGCCCGCGATCATCCCGGCGACTACCCAGGTGTGTTCTTCCCAGGTCTTATCGGCGTGCTGGACGTGAATGGCTACCGGGCGGCCGAGGCTGTCGGAGAGGCCGGGTGCCAGGGCTTCCGCGGCGTGGATGGCCTCGGCTTGCGTGGGGTAGCGGGCGAGTATGTCGGCCGCGCCGCGGCGGACGATCCACGGTCCCTGTGTCGTTTCGCAGTGCGGAATGAACAACTGGGCGGAACTCGATGCCATGGGACCCTCGCGTGTGTCGGTGGGTACGGCTAACGGACGATTTTGATCCTACGCCTCCCCGGCTAAAAATCCATTAAGCCTTGTTCCGTAAGGGTTTACGGAGCAGTTCGGCCCGCCGGAAGCAGCTCGGTGCATGGGTATTGAGCAGGCCGGTGGCCTCCATCCAGGCGAACACGATGGTCGGCCCCACGAAGGTAAAGCCCCGCTTCTTCAGGGCCTTGGACACCTGTTCGGAGAGCGGGCTGTTCGGGGGTACCGGGCCGTCCCAGGCCAGCGGCTGGCCGCCGACGAAATCCCAGCAGAAGGTGGCGAAGTCCTCGCCCGCCTCGCGCATGGCCAGGTAGGCCTTCGCGTTGTTGATCGCCGCGCCGATCTTGCTCCGGGATCGGATGATGCCGGGGTCGGCCAGCAGCCGTTCCACGTCGCGCGGCCCGTAGGCCGCGACGACGTCCGGGTCGAAGCCTTCGAAGGCATGGCGGAACCCGTCGCGGCGGGCCAGGATGGTCCGCCACGAGAGCCCGGCCTGGAAGCCGTCGAGGATCAGCTTTTCCCACAGCTTGCGGCCGTCGCGCTCGGGCACGCCCCATTCGCGGTCGTGATAACCGCGCATGAGGTCATCGGATTCGCCCCAGGCGCAGCGCGTCAGGCCATCACTCACCCGGCGAAGCCGAGGTAATCCAGCTTGCCGACGCCGACGCCGTTGTGGCGGAGGATGTCGTACGCGGTGGTGATGTGGAAATAGAAGTTCGGCAGGGCGAACAGCATGAGGTATTCGTTCGCGCTGAACGTGCGCTCGTTCGGGCCGAACTTGCGCGTGATGCTGCGCGAGGCGCCTGCGTTGATGGTGTCGGCCGGTACCGATTCGATCCACTGCACGGTGCCATCGATGCGAGCGAGCAACTGGTCGATGGTGGTTTCGTTGTCTTCGAACGCGGGCGGCTGCACATCGGCCACGCGGGCCACGCCAAACTTGGCGGTATCGCTGGCGCGCTGCACCTGGCCGGCGAGGTTCAGCATATCGGGGGCCAGCCGCTGTTCCACCAGCGCATCGCCGCCGTGGGCTTTGGCTTTCCGCAGCAGGTCGGCAAGGACATGGAAACCGCGGACGTAGGCGGCAGCGGAGGCTTCGTGCAGCGAGATGCTCATGGGGTGGCTCCCTGGGTAATCCATCGATGGTGGGGCGGGCAGGGCGCCCCTTCAAGGCCCGTGCGCGACGCAATCCAAGGGACTACCATCACCGGCCAACCCCGCTACGAACGGTCCCCCATGTCCCCCATTGAACCGGCATCCGACGCGATCGTCGCGGTGCGCGGCCTGTCCAAGGCCTACAAGACGGGCTTCCAGGCGTTGAAGCGCGTCGATCTGGAAATCCGCCGCGGCGAAATCTTCGCGTTGCTCGGCCCCAATGGCGCCGGCAAGACCACCCTCATCAGCATCATCTGCGGCATCGTCACCGGTACCGACGGCAGCGTCAGCGTCGATGGCCACGATATCGTCCGCGACTATCGCGCGGCGCGCGGTCTCATCGGCCTGGTGCCGCAGGAATTGTCGACGGACGCATTCGAAACGGTGTGGGCCACGGTGACCTTCAGCCGCGGCCTGTTCGGCAAGGCGCCGAATCCCGTGTACCTCGAGCGGATCCTGCGCGAGCTTTCGCTGTGGGAGAAGAAGGATTCGAAGATCATGGCGTTGTCGGGCGGCATGAAACGCCGTGTGCTTATCGCCAAGGCGCTCGCGCACGAGCCGCGCGTACTGTTTCTCGATGAGCCCACCGCGGGCGTCGATGTCGAACTGCGCCATGACATGTGGCAGATGGTGCGCCGCCTGCGCGAATCGGGCGTCACCATCATCCTCACCACGCATTACATCGAAGAAGCCGAGGAAATGGCCGATCGCATCGGTGTCATCAACCACGGCGAACTGATTCTGGTGGAAGACAAGCGCACGCTGATGCAGAAGCTGGGCAAGAAGCAGCTGACGCTGTCGCTGCAGGCGCCGCTCGAGGCCGTGCCGTCCGGGCTGGAACACTGGCCGCTGGAACTGTCGAAGGATGGCCTGTGCCTCACCTACACCTTCGATACGCAATCGGATGACACCGGCATCGCCGAACTGCTGAAGAAGCTCGGTGCCCTGGGCATCGACTTCAAGGACCTGCATTCCAGCGAGAGCTCGCTGGAAGATATCTTCGTGAGCCTTGTCCGTGGAGGTGGCCTGTGAATATCCACGGCATTCGTGCCATTTATCGTTTCGAGATGGCCCGCACGTTCCGCACGCTCACCCAGAGCATCGCCTCGCCGGTGCTTTCAACGTCGCTGTACTTCATCGTGTTCGGTGCAGCGATCGGTTCGCGCATGGGCGCGATCGGTGGCGTGAGCTACGGCGCCTTCATCATCCCCGGTCTGATCATGCTTTCGTTGCTCAACGAGAGCATTTCCAATGCGTCGTTCGGTATCTACATGCCGAAGTGGTCGGGCACGATCTACGAGCTGCTTTCCGCGCCGGTGAACTACGTAGAGGTGGTGCTCGGTTACGTGGGTGCAGCGGCGACCAAGTCGATGATCCTGGGCCTGCTGATCCTCGCGACCTCGCGCATCTTCGTTGCGTACGAGATCCAGCACCCGTTCTGGATGCTTGCGTTCCTGCTGTTGACGGCGGTGACCTTCAGCCTGTTCGGTTTCATCATCGGCCTGTGGGCGGATGATTTCCAGAAACTGCAGGTGGTGCCGCTGATGGTGATCACGCCGCTGACCTTCCTGGGCGGCAGCTTCTATTCGATCAATATGCTGCCGCCGTTCTGGCAGAAGCTCACGCTGTTCAACCCGGTGGTGTACCTGGTGAACGGATTCCGCTGGAGCTTCTACGGGCAGGCCGATGTGAACGTGGTGGTCAGCGTCTCGGCCACCGTGGGCTTCATGCTGGTGTGCCTGGCCGTGGTCTGGTGGATCTTCCGTACCGGCTGGAAGCTCAAGAACTAACACCGCCTCCGCTTACCTGTAGGAGCCCACCCTGTGGGCGACGCCTTTCGTACAGCCGCCACAGGGTCTGCAGCTCTTCCGCGAAAGATGTCGCCCACAGGGTGGGCTCCTACGAGCGTTCTTACTCGTGCTTGCCGATGAAATCGGACTTGCCGAGCACTACACCCACGCCGCGCAGGATCGCGTAGGCAGTGGTGCAGTGGAAGTACACGTTGGGCAGCACGAACTGCAGCAGGTAGGGCTGGCCCTTGAACTGCATTTCGCCCGAGCGCATCTTCAGCACGATGTCGCGGTTCTCGCTGCCGTCGATCTGCTCCGGCTTGAAGCCGTTGAGCATGCCGATCACGTTGGCGATGCGTGCCTGCAGCTGCTCGAAGCTGGTTTCGTTGTCTTCCATCTTCGGCGCTTCTTCGCCGGCCAGGCGGAAGGCGGCGCCCTTGGCCATGTCGGTCGCGATCTGCACCTGGCGGATCAGCGGAAACATATCCGGGGTGATGCGGGTGTTCAGCAGCACCTCTTCGGCGATGTTGCGTTCCTTCGCGTGTTCGGCACCCTTCTTCAGCACGCCTGCGAGGTTCGTCAGGGCGCGGACGAGGACGGGGACGGTGGTCTGGTACATCGTGATGGACATGGACAGGCTCTTGGTGGGTAGGTCGGCCGGGCGGCCGGGGCGGCGCGTATTGTGCGCGTGCGTTGGCGGGCCGTCGACGGGGCGAGAAGCTACGATGGCGGCATGACCGAACCCGATGCGCCCCGGCCAAAGCCACGCCGCCCCCTGGAGATCCTCCGGGTGCGCCGGGCCGAGCAGCTGCTCGACCGCTTGTTCAAGGGCCTGCCGCTGGGCTCGCGCCTGCGCATGGGTACCTTCATGGCGTTCAAGGCGGTGGCCGCCTCGCTCTGCGCCTACGGCGTGGGCTACCTGGTGCACCCGGACGAAGCGTTTTGGGCCGCCATCAGCGCGGTCGCCATCACCCAACTCCACTATGGCGATACGCGTGGGGCGGGGCGGGACAGGGTGCTCGGCACCGTCTTCGGCGGCGCGGCGGGCCTGTTGGGGCTATGGGTCGGTGGCTCGGGCGATGTGCTGTCGTTCGCGCTGGCGCTCTCCCTGGTCACCATCGCCTGCTGGTCGGCGAACGCGGGTGCGGCGGCGAAGATCGGTGGCATCACCACCGCTATCGTGGTGCTCGTGCCGGCGGTGGGGCCGCGTTGGGAAGTGGCCGCGTGGCGGCTCGGCGAAGTGCTATGCGGTACCGCGTGCGCGCTCTTGGTAGGCTGGCTGGTCTCGCGGCTGGAACACCGCATCGAAGCCAGGGTTGAAGGGGAACAGGCGTGATCCGCAAACATTCCGAACACCACCGGCTCGACCGGTTGGGCTGGCTGCGTGCGGCCGTGCTCGGCGCGAACGACGGCATTCTTTCGACCGCGAGCCTGCTGGTGGGCGTGGCTTCGGCCGAGGCGGGCACGGGGAACGTGATGATCGCTGGCGTGGCCGGCCTGGTCGCGGGCGCCATGTCGATGGGGGCTGGTGAATACGTCTCCGTGAGCTCGCAGGCCGACAGCGAACGTGCCGAGCTGGCCGTGGAGCAGCGCGAGCTACGCGAAGACCCGCACGGGGAGCACAAGGAGCTCACCGAGATCTACGTGCACCGTGGCCTCGACCGCGAGCTGGCTCATCAGGTGGCCGATCAGCTCATGGCGCATAACGCGCTGGAAGCACATGCGCGCGATGAGCTGGGGTTGTCTTCGGCCACGGCGGCGCGGCCGTTGCAGGCGGCCGCCGCGTCGGCGGTTAGCTTCGCGGTGGGTGCGATCGTGCCGATCCTGGCGACGGCCGTGGCGCCGCAGCCGCACATGGCGACAGTGACCGTGGCGGTATCGCTGGTGGCACTCGCGGTGTTGGGGGCGACCTCGGCCCGGCTGGCTGGCGCGCCAATCTGGCGTGGGGTGTCGCGCATCCTGTTCTGGGGCGCCGCGGCAATGGCCCTGACGGCGGTAGTCGGCCGCTTGTTCGGCATCGCGACGTAGGAGCCCACCCTGTGGGCGACATCTTTCGCCATGTAGGAGCCCACCCTGTGGGCGACATCTTTCGCGGAAGAGCTGCAGACCCTGTGGCGGCTGTACGAAAGGCGTCGCCCACAGGGTGGGCTCCTACGGGGGCCGTGCCGGAGCTGGATAGACGGTCGCGCGAGGGGCCGTGCCGGAGGTGGATAGGCGACCGCGCGGGGGGCGTGCCGAAGGCGAATAGGTGGTCGCGCGGGGGCCGTGCCGGAGGTGGATAGCCGCCTGCGCGCCGAATCGCTTTACCCGGCTACGCAGCGATTTCGCCCGCCATTCTTTGCCGTGTACAGCGCCAGGTCGGCGCGTTCGAACACGGCCTGCGGTGTCTCGCCGGCGCGGAACTGGGCTACACCGATCGATGCCGTCACGCGCACCGGCTGGCGGCTGGCGTGGAAGGCGAGGTGCTGGATCTTGCCGCGCAGGCGTTCGCACACCTGCAGCGATTCGGCTTCGTCGGCGCCATCGAAGATCACGATGAATTCCTCGCCGCCATAGCGCGCCACGAAATCCACCGGCCGCACGTGCTTCAGCAGCGCCTGGCCGATCACGCGCAGCACCGCGTCGCCCGCGGTGTGGCCGTAGGTATCGTTGATGCTCTTGAAGTGATCGATATCGATCGCGGCGATCGAAAGCGGACGCGATGTGGTGAGCCAGCTTTCGTACGCGGCTTCGATCCGCTTCTCGTACGCCAGGCGGTTCGGCATGCCGATCATGGTGTCGGTCTGCGCGAGCTCATGTTCGCGCTCGAGCGAACGCTGCAAGGCGTTGCGCTCGGTCTCCAGCTGCTCCACGCGCTGGCGCATCTTCTCGGCGCGCTCGCGGTAGGCGGTAAGGCGTGCACCCTCGCGGCCGCGGAAATCACGGAAGCACGCCGCGATCGTTTCCAGGCTCTCGTTCACCCGCTCACGCAGTTCGTGCGCGTCTTCCGCTTCGAGGATCGCCTCGCTGAGCAAGCGCATCTCATGGGCCACGGAGGCATCCAGCGCCTGACCGTTCGATTCGCCGGTGGACTGGTCCGCGAGTTCGCGGGCCATGTACTGGGTCATCTCGTCCAGGCGGCCGGCCACGTGGCGCAGCACCGCCTGCAGCGCATCGATCTCGCGCTGCATGCCGATCCGCTGCTCGTTGATCAGGTCGGCCATGCGGTCGCTACAGGCGGCCAGGGCCACCAGGTCGCCCGCGTCGGTCACGTCGCGGCGCAGGTCGTTCGCCCGCTCGGTCAGCTTCGGCTGGACGACGATCCGGTCCACCAGGCGGTGCAGGGCGGCCTGTACGGACGAGCCGTATTCGGTGCGCTGCGGCCGGGTGATCGGGATGGCGCGCTCTTCCGGCGTCCGCAGCGGGCGGGTGGCCAGGCCTTCCAGCGCATCGCGCAGGCTGTTCGACAGGGTCTCGAGCACCATGGCGTCGGCCGAGCCGGCCGCAAGGGCGGCGCTCAGGCGTTCGATATGGGGATCGACCTGTTCATGTGAGCCGTGGGCGGCGCGGGTCAGGCTTGCGACCAATTGGCGAAGCACGGACTCGACGCCCCGCCACTGGGCTTCCTCGCGTGTAAGCCGTTCTACGGCCTCGCGGTATTTGCTTTCCCAGAGCTGGCTGTCCAAACGCACGCCCCAACCGTCGCGTGAAGTGGTTCAAGTACGTCGCGCATCATACGATGAAAGCTAGGAATTTCGATCTGCCTTATGGCGGAGTATGCGGCGGCGGCATCCATCGGGTAGCGCGGGCCGCCACCACCGCCCCAACGCCGATCAGCACGGCCGCCAGCAGGAAGGCGATGCCGGGCACGTGCACCGTTCGCTCGGGGGCGATGGAGAAGGCGAAGATCTGGGCAAAGAGGTACGGGCCGAAAATGCCCGCAAAGCTGCCCAGGCTCGTGATCGCCCCCTGCAGCCGGCCCTGCTGGTCGGCCGAAACACAGCGGGTCATGATCGATTGCATGGGCGGCCCGGACAGGCCCCACAGCGACATTAGGGGTATCCCGAGCAGGAAGACCCAGCCGGCGCCGGCCAGGCCCATCACGGCAAAGGCCAGGGTGCCGAACATCAGCCCGATGACCAGGATCTTCCGCTCACCGAAGCGCTGGGTGAGCCGCCCGGTCAGGAAGGCCTGGACCGAGCCGTCGCAGGCGCCGACCAGGGCCAGCACGAAGCCCACCGCCTGGGCACCCCAGTGGTAGCGGTAGTCGGCGTAGAGCACGAACGTGGTCTGGAGCACGTAGTGCGCCAGGTAGAACAGGAAGGTCACGATCGCCAGCCCGAACACCGTAGGGCTGCAGCGGAGCAGGCGCAGGGCGCCCAGCGGGTGGGCCGTATGCGGCTCGAACTTCGCCGTGCGCCGTTCCGGTGGCAGCGATTCGGGCAGGATGAAGAAGCCGTACATGAAGTTGGCGAGGGCCAGCCCGGCCGCGACCCAGAACGGCAGGCGCAGGTCGATGCCGCCCAGGAAGCCGCCCAGCGCCGGGCCGATGATGAAGCCGATGCCGAACGCGCCGCCGAGCACGCCGAACGCCCCCGCGCGCTTCTCCGGCGGGGTCACGTCGGCGATGTAGGCATTGGCGGTGGTGAAGCTGGCCGCCGTCATGCCGGAGATGATCCGGCCAACGAACAGCAGCCATAGCGACGGCGCCAGGGCCATCAAGACGAAATCGAGGCCGAGTCCCAGGTTCGACAGCAGGATGACGGGGCGGCGGCCGAAGCGATCGGACAGCGCGCCCTGCACCGGCGAAGAGAAGAACTGCACCGCCGCGAACACGGTGCCGAACACGCCCACCCACCACGCGGCGTTGCTCACGCCGCCGCCGGTCATCGTTTCGATCAGGTGCGGCAGCACCGGGATGATGATGCCGAACGCGAGGATGTCGATCAGGACGGTGATGAAAACGAACACGACCGCCGCGCGACGCACGGGCGTGGCGAGCGGCGTGTGCGTTGGCTCAGACATACCCGAGGGCCTTGAGGCGCGGTGCCACGATCGGCACGGTCAGCATGGTGCTGGCGACCGCCATCAGCAGGAGCGCGGTGAACGTCTCGCTGGTGATCATGTGCTTATCCAGCAGCACGTTGACGAAGATGATCATGATCAGCGCCTTGGTCTGCAGCAGCCAGCCGATGAGCCAGGCATCGCCCTTCTTCCAGCCGAGCAGCTTGCCCGCCACGCCCACGCCGGCCAGCTTGCCGATCACCGACGCCACCAGCAGCACCGCCGCGGCCACGAACACGGCCGTACCACCGATGTTCCAGTTGGTACGCAGGCCGGTCGAGAGGAAATAGATCGGCATGATCGTCAGCAGCACGTTGTGGCGCAGGCCGTCGAGCCGTTCGAGGTTGAACCAGTCGCGCTCCATGATGGCGCCGGCGAGGAACGCGCCGACCATGAAGTGCAGGCCGCACCAGTCGGCGCCGTACGCCACGGCCGCCAGCCAGATCAGGCTGACGTAGTAGCGGTCGGTTTCCTTCAAACGCTCCATCAGCGCGCGGAACCCCCACGACGCCACCGCGAAGATCGCGAGGAACGCGGCCTGGTGGCCGACGCGCTTCCAGTCGAGCAGCAGGATGGCGAGCACGGCCCAGATGGCGATGTCGTCCAGGCTCGCGTAGCGCAGCACGCGCTGGCCCAGCGGCGCACGCAGGATGTCGAGCTTCTCCATCAGCAGGATGAGGATGGGCAACGCGGTGACCGCGCAGGACATGCCGATGCCGAGCACGAACTGCCAGGTCTGGGTGCCTTCGCCGATCCAGCCCGTGCGCCATGCCAGCAGGCCGAGCGCCGCCAGACAGCCCGCCGCGAGCGGTACGCCGAGCGCGAGCGCGGCGGTGGTGCCGCATTCCTTGCGCTGGCGCCACACCTCGCGCAGATCCAGCTCGATGCCGGCGATCATGACGAACAACATGACAGCCCACCACGCGATGCCGTTCAGCGCGCCGATGACCGGCGGTGCGAACACCGTGGCGTAATAATCGGGAAACGCCTTGCCCAGTACCCCCGGGCCCAGCAGGATGCCGGTAAGGATCTGCACCACGACAAGCGGTGCCCAGTAGTCGGTGCGGAAGATCCGCCAGATCAGATAAGGCACGCCAAGGATGATCACCATGGCGATCAGGAACAGTTCCGTTGTACTCATTAAGCCCTCCCCTAAGTCGGGAGAGGGTAGCCGCTATTGTGGTGGCTGGGCTAGCTCGCGCGCGTTGAGGTAGCCGTCGTGGTTCGTATCCAGCTTGTGGAACTGGTGGATCAGGTTGCGCTGGAACTCATCCAGGTGGATCGGCCGCGCGCCGGGACGCATCGGACCGTCGTTCGCGTCGATGACGCCATCACCGTTGACGTCCATGCGCAGGAAGCCCTGGCTCATGTAGTGGACGTACTCCGCCTCGTCCACCTTGCCATCGCCATTGGTATCCATCCGCTGCAGGTATTCCTTCGGCGTACGCGGGAAATCCTGGGCGGAGGCCGTGGCCGCGAGGAGGGCGAGGGCGGCCAGGAGGCATCGGGAACGGAGGGTCATGGTGGCCTGTTTCGGGGTTTGTCGGTGGCGCCTTGGCGGCGTACTCTCGGAGAACTGCGTCCAGCCTGGAAACCATCCATGATCTACGAGAGCATCCTCGATACGATCGGCCGCACGCCGATCGTGCGCCTGCCCCGCATCGCACCTGCGCACGTCAGTCTGTACGCGAAGGTCGAATCCTTCAATCCCGGCGGGTCGGTCAAGGATCGCCTGGCGATCGCCGTGATCCTCGATGCCGAGCAGAAAGGCCTGCTCAAGCCCGGCGACACCGTCGTCGAGGCGACCTCCGGCAATACCGGCGTCGCGCTGGCCATGGTCTGTGCGGCCAAGGGCTACAAGTTCGTGGCCACGATGGCCGATTCGTTCTCGATCGAGCGGCGCAAGCTGATGCGTGCGTATGGCGCCAAGGTGATCCTCACCCCGGCGGCTGAGCGCGGCACCGGCATGGTCCGCAGGGCGGAAGAGCTCGCGGCGAAGCACGGCTGGTTCCTGCCGCGCCAGTTCCAGAATCCCGCCAACCCGGCCTACCACCGCAGCACTACGGCGGCCGAGATCCTCCAGGATTTCGCTGGCAAGCGCCTCGATGCCTTCGTCACCGGCTGGGGCACGGGTGGCACGCTCACCGGCGTGGGTGAGGTACTGAAGGTGGCCCGCCCCGAGGTGAAGATCATCGCCTGCGAGCCGGCTGCGGCCCCGCTGCTACAGGACAAGCCGTGGTCGCCGCACAAGATCCAGGGCTGGACCCCGGATTTCGTGCCCGATGTCCTGAACCGCAAGGTGTTCGACCAGGATCTCACCGTCGATGAGGTGCTCGCCCGCGACACCGCCCGCCGCCTCGCCGCTGAAGAAGGCCTGTTCGTCGGCGTCTCGGCCGGTGCCACGGTGGCCGCCGCCCTCGAATATGCGAAGAGCGCCGCGGAAGGCAGCGTCATCCTGGCCATGCTCCCCGACACCGGCGAACGCTACCTCTCCACCTTCCTCTTCGAAGGCGTCAACGAAGGCACCGACGAAGACTGGCTGGCCACGCTGTAACCCGGGGGATTCGGCCCGAAACGACGGCCGGACTCGCCTGCAACGGCGGCCGTCGTCCCGCCCGAACCGGCGGTTGTCGGGCCGATGGAAATGGCGGTTGTAGGAGCACGCTTGCGCGCGATCGGGTTCGCCACGAGCACCCGTCGCGCGCGAGCGTGCTGCTACAGGGCCCGGAAATCCTGAACCGGTGACGCGAAGCGAACATCATCAACGCACGATCATCACACCCGCGGCGGCACCTTGGGAGCCTCAGAACGCCCAAGGAGCCCTCCCATGTCCCTGTTCCGCAAGAGCCTCACCGCTGAACTCGGCGGTCGCGCCCAGCGTCTCGCCGGCACGATCACACACGACCGTGCCCTCGAGCTGAAGGGCGCCGCCCGCCAGTACGTGGGCCATGCCGGGCTGGCGGTGGTGGACCTCGGGGATGACGTGCGCGAACTCGTGGCCCGGGCGGAAAAGCGGGCGGCGGAACTGGCAGCGGCCACCGGCAAGCGAGCCAGCAAGCTCGCGTCCCGGACCGAAAAACGCGCCAGCAAGCTCGCCGCGCTGACGGGACATCAGGCCAGCGATCTTGCCGCGCACATCGGGCATCACGCCAGCGCCGTTGCCGCGCGCGTCGGGCATCAGGGCAGCGACGTTGCCTCGGATGCGGGTCAGCGCGTTTCAAAGGCCGCCGCGAGCGCGGCGCGCAAGGCCAGTAAAGCCGCATCGCGCGCCAGCAAGCAGGTGAAGAGCCATCCGCGTACCTCGCTAGCCGTAGGCGCGGGCATCGGTGTCGCCGCCCTCGCCGCCGCGTGGCTGCTCCGCCGCAGCAAGCAGAAGCAGCAGGCGCAGCTAGCCCACGACGAACACGACCCGACGCGCTACCGCGCTAGCAACGATGCCGGTGACGCGCTGGATGGTTCGGGCGAGGACAACCCGGTGCCGGGCGAAAGCCGTTTCTACTGACGCACGATTGTAGGAGCCCACCCTGTGGGCGACATCTTTCGCGAAAACGCCACAGGCCCTGTGGCGGTGGTACGAAAGGCGTCGCCCACAGGGTGGGCTCCTACTAGGCGACTTCGGCTCGGCGGCGTAGTACCGCCAGCGGCTGTGCCCACACCGCGCCCGGCCGGCGCTTGCTCGTCACCAGCGTGAGCTCGGATGGCTGGAACACGTTGACGTTGTGCGTGGCCGGCGTGGTCAGGATGTACTGCGCGCGGGTGCTCTTGAGGAACGCGCCGACCTTGTCGATGTTGAAGATATCGAGGTGGGCGAACGGCTCGTCGATGAACACGAAGCCGCCGGGGCGGTCTTCGTCGCGCATCAGGGCGACCAGGAGCAGCAGCGACTTCATCACCTGCTGGCCGCCGGAGGCTTCGCCGTCGTCCATGCCGATCCAGCCCTTTTTGTCGAACTCGAAGCGCACCTGGAGTGCGGCCGAGGCGAGGGAAAGATCGTCGTTGGCGAGCTCGGGGAGGTCGACGTCCACGCCGATGCCGGCCAGTTCGGCCAGCATCTTCAGGTTCCTGGCGTAGCGGCGCACCGTATTGCGCAACACATGGATATACGCGCCACGCGCTTCGTGGGTAATCCGGCCCGCACGTTCCAGATGCAGCCGGCGCTTCTCCAGATCCTGCTTCAGGCCATCATGGTCGGCGCCCAGCTTCTCGCGCAGGGCGAGCACGGTGGCGTCCTGTTCCCAGTGGCCTTCCTCGAGGCGCCGTTCCACACGGTCCATCTCACGACGCACGGCGGCCGGTGATTCAAAGCGCTCGCGTAGCGCCGCAATGGCGGCACGCGTGCGATGGGCCAGGGAGACATGCTTGCGCTTGGCGCGGAATGCCTTGAGGCGATCCACCTGTTCACCGCGCGACTGGTGGTACTGGCGCACGGTGTCGGCCAGCTGGTTCTGCACGCTGCGCTGTTCGCGCGCGCCGTTGTCGCGGCCGTTCGAGGTCTTCAGGCGCTTCTCGCGCACACTCTCGTAATACTGCTCGGCTGCGGCGTGGCTGTCGGCGGTGCGCTGCACATCTTCCTGCAAGCGCGGCTGCTGTTCGCGCGCCTCGTTGAATTCTTCCGCACGATCGGCGAGCTGGCTGCTGGCATTCGCACCGCGGAGGATGCTTTCGGCGTCGCCGGCCTGGGCCGAAGCGGTCTTGCGCTCATCGGCGATCGCACGCAGGCGGCCTTCGACCTCGCGCAGCTTCGCCTCACCATCGCGCAGCTGGCGCTCGCGGGCGGAGGCGCCGAAGTACATATCGTCCACGCCCAGATGGCGGCCGCCGCGGCGTTCGCGGAAGTAACCCTGCGGCGTGATCCAGTCCTGGTCGCGGCCGAGCTTCGAGCCTTCCGGCACGTCTTCCACGCGCTGGATGCGGTCGAGGTTGCGCAGCAGCCAGTCCGGCGCGGCGGCGGAGAACTCGACGACTTCGTGCAGCGAGCCGGCGACGGGCTTCTCGGCCGGCGCGCGGTCGGCGACCACGAAGTGCTTGTAGCGCATCGATTCGCCGAGCTTCCACGCCTTCTCGCGATCGCGCGGATCATCGAGCAGCACCACGTGGCGGTAACCGGCCAGGACGGCTTCGACAGCTGGCTGCCAGCGCGGCTGGGTGATCTCGACGATCTCGCTCAGCATGCTGTGGCGGATGCCGGCTTCGTCAAGCGCACGGCGGAAGCCGGCTTCGAATTCCGGCGTATAACGGCGGCCGCTGCGCCAGGCGGTGAGCTTGGTGGTCAGTGTCGACAGTTCCTGACGCAGGCCGGCCTCTTCGTTCTGCAGTGCATGCAGGCGGGCGCGTGCATCGCGGGCGATATCCGCAAGGCGCTCGTGATCCGCGCCGCTCTGTGCGGCCACCATCTCGCGCAGGCGGTTTTCCTGGCGGATGACGAGGTCGTTCTGTGCAAGGGCCGCGCGGGCGGCGTCGAGGCTCTTCTGCGTCGACTGGCGGACGATGTCGGCTTCGTTCTGCTCGCCGCGTAGCTGTTCGCCGTTGGCGTCCAGTTCGGCGAGCTGGCGGGTGAGCTCGGCATCACGCTGTTCGAGTTCGCTCACCTTGCGCTTCACACCGTTCAAGGCGGGGCGCGCACCACGCACGCTGGCGGCGAGATCGGCGTATTCGGTGCGCGGCAGCACTTCCGCCACGAGCGACACGCGTTCGTCCTTCAGCGCATTCCACTCCTGGTAGGAGCGGGCACGCGCTTCGGCTTCCTGCAGGCTCACGCCGATGAGCGAGAGCTGGTGTTCCAGGCCGTGCTGTTCGCGATCGGCCTCGGCTTGTTCATTGCGGGCACGCTGGTAATCGTCGAGCACGGCCTTGTCGCCGAATACGTCGAAGACGAGATCGAGCAGTGCCTTCGGCGGCAGCTGGCAGAGCTTGTCCGTGGCGCCCTGTTCGAGCGTGAGCACGCGGCGGATGGCCTGCGAGAGGCCGGCGCCTTCCAGGCGCACGCGATACTCGCGCAGGCCAAGGAAATCATTGCGCGCTTCGATGTCTTCGATGCTCACATCGCCGCCGACGACAGCGTACTGGCGCGTCCACTCGCCGCCCTTCTTCTGGATACGGCAGGCGAGCGTGACTTCGCGGTCCATCAGCGGAAAGAACGGACGCTCGCCGTTCGGCCCCGGGATGTTGCCCACGCGAGCGCGCAGCCACGCGAACGGCTTGCCGTTGTGGCGCAGGTAGCTCTTGTAATCGCGGTTGCCCGCGCAATCGATCGTGAGCAGGGTGCGCAAGGCGTCGAGCAGCGTGGTCTTGCCCGAGCCGTTCGGGCCCACCACCGTGACGATGTTGGTATCGAGCGGCAGGCTGAAACGCTGCCAGTAATCCCAGTGGACGACTTCGAGGCTACGGAAATCAAACATCGTCGGTGGCCCCGGCTTCGTTCTCGGTATCGGTGTCGGTATCGTCGAGCGGCTCGTCGTCGCTCGCGTCCGCTGCAGCGCGCGTGGCGCGCGACGAGGCATCGGCGAGCAGATCGCCCAGCGCGCCATCGAGGATGCGCCGTGCGGTGCGCTCGTAGTCGAACGCGAGATCGAGCAGCGGCCCTTCGGCCACTTCACCCTTGCGGCGGATGATGAAGCCGAGGCGGTTGAGCGTGCCCAGGTTGAAGTTCACGCGCGTCTTGCCGCCGAGCTTGTCGGCGAAGTCCGCCAGCAGGGTGCGTTCGGCGATCACCGGCGATACCGTCGGGTCGCGCGGGATGGGCTTTTCTTCGGCGAACATCTGCGCCTGCGAGGCGGCGGCGTCCACGTCCTGCCGTTCGATCTGGCGCTGGCGCTTCGGCAGCACGATAAGCGCCCAGATCACCACGAGCAGTGCGACGCCGTCGCGGTCGATCTGCATGGTGTTGCTGATCCAGCTATCGCTGCCACCGAACACCGCGCGCTCGCTCTTGCGGGCCACGGCCAGGCCGATATACGCGGCGTACGGGTGTTCACGCAGCTCCAGGCCGACTGCTTCGAGGCGGCGGTCCAGGTCTTCGCGGAAGGCCTCGTCGAGCAGCGCCTTGCGAGCCTGCGCGTCATCGCGCGGCAGCCAGCGTTGCGCGAGCAGGCGGGTCACCAGGCTGGCGGTTTCGTCATGCATCGGGGGTGTCCTTCGCGGCGGTGCGCGGGCGCAGGCGGCCGGCGCTCACAAGCGCGATCTGGGGCAGTTCGGGGTCGATCAACACGGGCTCGATTTCGAGGGCAAGCGGAAGGCGGGCGAGGTCGGCGGTGCCGCCCTCCAGCGCCGCGGATTCCGGATCGCCCAGCAGGCCGAGCAGGGAAAGACGGTAGGCGGATAGCGCGTAGTCGTGCCCGATCAACGTCTCGGCGAGTTCGCGCGGCGCGGCGATGGCCGCGAGCTCCGCATGCCAATCCTCGAGGAAGCGCAGGTCTTCGTCGCCCATCGGCAGGTCGGCGGTATCCGGTGGTTCTTCGGCGCCGGGCAGGGCGGTGATTTCCGCGGCCATGCGTTCGCGTTCGAGCAGCTCGTACTCCGCGACGTCCAGCGCGATCTGGTCGTGCAGGAAAGGCGCGGGCAGCGGCAGGGTGAGCTGGCCTTCCTCGAAGGCGGCGAGCGTCTCGATATCCTGCGCGCGCAGCCAGCCGACCAGGTCCGACGAGGACAGGCCGGTACGGCCCAGGTGCACGCGGTGCTGGTCGATCTTGTTGAGCTCGCGCTGGAACACGCCAGCCTGGCGGAGCAGGCCGCTTTGCGCGCGGCCCACGGCCTGGGCGAGGCGGTGCGCCGCGGGTTCGAGTTCTTCGGCCTCGGTGATCGCGGCGACGATCTCGGTGCCCTTCTCGACCCAGGTCCACACCGAATCCAGGCGATGCGCGGCACGGCGGATCCGGTGTTCCGAACCCGAGAGCACGGCGCGATCGAAGTCTTCCTTCAGCTCCGTCAAACGCGAGAGCAGGTGGCCCAGTTCGTCCGCGGAAACGCGACCGACGGCCTGGCCCGCGGCGAGCTGCGCCGTGAGATAGCCGAGGCCATCGTCATCGTCGTTCTCGAACTCGAGCATCGTGGCCAGCGCGCCGAGCGCCTTGCGGCCCAGTGGGCCCACGCGATAACGCAGCGTTTCCGTGTCGTAGACCAGGAGGTCGTGGTCCTTCAGGCGCTGGACGACGGTCTCGAGTTTGACCGGATCGACGAATGCGAGATGGTCGCGGATTTCCTGCGGGGTCCACTCGGTGGCGTGCGTGCGCGCACCGAGCGTGCGCAGTACGAGCAGGCGCAGGAGTACCTGCGCCTCGCTGCCGTGGAACAGCGCGGAGAACGTGCGCAGCAGGCTGCGCCCGCGCAACAGCGGGAAAACAGCGGGAAGGTCCTCGGCGACGACGCCGTCGCGGAAGAGATCCTGCAGGCGTTCGTCGTGGACGGTGGTGTCAGCTGGCCCGTTCAAGGTCAGCGACGGTCGACGCCAACGAAGCGGAGGAATTCGCCGCGTGTGCGCGGATCCTCGCGGAAGCTGCCGAGCATCTGGCTGGTGACCATCGACACGCCGCGCTTGTGCACGCCGCGGGTGGTCATGCATTCGTGGCTGGCATCGATCACCACGCCGACGCCACGCGGGCGCAAGGTGTCTTCGATGCAATGCGCGATCTGCGCGGTGAGCTTTTCCTGCACCTGGAAGCGGCGGGCAAAGCCATCGACCACGCGGGCGAGCTTGCTGATGCCGACGACGCGGTCGGTGGGCACGTAACCCACGTGGGCGCGGCCGATGATCGGGGCCATGTGGTGTTCGCAGTGGCTCTCGAACTCGATATCGCGCAGGACGATCATCTCGTCGTAGCCTTCCACTTCCCTGAAGGTGCGGCGCAGGTACTCGGCCGGATCCTCGTCATAGCCCTTGAACCAATCCGAGTAGGCCTTGACCACGCGCTTGGGCGTGTCGAGCAGGCCCTCGCGGGTCGGGTCTTCACCGGACCACAGCAGAAGGGTACGAACGGCCTCTTCGGCCTGCTCGCGGGTAACCGGACGGGACTTCGCGTCGTCGCTCATCAGGTGGATTCCTCAGGCAAGGTGCAATCGGCCATTGTAGCGCGGGGCGGGGGCTGTCGAGGCCCCTTGTAGGAGCGCGCTTGCGCGCGATCCCGGGTCGCCTCAATCCTCACCCTCGCCCTCAGGCTCTGCCTCTGCCTCGTCAGTCCCCGGCACCAGGTCCAGCAACTGCTGCGTCTCCTCGCCGCCCAGGGTCTCGACCCCGCGCAGTTTGCGCTCGATGGCCCGGGTACGGACCCCGGCGTTATCAATGCTGTTGCGCACGGTATCCAGCTGCTTGCGGGTCTTCTCCAGCACCGCGCCGAACTTGCCGAACTCGTTTTTCACCGCGCCCAGCACCTGCCAGACCTCCGACGAGCGCTTTTCGATCGCCAGCGTGCGGAAGCCCATCTGCAGGCTGTTCAGCAGGGCGGTGAGGGTCGTGGGCCCGGCCACGGTCACCCGGTGGTCGCGCTGGAGCTGGTCGGAGAGGCCCGGCCGGCGGATGACCTCGGCGTACAGGCCCTCGGTCGGCAGGAACAGGATCGCGAAATCGGTGGTATGCGGCGGGGCGACGTACTTGGTCCGGATCCGCTTGGCCTCCTCGCGCACGCGCAGTTCCAGCGCCTTGCCGGCGCTGAGCACGCCCTCGGCATCGGCGGCGTCCTGGGCATCGAGCAGGCGCTGGTAGTCCTCGATTGGGTATTTGGCGTCGATCGGCAGCCACACGGGGGTGCCGTCCTCGGCGCCGGGCAGGCGGATGGCGAATTCCACGCGCTCGGCGGAACCGGGCACGGTGGCGACGTTGGCGTCGTACTGCTCGGCCACCAGGATCTGCTCGAGCAGGGCGCCGAGCTGCACTTCGCCAAAGGTGCCGCGGGTCTTCACATTGGTGAGTACGCGCTTGAGGTCGCCCACGCCGGCGGCCAGCGCCTGCATCTCGCCGAGGCCGCGCTGCACGGCCTCCAGGCGCTCGGAGACGAGTTGGAACGACTGGCCCAGGCGGGTTTCCAGGGTGGACTGGAGCTTTTCATCCACCGTGGCGCGCATCTGCTCGAGCTTGGCGGCGTTGTCCTGCTGGATCGCGGCGAGGCGCGTTTCCAGCGTGCCGCGCATGTCGGCCATGCGCTTCTCGCTATCGGCGGTGAGAGCAGTGAAGCGCTGGTCGAGCAGTTCGCCGAAGTGCTTCAGGGTGAGCGCGGATTCCTCGCGGGTCTTGCGGGCGTCATCCTGCATGCCCTGGCGCAGCGTCTGCAGGCCCAGATCGGTGCGCTCGGTGAGCTGGTCCAGGCGGCGGCCAAAACCGTCGATGCGCTCGTGCTGATGGGTGGCAGCGGCCTGGAGCTGTTCCTGCACATGGCTGCGGAACTGGCCAAAGCTTTCGCCCAACTCGCTGCGGCCCGCACGCTGTTCGTCGCGCAGGACGCCTTCAAGGCGGCGGGTGTCATCGCGCAAGGCGTCGAGTTTCGTTGCACTGCCGGCGTCGCGTTTGCCACGCGAGAGCAACGCGAAAAGCAGACCAAGGCAAGCGAGGCCGACGAGCAGCAGCGCGATAAGAAGGAGGGTTTCCAGATTCATGCGGCGAGCTTAACCGTAGGAGCCCACCCTGTGGGCGACATCTTTCGCCAAGGCGCTACAGGCCCTGCGGCTCTGTCGCGAACGGCGTCGCCCACAGGGTGGGCTCCTACGAAGGCGGCGGCGCGGGGAGCGTGCCGCTGGGGTGTCTCAGATTTCGCGATTGCCGATGATGACGACGTCGGCGGGGCGTTTGGCGAACAGGCCGACGCACACGATGCCGGTGATCTGGTTGAGCTGGGCTTCGAGGGACACCGGGTCGCTGATGCGCCAGTTGTGTACGTCGATGATCCAGTTGCCGTTATCGGTGGTGACGCCATCGCGCCACACCGGCGTGCCGCCCATGGCGGTGATTTCGCGGGCCACGAGGCTGCGCGCCATCGGGATCACTTCGATCGGCAGCGGGAACTTGCCCAGTACCTCGACCTGCTTGGTAGCATCGATGATGCACACGAACTTGTCGGAGGCCGAAGCGACGATCTTTTCGCGGGTAAGCGCGGCACCGCCACCCTTGATCAGGCACTTGTTGCCGTCACACTCGTCGGCGCCATCGACGTACAGATCGAGACGGCCGGCGGCGTTGAGGTCCATCACATCGAAGCCGAGCTTGCGCAGGCGGTCGCTGGAGGCTTCGGAACTGGAAACGCAGGCTTTGATGTAGTCGCGGTACTGCGGCAGCTCATCGATGAAGAAATTCACCGTCGAGCCGGTACCGACGCCGATGATGCGGCCCTTCGGGCCATTGCCGACGTACTTGAACGCGGCAGTCTCGGCGGCGAGGCGCTTCTCGTTATCCTGGCTCATGCTTTTTCCAGCTTGAGGATCACATCCCAGTCGTGCTTGGCGACCGGCATCACGGAAAGACGGTTACCCTTGCGCACCAGCGGCATATCCGCCAGGTCATCAAGGTTCTTCATTTCATCGAGCGAGATGGTGCGCTTGAGCTTACGTTCGAACTTCACATCGACGAGCATCCAGCGCGGTTCTTCGCGCTTCGCTTTCTCGTCGTAGTACTTCGATTTCGGGTTGAACTGGCTCTCGTCCGGGTAGGCCGGCGAGGCCACGGTGGCGATGCCGACGATGCCGGGGACATCGGTGTTCGAGTGGTAGAAGAAGATCTTGTCACCGACCTTCATGCCATCGCGCATGAAGTTCCGCGCCTGGTAATTACGTACGCCATCCCACGGTTCGACGCCCTTGCGTTCCAGGTCATCGATGGAAAAAGCGTCCGGCTCGGACTTCATGAGCCAGTATTTCATTCAGCGCCACCCGTGCAATCGATCAGTTCTTTATCTGTCGCGATGTAATCGAGCTTGATATCCCATTCCGCGGTCTGGATGTCGTCCAGCTCCTGGAACGCATAGCCCACGCCGACCAGCAGCGGTTGTGCCGGGCGCTTCTGGTCGCGCAGGAACTCGAAGCTGCGATCGTAGTAGCCGCCGCCGAAACCCAGGCGGTTGCCCTTGCGGTCGAAACCCAGCAACGGCACCAGCACCAGGTCGAGCTTGTCGGCCTCGATGATGTGCTCCGAGGCCTTGGGCTCGGGGATACCCAGTTCGTTGGTGTCTACATCCTCGCCCGTGGTCCACGGGGCGAAGGTCAGGCGCTTCTTGCCGGCCGTCTTGGTGACGATGGGCAGATAGAAGGTCTGGCCACGCTCGGCCAGCGGCCCGATCGCCACGTTGAGCGGCAGTTCGCCGCCCGTGGCCCAGTAGCCGGCCACGTGCTTGTCGGTAAGGTATTCGGGGAGCTGTTCCAGCGAACGGCGCAGGCCTGCGGCCGCGGCAACGCGCTCGGCGGGCTTCAGCTCGCGGCGGCGCTGGACAAGATCGGCCCGCAGTTCACGTCTCTCGGGGAGCTTTGACATGGTCGTTCAGCCGAACGGCACGGTCCTGGGCGCCCGTGAGCCGCCACGCCCGGTGCCGCGGGCAAGGCGCTGACCGGCCCCAGGCGGGGCCGGCCGGCAAAAGAAAGAGGCGTTCTCCGCGATGCCGCTGCGCACCAAACGACCTTGATCCAAAGGATCAGGTGGGAGAGCCACACGGTCTCAAGGCTTTCCGTACGAAGGCGGACATGCGCAACAACCGTGTAAGGCCGACCCGGGGTCGTATGTAGGAACAAGGCAAATGTAAAGTGCGCTGGCGAGCACCGCAGGGAACGCCCGGCCGCTATTTTACCGATGCGTCGAGCAGACCATCAAGTTTTTTACGCAATGCGGCCAGGCCGTCGGTCAGGGACTGTTCCTGCGTATTGTGCTGCCCGCGCAAAGTAAGCAGCTCGTGGGCGATGCTCACGGCCGCCAGGACGGCGATGCGGTCGAAACCCGGCACTTTCGCGCTGGATTTGAGTTCACGCATCTTGTCATCCAGGAAGCGCGCGGCCGCTACCAGGCCCGCCCGCTCTTCCGGCGCGCAGGCGATGTGAAATTCACGGTCGAGGAGCCGCAGGGAGACGGGTTCGGAGGCGGAGGCATTCATGCTTGGATTCAACCCGTGTTCTCCAGCGCTTTCAGGCGCTGGATCATGGCTTCGACGCGGCTGCGGGCCTGCTCGTTGCGCGCCATCAGGCTCGCACGCTCATTCGCCAGTTGTTCCTGGCTGTGGCGCAGGCTGCGGTTCTCCTCCGTCAGGCGACGGACGGTATCGACGAGCCGGTCGAGCGTAGCGCTCAGGGCTTCCAATTCAGTCTTGAAGGCATCCGGGTTCGTCATGCGCGGACTATAACAGGGGTTCGTGGCTTGTCAGCAGGCCGTGAAGGGTAATTCGTCCACGTGACAGGTGGCCGGGTGGATTAGACTTAAAGGCGATCCTTGAGGAGTACCCGCCATGTCGGCCAACCAGACCGTTGACCCCGAAGATATCGCCGAACTGATCGGGCGCTGCAAGCTCAGTACCTCGGTGAGTGAATTCCATGGCTCGCTCGTGGGTTACATCAGTGCCGGCGGCACGTTTCCGGCCGATAACGTATTGGATGCGTTGAAGCTGGAACCCGATCCGGCGCCCAACGCCGACGAAAGCGCCATGCTGGTGCGTCTTCGCCACCAGACCGAAGAGTGGCTGGCCGATACCGACCTGAGCTTCATGCCGTGGGTGCCGGATGACGAATCGCCGCTGCATGAACGCGTCGAGGGGCTGGCCGACTGGACCCGCGGCTTCCTGGGCGGCTTCGGCCTGGGCGGTTCGCCCGAGGCGGCGAAGAAGCTGAGCGAAGATGCCCGCGAGATCCTCCGCGATATGGCCACCATCGCCTCCACCGAAGTCACGCTCGATGAAGACGTGGAAGGTGACGAGGATTCGCTGACCGAGCTCGAAGAATACGTGCGCGTGGGCGCGCTCACCTTGCATGCGGAAATGGCCCCGCGCCAGGCAGCGGCCAGCGATACCCTGCATTGATCACGGCGGCTGAATACGCCCGGCGCCGCCGGGAGTTGATGCGCATGGCTGGCGAGGATGCGGTACTGATCCTCGCCGCCGCGCCCGAGCGCATGCGCAATGCCGATGCGCCGTGGCCGTACCGCCAGGATTCCGATTTCCACTACCTCACGGGTTTCGACGAACCCGAAGCCGTCCTCGCGCTGCTGCCCGGTCGCGCGCACGGCGAGACGGTGCTCTTTTGCCGCGAACGCGACGCCGAGCGTGAACGCTGGGATGGCGAGCGCATGGGCACGGACCGCGCGGCGCGCGAGCTGAAGCTGGATGACGCGTTTCCGATCGATGACATCGACGACATCCTGCCCGGCATGATCGAGGGCCGGGCCCGCGTTTATTGCCATTTCGGCCAGGAACCCGATTTCGATGCCCGCCTGCTCGCCTGGATGCGCCGCCTGCGCACGGCGAGGGGGGGCGGGGTGGTCCCGAAAGACCTGGTGGCGCTCAGCCACCTCCTGCACGACCTGCGCTTGTTCAAATCAAAGGACGAGCTGGCTCTCATGCGCCGATCGGCCGAGGTGGCCGGCGCGGCGCACCTCGCCGCGATGGCGCTGGCAGCGCCGGGCGTGGCCGAGTACGAGATCGAAGGCGAGATCCTTCGCACCATCCGTGGCCGCGGCGCCGTGCCGGCTTTCCCGCCCACGATCGCCGCAGGCGCCAATGCCTGCATCATGCATTACCAGGCCAATCGCGCCACGCTGAAGGCCGGTGACCTGCTGCTCGTGGATGCCGGTGCCGAGGTGGACTGTTACGCCTCGGACATCACCCGGACCTACCCAGTCGATGGCCGCTTCAGCACCGAACAGCGCGCGCTTTACGACATCGTCCACGAAGCGCAGCTGGCCGCGATCGATGCGGTACGGCCCGGCCGTGCCTTCGCCGATTCGCATGACGCAGCCGTCCGCGTGATCGCGAGCGGGTTGTGCGCGCTGGGCCTGGTGAAGGGCAGCGTGGATCGGGTGATCGCCGAGGGTGCCTACAAACCGTATTTCCCGAGCAAGACCGGCCACTGGCTGGGGCTCGATGTGCACGACGTGGGCGATTACCGCATCGACGGCGAGCCGCGCGTGCTCGAAGAGGGCATGGTGCTGACGGTGGAGCCGGGTATCTACATCCCGCCCAACGACAAAAGCGTCGCCGAACGCTGGCGCGGCATCGGCATCCGTATCGAAGACGACATCGCCGTCACGAAAGGCGCCCCCGAAGTCATGACCGCCATGGTGCCGAAAGACCCCACGTCCTTCTGATACCCCGGGTTGTTGTAGGAGCCCACCCTGTGGGCGACATCTTTCGCAGAAGAGCTGCAGACCCTGTGGCGGCTGTACGAAAGGCGTCGCCCACAGGGTGGGCTCCTACCGAAAGGATGTCGCCCACAGGGTGGGCTCCTACAATAGCGGGTGGCCGTCCTTTTTCTGGTGCGCTTCATCATCCGCGTGCACTTCAAACCACATCGCGTTGAGGATGGCGAAGGCGCATGCGAGGCCTAAGCCGAGAATCCAGGCGAAATACCACATCGTTCGCTCCCCTTCAGTACATATGGTGCGATTTACGCACCTGTTCGAGGCTGACGCGGCCGCGCATCACGCGGAACACCCACGTCGTGTAAAGGATGATGATCGGCAGGAACACCGCCACCAGGCACATCATCAGGAACAGCGTGCCCTGGCTGGATGAGGCATCCCACACCGTGAGGCTCGAGCGCGGATCCACCGACGAGGGCATCAGGAACGGGAACAGCGCGAAGCCCGCCGAGGCGATGGTGCCCGCGACCGAGAGGCAACTGCTGAAGAAGCCGAGGAAACCTTGTCGTGCGACAAACAGCTGCACGCCCATGGCGCCGATGAAAGCCACGATAGGCGCCACCCAGAAGAACGGATGGGTGAGGTAACCCGAGAACCACGAGGCTCCCACCGCCACCTGTTTCGCCAGCGGATTGGACACGCTATCGGTCACCACCGGCCCCGCGACGGCGAAACCCGGGATGCCATAGGCCAGCCAGATACCTGCGAGCACGAACAGCACGAGGTAAGCGAGCGAGGTGATGCGAGCGATCCGTGCCGCACGCACGGCGATGGTTTCGTCGGCCTTCATCGCCGCCCACGACGCCCCGTGGGCAAGCAACATGCACAGGCTCACCAGCCCACAGAGCAGCGCAAACGGGCGGAATAGCTGGAAGAAGCTGCCATCCCAGGTCATACGTAGGTCGGCGTCGTAATGGAAGGGCAGGCCGAGGAACAGATTACCGAAGGCGACGCCGCAGACTGTCATCACGATGACGCCGGACGCCACCAGTCCGTAATCCCATACGCGCGTCCAGCGCGGGTCGTCGATCTTCTCGCGGAAGTTGAAACCCACCGGCCGGATGATGAACGCGGCGAGCAACACGAACATCGCCAGATACAGGCCGGAAAACGAAGCGGCGTAGAGCAGCGGCCATGCGGCGAACACCGCGCCGCCGCCCAGGATGAACCACACCTGGTTGCCTTCCCACGTGGGCTCGATGGTTTCCAGCAGCACGTGGCGTTCGTGTTCATCACGACCAAGCACGCGCAGCAGCGCGGCCACGCCGAAGTCGAAGCCATCCATGATCGCGAACGCGGCGAGCAACACGCCGATCAGGGCCCACCAGATGACGCGGAGTGTTTCGTAATCAAACATGGCGCGTGCTCCTTCAGGCCGTCTGGGCGGTAGTGGGCAAGGGCTCGGGCGAGGGCGGCCACATGCCCAGGCCATCCGGACCCTTCCGGGCGAACTTCACCATCAGGTAGCCATCGATCACGGCCAGCGTGGTGTAGAACAGCACGAAGCCGCCGAGTGAGATCCAGACCTGGCTGGGTGTGAGCGACGAAGCGCCCAGTGCCGTGGGCAAGACACCTTCGATCGCCCATGGCTGGCGGCCGTACTCGGCCACGATCCAGCCCAGTTCCGCGGCCACCCACGGCAGCGGCATGCTCCACAGCGCCACGCGAAGGAACCGCTTGCCTTCAAGCCGGCGCTTGCTGGCGCGCCAGAACGCATAAGCGAACAGGCCGATGAACCAGAAGCCACACGCCACCATCAGGCGGAACGACCAGAACAGCACGGGCACGTTGGGAATCGTGCTCTCGGCCGCGCGCTCGATATCCGCAGGCGTGGCCTTGCGTGGATCATCCATGAAGCGTTTCAGCAGCAGCGCGTATCCCATATCCTTATCGTGCGCCGCCAGGATCGTCCGGGCTTGCGCATCGTTCTTGTTCTCGCGGAGCACCAGCATCGCGTCGTAGGCCTTGATGCCATCGGCGATGCGCACGCGCGCATCGTCCAGCAGCGAGTCGATGCCCTGGATCGGCTCATCGATGGAGCGCGTGCCGATCAGGCCCATGACCCACGGCACGCGGATAGCGGCATGGGTTTCGCGTTTCGCCACGTCCGGGAAGCCGAACAGCGTGAACGACGCTGGTGCCGGTTCGGTTTCCCACATGGCCTCGATCGCGGCCATCTTCATCTTCTGGTTCTCGGAGATGGTGTAGCCCGATTCATCACCGAGCACGACGACGGACAGTGACGCGGCGAGGCCGAAGCTCGCGGCCACCGTCATGGAGCGTTTCGCGAAATCCACGTTGCGGCCGCGCAGCAGGTACCACGCGCTGATGGAAAGCACGAACATCGAGCCCATCGTGTAGCCGGCGCTTACCGTGTGCACGAATTTCGCCTGGGCCACGGGGTTGAAGATGACATCACTGAACTTCGTCACCTCCATGCGCATCGTCTCTGCGTTGAACGCGGCGCCGACCGGATTCTGCATCCAGGCATTCGCGATCAGGATCCATAGCGCCGAGAGCGAGGTGGCGAAAGCCATGAACCATGTGGCGATCAGGTGCTTCAGTGGCGAGGTGCGCTCCCAGCCGAAGAAGAACACGCCGACAAGCGTGGATTCCAGGAAGAAGGCCATCATGCCTTCGATCGCGAGCGGGGCGCCGAAGATATCGCCCACGTAGTGCGAGTAGTAGGCCCAGTTCGTGCCGAACTGGAATTCCATGGTGACGCCAGTGGCGACGCCCATGGCGAAGTTGATCCCGAACAGCACGCCCCAGAACTGGGTCATGCGTTTCCAGATTTCACGCCGGGTCATCACGTACACGCTCTCCATGATGGCGAGCATGAAGGCGAGGCCTAGCGTGAGCGGTACAAACAGGAAGTGATACAGCGCCGTCAGGGCGAATTGCATGCGCGACAGGCCGACGACTTCGGGGTCGACGATCATGGCTTGGTTTCCTGGGTGGATGCGGAAGCGGGGGCGAGCGCCCGGCTCACACCGGCGGGCGAGACATCCGCGCGCGGGAGGGGGCGGATGGCGACATACCAGATGAGCATCAGCACGGCGAGCTTGGCGACGACGATGAAGGCCAGTTCGAGGGCAAGCCTCGGTAGTGGCTTATCGCGCCAGCGTGGGCGCCTTTTGGGAACGTCGACATCCATGGGTGCGACTCCAGCGATGGCCTTTGGAACATCTGCGGGAAGCTTATGCCCGCGCGTTCGTGTGCGATCGATGGCCGATTGTCGCAGCGCCTCGACCGCGTACCCTTCGACTTCTTCCCCTGGCCCCGAGCATACGCCAGGTTTTCCATGGGTAAAGTGCGCCAGGACCGGGTCGGCGTCTTGCGTGGAACGGTGGTGGCGGTGGCAGGTGCCTTTGCGGCATGCGGCGATACGCCGCTAGGCGCGATCGCCGCTTATGCCTGAAACGTAGGAGCCCACCCTGTGGGCGACATCTTTCGCGAAAACGCCACAGACCCTGTGGCGGCTGTACGAAAGGCGTCGCCCACAGGGTGGGCTCCTACACGGGGGGTGCGGTTACGACAATGCCGCGAACGCGTCGCGCGTCATGTTCTCCGGCTCGCCGGTGGTGCAGACCACGTCGTCTTCGATGCGGATGCCGCCGTACTTGCGGAACGCGTCCACCTTGGCCCAGTTGATGTCGCTCGCGACCGGCTTGTCCTTCAGCTCGGCCAGCAGCATGTCGATGAAGTACAGGCCCGGCTCGATCGTGACGACCATGCCCGCTTCGAGGTTGCGGGTCAGGCGCAGGTACGGGTGGCCTTCCGGCTTGGCGATGGTGCCGCCGGCATCCGAGGCGTGGAAACCGGCCACGTCGTGCACCTGCATGCCGATGCCATGGCCGAGGCCGTGCGGGAAGAACGCCGACGACACGCCGGATTCCACAGCGCTTTCCGGGCTCATGCGGATGAAATCGTGTTCGCGCAACACAGCGGCGATCGCGTGGTGGGCGTGCACGTGCAGTTCCGGATAGTTCTGGCCGGCACGCACCTTTGCTACGAACGAACGCTCCGCGGCATCCATCGAATCGATGAGCGCCTGGAATTCACCGGCGTTCTTGCCCGCGTAGGTACGGGTGATATCGCTGGCGTAGCCCGATGCGCTGGCGCCGGCATCGATCAGGAACGAACGGCTTTCCGCCGGCGGTACGCGGCCGAAGTGCGTGTAATGCAGGATCGCCGCGTGCTCGTTGAGGCACACGATGCTCGCGTACGGCAGTTCCGCATCGGTCTGGCCGACGGCGGCAAGGTAGGCCTGGTGGATACCCAGTTCGCTGGCGCCTTCGCGGAAGGCCTTCTCGGCGGCGCGGTGGCCGCGCACGCCGCGGCGGCTGGCTTCACGCATCAGTTCCAGTTCGTACGGCGTCTTGTACGCGCGGTGGTAGTGCAGGTAATCGAGCACGGCCGACGGATTGTTCGGCTGCACATCGTTCACGCCGCAATACTGGTCACCGATGACGGCGCAGCGCGAGAGCATGGCCGGCAGCTCGGCCAGCGCATCGGCGGGCTTGCGCACGGTGACGATATCGAAGTGGTCCACCCAGTAACCGGTGGGGGCCTCGGGCACCACGTGCCAGTAATCGTGCGGCTGCAGGAAGACCAGCTTCGGCTTGTTGCCGGGGGTGTAAACCAGCCAGCTGCCCGGGGCATCGACCAGCGGCAGCCAGTGCTTGAAATGCGGGTTCACCGTGAACGGGTAGTCCAGGTCGTCCATGAACTTGGTGATGGGGCGGCCGGCCGGGACCACCAGATGGTCGAAGCCGCCGCGCGCCAGGGCGACATCGGTGCGTTCACGCAAGGTGGCGAGGTGCTGCGGATAAAGCGCAGCCAGCGCGTCGTTCATCAGGGATCTCCGGGGACGAGGGGTGGGGCAATCCCTAATGGTGCGCCTCCAGGCCGCCTGAGCCAACCCTGCGGGCGACATCCTTGCTCACCCTGTGCGCGACAGCTATGCCGTAGGAGCCCACCCTGTGGGCGACATCTTTCGCGGAAGAGCTGCAGACCCTGTGGCGGCTGTACGAAAGGCGTCGCCCACAGGGTGGGCTCCTACGGTTTAGGCGGCGGGGCGGGAATCGACAGCCGGTCAGGTGGAGGAGTAGACCACCGTGAAGTCGCTGGCCAGGTCACCGAGGCGCTGGCGGAGGGCCATCGCGGCGTGGTTGCCGGGGTCGGTGAAGGCGCGCAGGTGCACGCCGTGCAGGCTGATGGCGAAGTGCCCCACGGCGAAGTCGTGCTCGGGGGAGCGCCAGGTGGTGAGCGGCGTCCAGGCGGCGCAGTTCGGGCAGGCGACGAACGCGGAATCCGAGGCATCGGCCCACAACGACAGGGCTTCCTCGAGCGCATCGCTGCCCTCGTCGCCGGGTGAAAGTGGGGCAAGGCACTCCGGGCAGCGGATGGTGAAGCTGCCGTCGTAGCGGCAGAAGATGCCGTTCTCCCGGCCGCCGTCGATCATCTCCGCCGCCTGGCCTTCGAGACGCCAGCGGTGGCCACTGGCATGCAAGCCGATGGCGGTGATGCCGGTTTCTTCGATCAGGCGTGGGTCGAGCACGTCAAACACAGGCTCGAGGCCGGCGCTCGGCAACGGTGAGATCGTGCCGTCGCCGGCCAGCTTCAGGTACAGCGCGGTCGCGGCAGCGGCGGCATCGTCGCGCTCGAGTTCGGTATCGACAAGGAGGGTGGTGGGCGTGCTCATCGTGGCGATGGTGGCCCTTCGCGGCCCCTGGGGTAAAGCGTCCGCGATGGCCGCCGTTCAGTCGGCGGGTGGCCCGATCCATTCATCGATGGCGCGCACGTCATCCTCGCTAGCGGAAATGATCCGGTAGCCGGACCAGAACTGGCCCGCGGAGGCGGCCGGTTCGTGCCATTGCTCCTGGATGCCGATGACCACCGGGTGCTCGCGGTGTTGCGCGTCGGGCAGCTGGAAGGTCACCTGATGCACGGCCCCGGTGCGCGGCGCGCGCGTGCCGAGCAACATCATGCCGGTCGCGGAAAGGTTGCCCAGCTGGCCCATCACGACGTCGTTCATGACATCGACCACCGGCATGGGCGAGGCGGCGCGCTTGCGTGGCGCGCGGCGTTGTTCGAATTCGTTCTTCATGCGTGGCCTGCCATGCGTTCACTCAAGCGCTCGCGGCGCAACGCGCGTGCGACGGCCTGCCAAGCGCGGTCGATCAGCGGGACGCGTTCTTCGCGCCATTCGCGCACTTCGCCCGTCGAAACCAGCCTTGCCAGGCGGGTCAGGTCCATGTCGTCGCTGCGCGTGCCGCGCTGGTTCACGAAGAGGCAGCGTCCCGTGCCTGGCGAGAACCACGCGAGCTTGCGTCGCACGACCTCGCCATCGGGCTGGACGAACTCGAACCATGTGCCAAAGCGCAGGCTCGCGAAACCGTCGTAGATCGCGCGGGCGGCGGCATCCAGCGGCGTCGGTTCCACCGGGGCGACCGGCTCGCCGTGCGCGGTGCCTTCGCCCAGCCGCGGCCGTTGCTTCAGGCGCATCGCCACGTCGGTCGCGGTGGGCGTTTCGTCGTTCTGCCGTTCCTGCGCGGGTTCGAACAGGCCTGCGGCAACCTGCGCGGCCTCCGAGGGATGCATGCCCAGGTGTTCCAGACCGCGCTCCACTTCCTGGCGCAGCTTCAGCTTATCGGCCACCGGACGGCGGCCCAGCAACTGGTCGGTGACGCCGAGGCAATGCAGGTACGCCTCGCCGGTCTCGCCGCCACGCAGGATATGCAGCGCGAGCACATCGGCCCAGGTGCGTTCCAGCAGGATCCGCAGCACGCCGCGCGGCGCGCTGCCGGCGCCCATGCGTTCACCCATCACCTCGGCCGCACGCTGGCGAGCGCGCTCCAGCCGGTCGCGGCCTTCCATCGCTTCGATCTGGCGACGCTCGGCCACATGCGCCTTGCGCGAAAGCTGCGCGATCTGCGTTTCGATATCGGCACGCCAGGCCGGGTCGATCACCTGCGCCGCGCTCGCATCGACCACCAGCCGTTCCAGCCGATCGAGCAGCGCATTATCCGGTTCGCCTTCGGCGGGATCGAGCCAATGGTGCGCGGCTTCGCTCACCGTATTCAGCAGCTGCCGAGCCGGGTGTTCCGGCTGGTCGAAGAAGCCACGGTCGTTGACCGCGGCGCGCAGCATCGGCCACTGCAGGCCGCCGAGCACGCGCCGGCCGGCACTGGCCGCACCCATCTGCTGGCCCAGGTTCTGGAACAGCATGGCGGTGAGTTCGACCGTATCGCCCTGCTCGAGGGTGAGCTCGGCCTGCGGCGAGCCCGAGGGGCGTCCACGGTTGAGCTGGGTAAGCAATTCATCCCGCAGCGCGCCGGCGCTGCGGATCTCGCGCTGCGCGGCGTCGGTCACGTCGCTCACGTGGCCCTGAAGGGCCAGCAGCGCCGTCTGCAATTCGTCATCCGAAGCCAGGCGGCCCGGTGCGAAGCCCGCGCCACGGCCGGTCTGCGCGCGCTGCGACAGCAACTGGCGCAGGCTTTCCAGCACACCGATATTGCCCTCGGGCGCCGCGCCACCGGCGCCGGTACCCGTACCGCCGCCGCCCGTCGCGTTGCCCGCTTCACTGGCGCCCGGCTCGCCCGCGCGGGCACGGCGGTCACCGGTCGGGGCACTGCTGACGCGCACGTTTGGGTACACGCGGAACCCGGGCAGGATGCCGCGGGTGCGGTAATGCTCGTTGAGCGCGCCGTAGAAGGCTTCGCTGTGGCCCAGCACCCGGCTATCCACTGCCTGGAACAGGATCAGGCGGTGGGCCGGCACCAGCGGCATGTTGCCCATGGCCGCCTGCAGGGCCGCCGTCAGGGCACGCGGGCCGGCGGGCAATGCTTCGCCCTCCAGGGGCGGCGTGCCGGCGAGCACGGCCAGGCGGTAACCCAGTTCGAACAGGCTGCTGGCGCTGCGGGCTTCCGCGCGCGCGGCCATGCTCGACAAGGCGTCGCTCTGCTCCTGCTCTTCCGGATCGACCAGGCTCAGGTTGAGGCCACCGTACTCACTGGCCGAGGCGCGGTGTTCATCGAGCTCGCCGAGGTGGCGGAAACGCTCCGACAGGTGCTTGGCGAAGCGGTCACGGAACGCCGGGCCCTCGCGTTGGACGATGCCGCGGCTTTCGAAGCAATCCTGCTGCTCGAGGTGGTTCCGGCTGCTTTCGGCGACCGCGAACATGCGCTGGTCGAAATCGCGAAGGGCTTCGCGCAGGGGCATGTCCAGCCAGGTGAGGCACAGGGACAGACCCTGCTGCGCCTCGCGTTCGGCACGCGGCGATAGGGCGACAGGATGCGGTCCCGTCCGACCGAGCGGCGGCGTGCCTGGATTCATGGATGCGGCCCCTCCCCGGCCTTGGCCGCAAGTTTAGACGGCCGTCCGGGCACTGCGCCAGCAGGAACGTGAAGGGCATAAGACCTAGGCGAATGGTCTAGGTCTCTGTCACAGCCGAGACCGGCTCAGGCCATGAAGGCTTCGATGACGTCGTTGAGGAAGCGCTGGCCCAGGGCGGTGGTGCGCAGGGCGGTCGGGTCGTTGTCGATCCAGCCCTTGCGGCGGCACTCGGCCAATCCGGCGGCGATGGCCTCGGCCGGCAGGCCGGTGCGCTCGGTGAAGTCCGTCATGGGCACGCCATCGATGATGCGCAGGGCATTCAGCATGTACTCGAAGGGCAGGTCGTCCGCCGCCACGAGGTTGTCGCCGCCGATCCGCACCGGGCCGCCGGCTGCCGAAAGATAGGCAGCGGGCAGGCGGGTCTTCCAGCGCCGGCGCACCCCTTCCGGGCCGCTCACCTTGCCGTGGGCGCCCGCGCCGATTCCGAGGTAATCGCCGAAGCGCCAGTAGTTCAGGTTATGCGCGCAGCGCCGATCGGGCAGGGCATAGGCCGAGACCTCGTACTGGCCGTAGCCACCCGCGGCCAGCCGGTCCTGGCAGGCCTCCTGGATAGCCCATGCCGCGTCGTCATCGGGCAACGGTGGCGGGTTGGCCGCGAACGCCGTATTGGGTTCCAGGGTGAGCTGGTAATGCGAGATGTGGGTCGGGCGCAGGGCCATGGCCTTATCGACATCATCCAATGCGCCCGCCAGGTCTTGCTGGGGCAGGGCGTACATCAGGTCGATGTTGATGTTGTCGATGCCGGCATCCTGCGCCTGCTTCACCGCATCGGCGGCTTCATGCGCCGAATGGATGCGGCCGAGCCGGTGCAGCTTGTCGTTGTCGAAACTCTGCACGCCGAACGAAATGCGATTCACGCCCGCGGCCAGGTAACCATCGAACCGGCCGTGCTCCACCGTGCCGGGATTGGTCTCGAGCGTGATCTCCGCACCGTCCACGAAGGGCAGGCGTTCGCGTGCGCCTTCCAGGAAACGGCCGATCAGTTCGGGCGTGAACAGGCTGGGCGTGCCGCCGCCGAAGAACACCGTTTCGATCCGGCGGCCGGCGATGGCGGCGCCAAAGTCGCGCAGCTCCGCATCCATGTCCGCCAGCAACGTGTCCACGTACGCCGCGTATTCGGGCGTGCCGCGCACGCCATGCGAGTTGAAATCGCAGTACGGGCATTTGCGCACGCACCAGGGCATGTGCACGTACAGGGACAGCGGCGGCGACAGCATGCTCATGCGAGTTCGGCGAAGCGCGCCTTCAGGATCTCCAGCGCCTGGCCGCGGTGGCTCAGGCGGTTCTTCAGCGCCGGCTCGATCTCGGCCGCGCCCAGGTCGGAGCCGTGCGGCAGGAACAGCGGGTCGTACCCGAAGCCACCTTCACCACGCGGAGCTTCCAGGATCGTGCCGTGCCAGCGGGCTTCCGCAATGAGCGGTGCGGGATCTTCCGCGTGGCGCAGCAGCACGAGCACGGCGATGAAGTACGCACCGCGCTTGTCCATCGGCACGCCAGCGAGCTCGCGCAGCAGCTTCGCGTTGTTGGCAGCGCTGTCGCCATGCACGCCCGAATAGCGCGCGGCATAAAGACCCGGTGCGCCATCCAGCGCATCGACGCAGATGCCGGAATCATCGGCCAGCGCCGGCAGGCCAGTCGCGCGCGCGGCGTGGCGCGCCTTGATCAGTGCGTTCTCGACGAAGGTGAGGCCGGTTTCGTCGGCATCGGAGACACCCAGCGCCGTCTGCGGCACCAGCTCAACGCCGGTGCCGGCGAGCAGCTGCTCCAGCTCCACCACTTTGCCGGCGTTACCGGAGGCCAGGACGATGCGCATCAGAGGCCGCCTTCCGAGAAGGCCGGCGCGTAGTTCACCCGGCCCTTATAGCCTTCGAGCCCGGTAACCGTGAGCGGCAGCACCTGGAAGGCGTTACCGCCTTCGAAGGCATCGTGCAGGTCGTGCGCCGAGGCTTTGGAAAAGCCGAACTGCGCGTAGTACGCCGGGGAGCCCAGCACGAACACCGCGCGGGCATCGGCGACGAAGCAGGCACCAATGCCTTCCTCGATCAGGGCATGGCCCACGCCCTGGCGCTGGTGATCCGGGTGGACGGCGATCGGCGCCAGGCCGAGCGACTTGCCGTCATCACCGGTTTCGATGGTGAGCGGCGAGAACAGCACGTGGCCGATCACAGCCTCGTCGTCATCGACGGCCACCAGCGAGATGGTGGCGTGGCCGGCATCGACGAGGCGGCGCACGAGGTCGCCCTCGTTCGGCCGGCCGAAGGCGGCGTGGTGTACGGCGACGATGGCGTCGAGGTCGCTGGCGGTGGCGGCGCGGACCTCGGTCATGGCGTGGCCGCCAGGGCGGCGCGCTGCGCCAGCACCAGTTCGCCGATGCCCTTGGCACCCAGTTCGAGCATCGCGTTCATTTCTTCGCGGCGGAAGGCGTGGCCTTCGGCCGTGCCCTGCACTTCGATGAAACCGCCGCCATCGTTCATGACGACGTTCATGTCGGTATCGCAATCGGAATCTTCGGCGTAGTCCAGATCGAGCACCGGCACGCCCTTGTAGATGCCGACCGACACGGCCGCGATGGCGCCCATGATCGGGTCACGCTTGATCACGTTGCGCTTCAGCAGGGTGCCCACGGCATCGACCAGCGCCACGTAGGCGCCGGTGATGGCGGCGGTGCGGGTGCCGCCATCGGCCTGGATCACGTCGCAATCCAGAGTGATCACGCGCTCGCCCAGGGCGGCGCGGTCGACGCAGGCGCGGAGCGAGCGGCCGATCAGGCGCTGGATCTCCATCGTGCGGCCACCCTGGCCGCCACGCGCGGCTTCGCGCTGGTTACGGTCGGTGGTGGCACGGGGCAGCATGCCGTATTCGGCCGTGACCCAGCCCTCGCCCTTGCCACGCAGCCACGGCGGGGTGCGCTCTTCGATGGAGGCGGTGCAGAGCACCTTGGTATCGCCAAAGCTCACGAGGACGGAACCCTCGGCGTGGCGGGTGTAGTGGCGTTCGATGGTGACGGTACGCAGCTGGTCGGCGGCGCGGCCGCTCGGACGGGAGAAGGTCATGGGGGGCCTGGGTTGGGCGCGGGCGGTGGGTCAGTTTACCATTGCCTCCTTTCTTCACGCGCGAGCGAGCCCCCATGATCCGCAGCATGACCGCCTATGCCTCCGCCGAGAGCGCAGGCCCGTCCGGCACGCTCACCTGCGAGCTGCGCACCGTCAACCACCGCTACCTCGAGATCAGCCCCCGCCTGCCCGAGGACCTGCGCAGCTTCGAAAGCGCCCTGCGCGAGCGCATCGCCGCCCGCCTCTCGCGCGGCAAAGTGGACCTCACGGTGCGCCTGCGCAGCGAGCAGGGCAGCGCCGATGGCCTGCGGATCAACGGCGCCATGCTCTCGCGCCTTTCCGAGCTGGCGCTCGACCTGGAGCAGCGCTTCCCGCGGATGAACATCGAGTTCACCGAACTGCTGCGCTTCCCGGGCGTGCTCCAGCAACCCGAGGCCGACGCCGATGCCCTGCAGGCCGCGCTGCTCGACGTGCTCGACCGCGCCCTGGAAGCTCTTTCGGACACCCGCGGCCGTGAAGGCAGCAAGCTCGGCGAGATCCTGCGCGACCGCCTCGATGGCATCGAGAAGATCGTCACCGACGTCCGCGGCTGGCTCCCCGAGATCCGCACGGCGCTGCGCGCCCGCCTCGAAACCCGCCTTTCCGACGTCCGCCAGCCCGCCGAACCCGGCCGCCTCGAGCAGGAACTGGTGCTGCAGATCACCCGTATCGACGTGGATGAGGAACTCGACCGCCTTGCGACCCACATCAGCGAAGCCCGCCGCGTGCTGGCGCTGAAGGAACCCGTCGGCCGCCGCCTCGACTTCCTCATGCAGGAATTCAACCGCGAAGCGAACACGCTGGGCTCGAAGTCGGTGGATTCGCGTACGACCAATGCGGCCGTGGAGCTCAAGGTGCTGATTGAGCAGATGCGAGAGCAGGTGCAGAACATCGAGTAAGGACGATCATGGCGACGTCGCGCCTGCCGGGCCTGGATGTGTTGCGGGCCGCGGCGATCCTCGCCGTGCTCGGCACCCATGCCTGGGTCGCCGGTGGCATGGGGCCCGGCTTCGATTGGCTCGATAGCTACGGCTGGATGGGCGTGGACCTGTTCTTCGTCCTGAGCGGCTACCTGATCGGTCGGCCCTTCCTGGCCGCGCTGGCCCGCGGTGATCGCCCCAGCCTCCGCGATTTCTATCGGCAGCGTGCGTATCGCATCCTGCCGGCGTACATCGTCGTGCTCCTTTTGTACTTCCTGATCCCGGGCTTTCGCGAAGCCCCTGCGATCCAGCCGCCGTGGCAGTTCCTTACCTTCACCGTGAACCTGCTGATCGAGCCCGGCGTGCAGCACGCCTTCTCATCGGTGTGGTCGCTCTGTGTCGAAGAGCACTTCTACGTCGTATTCCCGTTGCTGGCGATCGCACTGGCACCGATCGCCACCGGGCGGCGCGTCCTGGGCCTGGCCATCGTCGTCATGCTCGCCGGTTGCGCGTGGCGTGCCTATGCGTGGCATGCATGGGCGCTACCGCCGACGCCTCGCGAACCGGTCTGGCACATGGACCCGGCGCGCTACATGCAGTGGGTCTACTACCCCAGCTACGCCAGGCTCGATGGCCTGCTCTGCGGTGTGCTGCTCGCAGCCATCCACGTATACCGCCCGGCGCTGTGGCAGCGCATCCAGGATCGCCCGCACGCGGTCGGCCTGATCGGCGTGGCCCTTGTCGGCATCAGCGTCGTGATGGTCGCGGACATCTTCACCTTCGTCGCGAGCGTTCCTGCCTTCCCGCTGCTGGCGATCGGCCTGGCCTGCATCGTCGCCAGCGCGACAAGCCCTCGCTCCCTGCTTGCCAGGGCGCACATCCCCGGCGCCCGCTGGGTCGCCGCGATCTCGTACAGCCTGTACCTGATTCACAAGGCGATGTTCAAACTCGTTTACACCCACCTGCCCGAGAGCCTCTTGCATCGGGGGCTGCTGACGTTTCTTTGTAGCGCGGTCGTGGCGGTGCTGGCTGGGGCGCTCTTGCACTATGCCGTCGAAAAGCCGTTCTTGAAGTTGAGAGAGGCGAGGCGGATGGCTCCGCGTCAATCCGTAGAAGCGGCGGCTTAGCGGATTAGCAGGGTTGTGCTGATCGAGCAGATGCGTGAGCAGGTGCAGAACATCGCGTAAGGCGTCATCGTGATGCCGCGATCGCCGCGCTGGATCCTCTCTTCAACTGCGAACCATTCGCATTTACAATGGCCGGCATGTCCGCCCGGCCTTATCCCTCTCCGGCTCCCAGCCACGTCGCGGCGCGGCGTATCTATGGCGAGCACCATCCCTGGCTGTTGCAGCGGCTGCATGCCCGCCTGCAACACCGGCAGGATGCCGAGGACCTCACGGCGGAAACCTTCGTCCAGCTGCTGGCGCAGCCCGATCTCGGCAGCATCCGGGAGCCACGGGCGTTCCTGACCACGCTCGCGCGGCGCCTGCTTTTCCACTTCTGGCGCCGTCGCGACCTGGAGCAGGCCTATCTCCAGGCCGTCCGGCAGATCGCCGACACGCACGCCATCGCGGCGGATGAGCAGGCCATGCTCACCGAGGCTCTCGTGCAGATCGACCGCGCGCTCGACGGCCTTTCAGCCACCGGCCGCAAGGCGTTCTTGCTGAGCCAGCTGGATGGCCTGACCTATGCGCAGATCGCCGCCCGGTTGAATATTTCCGTGATGACGGTGCGCCGCTATGTCGCGCGCGGCATCGCATGTTGTTGCGCGGCCAACCCGTGAAGTCGCATGACGCCACGACTCGTCAGGCGATCGACTGGGTCGTGCTGTTCGGTTCGGGCGACGCCACTGTCGCCGACCAGCAGCGCTTCGATGCGTGGGTGGCGATGGACCCGGGCCACCTTTCGGCGTGGGAGCGCGTCAGCCGCGCGTTGAACGACACGCTGGCGCCGCTACGCCCTGACAGCCGACACGGCGAGACCTCCGTGCAGGCGTTACGGCAGGCCCTGATCAAAGCCCCGTCGCGGCGGCGCTTCCTGCGGGGCAGCCTTGCCATCGCGGGCATCGGCGTGGGCGGCGGGCTGGTGCTGACGGCTAACCGCTGGATGGACGGCTGGGGCGCCTCACTCGCTACGGATACCGGCGAACGCCGCCGCTTCGCCTTGCCCGACGGAAGCTCGGTGTTGTTGAACGCCCGTTCGCGCGCCGTCCCCCATGTCACCGCCACCTCCCGTGCGCTCGACCTCGAGCGAGGTTCCGCCCTGGTCGATGCCACCTCGTGGCATGCGCCCTTCCTGGTGCGCAGCGCCGGCACCCGTGTCGTCAGCCACGGCGGCCAGTTCATGGTGCAGCTTGAGGACGCGCGCAGCCTGGTGGCCGCCATCCGGCAGCCCCTGGTGGCCACGGCGCCCAATGGCCATGCCATCACCCTGCAGCCGGGCTCCTCCGTATGGCTGGGGGAAGGAGGTGTCGATCCGGCGGACAACGATGCGAGCGCCCTCGCCGCCTGGCAGCGCGGCGTGCTTGAAGTGGGTAACCAGTCGCTCGGGCAGGTCATCGATGCGCTCCGCCCGTACCGCAGTGGTCTCGTTCGGGTGGATCCCCTCGCGGCGCGTCTGCGGGTGATGGGGCTCTTTCCCCTGGATGACACCGAGCGGGCCCTCGACATGCTGGCGGCGACGTTGCCTATCCGGGTCGAGCGCTATAGCCGCTGGCTCACCCTGGTGGAACCGCGCGACGAGAGCGCCACGGCCTGAACACTTTTGCGTGGCTCGTTACACATGGCTTGCGACGTACCTCTTGTTTCCTCTCCGCGAGCTCATCCATGCCACGATATCCACGCCGCCCGGCGCGCCTGCGCGCCCTGTCCTTTAGCGTTGCCCTGTGCCTTTCCTGCCGCCTGATGGCGCAGGACGCACCAGCGTATGACTTTGACCTGCCGGCCGCACCGCTCAGCACGAGCCTGATGCGCATCGCCAGCACCAGCGGGCATCTGCTCTCGGTCGATCCCGCTGTGCTGGAACACCGTCAGGCGGCGCCCGTCCATGGCCACTACTCCGGCGTAGCGGCCGCCGAAGCCGCGCTCGCTGGGAGCGGGCTGGCGCTGCAAACTACGGCCGATGGGGCCTGGACGGTCGGGCCGGCCGCCGCCGTGCCCAGTCATGCCGCGCCGCCGAAAGCACCTGCGCCGGGACCCGCGGCGCGCACCTCGACGCGCACGCTCGAGGGCATGCAGGTCTACGGAAGCTACGAATCGGGCTACGCGGCCAGCACGTCCCGCGCCGGCACGAAGACCGACGCCAGCCTGCTCGAAACACCCGAGGCCATTTCGGTGGTCACGCGTAGCCAGATGGATGCCCAGGGCGTGCAGAACGTGCCGCAGGCGCTGCGTTACGCGCCGGGCATCCTCACCGCCCAGCGTGGCTTCAGCCAGGATGGCGGTGGCCAGGAAGAGATGTACGTGCGTGGCTTCCTCGTCGATCAATACCTCGATGGCCTGCGCCTGCCCAGCCGTTCCGTCGCTTCGTACGGCGCATCCGCCGTCGATCCCTATGCGCTGGAACGCGTGGAACTGGTGCACGGCCCGGCCTCGGTTCTGTACGGGCAATCGAGCCCGGGTGGCCTGGTGAATCTCGTCAGCAAGACGCCCACGGATACACCGTTGCATGAGGTGGGTATCCAGACGGGTAGCTACGCACGCAAGCAGCTGCAATTCGATATGAGCGACGCCCTGTCGGACAGCGTGGATTACCGGCTCGTCGGCCTTGGCCGCAGCTCCAACACCCAGGTCGACCATGTGCAGGACAAGCGCGTCCTGCTCGCCCCCTCCGTGCGCTGGCGCGCTACTGACGCCACGGTGCTCACCGTGGTCGCCGGCTATCAGCACGATCCGGATGCGGGCTACTACAACACCTTGCCCTATGTCGGCACCGGCAAGCCCGCACCCTTCGGGCGCATCTCCAGCCATCTGGATCCGGGCGACCCGGATTTCGATGAGCACCGCCGCACCCAGTACTGGCTGGGCTACCGCCTGGAGCATGCGTTCAACGACAGCTGGAAGTTCGTCCAGAGCGCGCGTTACATGGATAACCGCGACACGTTGCAATCCGTGTTTGCCAACGGCTGGGCGTGGAATGACGGCAGCTTGGATAACCACACGCTCGGCCGCTACGCGCTTGCGATGCACGAGGCGACGCGCACGCTCACGGCGGATAACCAGCTCCAGGGGCACTTCGACACGGGGAGCGCCACCCACGAAGTCCTCGTCGGCGTCGACTACCAGCGCACGCTGTATCGCCAGGGCTATGGCTACAACTGGTTTGGCGTTCCGGGCCTGGACGTACTCGCCCCGGCGTATGGGGCAGCTATCGATGTCCCGGAGAACACCGCCGACCAGCACACGCGCCTTTCGCAGAGCGGCATCTATGCACAGGATCTGATTCGCTGGGGCCATTGGCGCGCTCTGGTGGCCGGGCGCGAGGATTGGGCGAAAGCCGATACGACCGATAGCATCGCCGGCACCGCGGTCGACCAGTCCAAGCACAAGTTCACCACCCATCTTGGCCTCACCTACGTCACGGACATCGGTCTCGCGCCGTACCTGAGCTATGCCACGTCGTTCCAGCCCCAGGCCACGGCGTCGCTGGAAGGGGGCGGTACCCCCGCACCCACGACGGGCAAGCAGTACGAACTGGGCGTGAAGTACCAGCCCGTGGGCAAGCAGAGCTTCATGAGCCTGGCGGCGTACCACCTGGTGCAGCAGAACGTGCTCACCACCGATCCGCTGACGCTCCTGCAATACGTGACGGGCGAAGTGCGTTCGCGTGGCATCGAAGCCGAGGCACACGCGCAGATCACGGACTCACTGGCCGTCATCGGCAGCTACACGTGGCTGCAGCAGCTCAACACGCGTACGCGTGAGCCGGACGAGCTGGACAAGCGGTCCATCGGCATTCCGCGCAACACCGCCGCCTTGTGGCTGGATTACCACTTCCAGGAAGGCGCGTTGCAAGGCCTTGGCGTGAGCCTCGGTGGCCGTTACGTGGGTGGCAGCTACGGCGATGCGGCCAATACCTTCACCACCCCGTCCTATGCCGTGCTGGATGCAGGCATGCGCTACGAGCGGCAGGGCTGGGACTATTCGCTCACGGTGTCCAACCTGAGCGATCGTCGCTACGTGGCTTCGTGCCTGTACTCGCAGAGTGCGTGCAACTTCGGATCACGCCGCAGCGTGCTCCTGGGCGCGAACTACCGCTGGTGAGCGCATGAGCCTCTCGGTACGCCGCTGGTCGGCCATCCACCGCTGGAGCAGTCTCGCGTGCACCGCGTTCCTGCTGCTGCTCTGTGTGACCGGCCTGCCGCTCATCTTCCATGATGAGATCGACGCATGGGTGTCGCCACACCACTATGCGCCGGTACCGGATGGCGTGAAGCCAGCCAGCCTGGACACGCTGGCCGCCGCGGCGCGCCACCTGTACCCGCGGGACGTTATCGCCTCCATGCAACTGGACGATGACGAACCGCAGGTGCTGGTCTGGATGGTGCCGTCGTTTGCCGCGATGAAGGCGGATTTCACCGTCATGCATGCGATTCGCTTCGATGCGCGAACCGGTGCGTTCCTTGAAGCGATGCCTTCGCGGGCCAGTGAGACGGGAACGTTCACCGGCCTGATGCTCGCCCTGCATACCTCGCTTATGCAGGGCGCGGCGGGCGAGTGGTTCCTGCTCGGCATGGGGTTGGTCTTCCTGCTTGCGCTGATCTCGGGCGTGGTGGTGTACGACCCTTTCATGAAGCGGCTTCGCTTCGGGGAAGTTCGCCATGACAAGGCGCGCCGTGTCCGTTGGCTGGATCGGCATAACCTGCTCGGCATCAGCACGCTCGCGTGGGCGTTCCTGGTGGGTTTGACCGGCGCGATGAACGAGCTCTCCACGCCGCTGTTCCAGTCGTGGCAGCAACACGATGTGATGCCCTTCCTCGCCACGCATGTGCCGCCGCCGGGCGAAGGCCGCGTGGCCATCGCGACGTTTCAGGATGCGTTGGAGAGCACGAAGCGAGTCGCGCCCGATGCGGCGATCCTGAGCATCGCTTTTCCGGGAAACCCCTTTGGAAGCCCTTATCACTACCTCGCATGGACGCAGGGCAACGAGCCGCTGACGTCGCATCTCCTCACGCCGGTGCTCATCGATGCGCATACCGGCAGCGTCGCGGCAATGCTCAGCATGCCCTGGTACCTGCGTACGCTTGAGATCGCCAGGCCGGTGCACTTTGGCGACTACGGTGGCATCGCCATGAAGGTGCTTTGGGCGGTGCTGGATATCGTCACCATCGTCGTTCTGGTTAGCGGCCTCTATCTGTGGCTCGCCAAGGGCCGCCGCCGTGCGGGTCGCGAACCTGGTTCTGCGCAGGAGGTTTCGACGTGAGCGGCCCTTCGATCTGGCGTATACCGGTGGTGTTGAACGTGGCGATCGTGTGCGGCCTGGCCTGGGCGTTGCTCGCGAACGGATGGCTGGCCAAAGCGCTCGCAACGGCCGTCACGGCCGTGCCGGTGGGGGTTGTGGTCTATCACGTGGCGAGCCGGGCTCGGCCTAGGCACAAGCGTCCCAGTTGAAAGGCTGCAGCATCTGGAGCGTCGGTACATCGATGTCCACCGACCGCCCTGCGAATGAAGATGTGCTACGTCATCTCACGTCAGCGTGCCATCGTGGTACGCCCCTCAAAGTAGCCGTCTTCAATAGCTGCTTACTTGCATTCGGATTGGCGAAATGTAGACTCCGCCTCCTGTGCAGGGATCACGCCATGTCAAAGTCCGCTCAAATAAAACTCCTGGCGATACTGGCTTTCAGCACTCCGTGCGCAGCAGCCGCGCAAGCCGGTTCTCGAGATTTGGTATCGCAGCAGGTGGCTATCAAGCTGCGCCCTTCGTATCAGAAATGCCTCGATGCTACGGGCGGCGTGACCCCCGATATGAAGAGCTGCATGAGTGCCGAGTTTGGATATCAGGACAAGCGACTGAACACGGCGTACAAGCGCCTGATGTCGTCCATGACGGCCGACGAAAAGACCGCGCTTCGTGCTGACGAGAGAGATTGGATCAAACATAAGGAATCGCAGTGCGTTCCAGATCCCGCCGGCGGCCAGGCTGAGGAGCTCGTCGCTTACGATTGTGCCGTGAATGAAACGGCCAGACGGGCGACCGCACTGGAAGGGCGGCTTCCGAAATAGAGGGGGCCTTGTGTGTCGTCAGACCTATGTGACCCTGGTCCTACGGCCGATACACTCCGGCTTACCTACCTTTGAGGAAGAACCCGATGGCGCGCGCTCCATTCTGGTCGATCGCTGCTCTGGCGGCATTCGTTGGCCTCGGTAGTGCCGTTGCGGCACCTTTGGATCAGGCGCCAAAGCCTGAAGCAGCTGCGCAGGAAGCGCTCGTGCGCACGGTCACCGCGCTGGACACCCAACTCTTTGGTACCTTCAACACCTGCGACCAGCCCGGCCAGCTGGATAAACATGCGGCCATGCTCGACCCGAACCTTGAGTTCTATCACGACAACGGCGGGGTGACCTGGACGCGGAAGGACTACGTCGAGCGCACCGGTCAGAACGTGTGCGGCCATTTCCGTCGCAAGCTGGTGCAAGGCAGTTTGCAGATTTATCCGGTCAAGGATTTCGGTGCTATCGAAGAAGGTGATCAGGACTTCTGCGACCTCAAGACCGACAAGTGCTTCGGCGCTGCGCACTTCATGATCCTGTGGCATCAGACACCGAACGGCTGGCTGGCTACGCGGGTCTTTAGTTATGGCCACCACGCGTTGTGAATGAGAAATAGAGACACTTCTGTCGTTGAAAGGATGATTAATCTCACCTAGATTCGATGGCGTGAGAACCTTCTCATGCACTGTAGGGATTTACCTACATTACGCGGGAATTCCCTGACTTACCGTCGTGGAACGCGCTCATACACTTTTGCGGGCCATCCCTGAAATCCTGGGTGGTTTTACCGAAGGAGAAGTATGAGCAGAAAGTTTGTTTTTGCGCGGCTCGCCGTGATGGCGTCGCTTGCGTTGCCTGGCATCACGTTCGCTGAGGATCGCCTCAGCGTTGCCATTGAACAGTCGCTCGATGACGCGAAGGCTGGTAGGCCTTACGTCACCGTTACCGTGACGAACGTGAGCGACGCGCCCGCCTGGTTCAATCGAGTCCATTCTCCATTTGACCTGGTTGAGGGGCATGCTGCGGGGAACTGGTTCCGGTTTGAGGGTGGGCGTGGCGCTGGTCCAGTATTCATCGGGCGACAGCAGCTCATTCGCGCGTTTTATCCGGAAGACTATGAGCGCCTCGATCCAGGTGCATCGCGATCGACGAGTTTGGATCTCAGCCCTGACTACAGGTTCCCAAATGACGGGACATACCTGGTGAGTACTGGAGTTGTCTCTTTCGACCACGTTCCCACGGATGAGGGCGATATCTCGGGCCGCCAATGGTTAAAGACGGACCTGATGGAGCTCCACGTCTCAACGGCATACGTTGGCTCATTCACGCCGCTGGCGGATAGTGTCATTCCTTGCACGGGAGAACAGGAAAAGGGTACGGGGCAGGCCTATGTGAAAGCGCTCAACATGACGAGCACCCGGGAGAGGCTTAACAAGCTTTCCTACTACTACGATCCCGTTGATCCGGATCAGCCGGACAAGCCGCCGCGAAAGCATATGAGGCGCGACGCGAAGTATGTCTATTGGCTCGGAGAATGGGATGACGACGCGCCGCAGCCTCCCGACGACGGCCACGAGGACACCGATAACGCCAAGGTCGACGCCACGGTGCACGCAACGCTCCTCCGGCTAAGAAGTGACCTCAAGATCGTTTGTGACCTTTGTCCGAAGTCTCACCCAGAAACCCGTGGGTGGGCCGATGGTGAGGGCATCGTGCACCTATGCCCTGCGAACTTTCGAGACCCAGTCATCGGCGGGATCAGTTCGCAGACGGCCACGCTGATCCACGAGGCGTCACACATCGTTGATGGCTATGGCCCGTCTACTGTGGATCTTCCTGGCGTGTATAGCCGCGAAACGGCCCACGCCTTGCCACGTCCCGAGGCCGTGAGAAGCGCCGCGAATTACGAATACTTCATCGCGAACACGCCCTTGGGGCTAGGTGCGGAAAATGCGGATATCGAGTAACTGATGTTGTCCGGGGTAGTACATAGGCTGCCCCGGATTTGGTCCGTGTTCGCTTTGTGGTATCCCGCGGCGCCCTCATTCCCTATGGATGCGCTTAACTATGGCCTCGTAGAGCGCATCTGCCAGATCCACCGGATCCGCAGCATCGGTCGCGAGATGCACCTCAGCACGCTCCGGCGCCTCGTAGGGCGAATCAATGCCAGTGAAATTCTTGATGTCGCCAGCCCGGGCCTTTTGGTAGAGGCCCTTCGGGTCGCGCAATTCGCACTCGCTGAGCGAGGCATCGACAAATACCTCGATGAACTCGCCCGCCTCGAAGCGCTCCCGGGCGAACTGGCGCTCGTTGCGGAACGGCGAGATGGCGCAGACCAGCACGATGAGCCCCGCGTCGGTCATGAGGTGCGCAACTTCCGCGAGGCGGCGGATGTTTTCCACGCGGGCTTCGGCGGTGAAGCCCAGGTCGCTGTTGAGGCCGTGGCGGACGTTGTCGCCGTCGAGCAGGTAGGTGTGGAAGCCTTCGTCGGCCAGACGGCGTTCGACCAGATTGGCGACGGTCGATTTGCCGGAGCCGGAGAGGCCGGTGAGCCACACGCATAGCGGGCGCTGCGACTTGGCGCTGGCGCGTCGCTGCTTGTCGACGTCGAGCTGCTGCCAATGGACGTTCGCTGACCGGCGCAGGCCGAAGTGGATCATGCCGCAGCCAACGGTGGCGTGGCTGGCGCGATCGATCAGGATGAAGCCGCCGAGCGTGCGGTTCTCCGAGAACGGTTCAAAGGCCACCGGCTCATCGGTCTCGACGTTGCAGTAGGCGATCTCGTTGAGTTCCACGCGAGTGGCGGCAAGGTGGGCCTGTGTCTCCGGGTCCACCTTGTGCTTGATGGTCGAGATGCGCGCGTTGACCGTCTTCGTGCCCAGTTTCAGCAGGTAGGTGCGATGGGGCAACAACGCATCGTCAGCCATCCAGACGATGTGGCAGGCGAGATGCGACGACACCTCGCACGGCGACGTAGCGGCAACGAGCACGTCGCCGCGGGTGATGTCGACCGGCTGGTCGAAGGTGAGGGTGATCGCTTGCCCGGCTTGTGCCACCGGTTGCTCAGTGCCCGCCACGAAGAGGCTGCTCACGCGAGCCGTCCGACGGCCGGGTGCCACGAGCAAGGTATCGCCCACGGCCACGCTGCCACTGGCGACGGTACCCGCATACCCGCGAAACCCATCATGCGGCCGGTTCACCCATTGCACTGGCATGCGGAACGGCCGGGCCGTGGCGGTCGGTTGTGGTACGTGCTCGAGCAAGCGAAGCAGGGGAGGGCCGAGGTACCAGGGCATGCGGGGCGACGACGCGCCTATGTTGTCGCCATCAACGGCCACGACGGGCAGCGCGTCCACCTGGCTGATGCCGACAGTCTCGGCAAAGGAGGTGTACTCCTCGACGATCCCGGCAAAACGCTCGGCCGAAAAATCGACCCGATCCATCTTGTTCACGGCCAGGATCACCTGGCGAATGCCCAGCAGGGCGCAGATCGCCGTGTGCCGACGCGTTTGCGCCAGCACGCCGTGCCGCGCATCGACCAGCACCACGGCAAGATCCGCCGTCGAGGCGCCGGTCGCCATGTTGCGCGTGTACTGCTCGTGCCCGGGGCAATCCGCGACGATGAAGTGGCGGATCGGCGTGTGGAAGTACCGGTAAGCGACATCGATGGTGATGCCTTGCTGCCGCTCGGCATCCAGCCCGTCGGTCAGCAGCGAGAAGTCGAGCTTGCCGTCCTGAGCGGTGCCGCGCACGCGGCTGTCGTGCGCCAGCGTAGCGAGCTGATCGTCGGGAATCATCCCCGCATCAAAGAGCAGCCGGCCGAGCAGCGTGCTCTTGCCATCATCCACGCTGCCACAGGTGATGAAACGAAGCGGCCCGTTCGTCATCAGAAGTAGCCTTCCTGCTTCTTGCGTTCCATGGAAGCGGCCGGATCGCGATCGATGACACGCCCCTGGCGCTCTGAGCGCCGCGAGGCCTGCATCTCCGCGATGATTTCGTCGAGCGTGGCCGCCATGGACTCAATCGCACCGGTGAGCGGATAGCAGCCAAGCGTGCGGAAGCGCACGTGGCGGGACGCCACCACCTCACCCTCGCGCAGTACGAAGCGCTCGTCATCCACCATGATCAGCGCGCCATCGCGCTCCACGACGGGGCGAGGCTTCGCGAAATACAGGGGGACCACCTCGAGTGCTTCACGGCGGATGTACTGCCACACATCCAGTTCAGTCCAGTTGGATAGCGGAAACACCCGGACGCTCGCGCCCGGATGGATATGCGTGTTGTAGAGGTTCCATAGCTCCGGCCGCTGCTGGCGCGGATCCCACCGGTGCTGGGCGGTGCGAAACGAGAACACGCGCTCTTTCGCCCGGGCGGCGTCCTCATCGCGGCGCGCTCCGCCCAGGGCGGCGTCGAATCCGTGCAGCTCAAGCGCCTGCTTCAGCGCCTGGGTTTTCATGATGTCCGTATGGACGGTGGCGCCATGGGTGAACGGCGACACGCCCTGGCGCAGGCCCTCGGGGTTCACGTGCACCAGCAGGCGGAGGTCGGCCGCGGCGGCCACCCGGTCGCGGAACGCGATCATCTCCGCGAACTTCCAGGTGGTGTCGACGTGCAGGAGGGGGATGGACGGTGCGGCGGGCGCGAACGCCTTGCGCATCAGGTGCAGGAGCACCGTGGAATCCTTGCCGATCGAGTAGAGCAGTACCGGTCGGCGGAACGTGGCGGCCACCTCCCGGATGACATGGATGCTCTCCGCCTCGAGGGCATCGAGGTGGGTGGATTCGGCACGTGCGGCGTTCGGCATGCGGAAAGGGCCCCTGGACGATCGATGGTAGCACCCGCGTGGTGCACCGCCGGACGTACACAATGTAGTCGTCTCACGTTGCTATGATCACCCCTGAAATACAGCGACATCGTCTTCGACGCCCGTGGCAGGGCGGGGCGGGTCCTGGGGGATCCGTTTTTGTCGCACGCTTATCCAACGCCGGCGAGAATGCCCGGCTTTCTGCTCGGCCTGCTCGCGCTGGGCCACTGTATGGCCTTCGCTGACCGCAGCTTGCCCGCCGTGGCCGCGCCGCTGCTCAAGGCCTCGCTGGGCCTTAGCGATACGCAGCTGGGCCTGCTCGATGGTCCGGCGTTCGTCGCCTTATATGTGGTGGGTATGCTCGCCAGCTGGCCGATGGCCCGTTCGCGGCATCGGCTGTACCTGGCGGCTGGCTGCATCGGCTCATGGGTGGCCGGGATGCTGTTGTTCGCCGTGGGCACCGAGATCGGTGTGTTGGTGGCGGGCCGCGCGCTCATGGGTTTGGGCCAGGCCGCGTATATCCCGTTGGCGCTGGGCCTGATCGTTGAACAAGCCGCGCCCCTGCAGCGCGGGCGCACGATGGCCGTGTTTACCGCCGCCTCCGTGGTCGGCCGCGGCGCGGCACTGCTCGCCGGTGGCGCGCTGCTCGCGATGCTGGTGCGTTGGGCCCCCGCGATGGCGCATACCCACTGGCGCCTGCTGTTCCTGCTCATGACAGGCCCGAACCTGGTGCTCATGCTTCTGCTGCTCACCTACCGCGAACCGCCGCAGTGGGCGCCCGCGGCGCCGCCGAAGCACTTCGCCGGCATCCTTGCGACCGTGCGCGAGCGCCCCGGGCTGGTGGCGGCCTATCTATGCGTGGCGGCGGCGAGCGTGCTGGTCACGCAGACCCTTGGCGCGTGGGCACCTTCGGTCCTGCAGCGCGAGCACGGCCTGTCGCCGGGCACGGCGGCGTTTACCTTCGGGGCCGCATTGCTGGTGGCGTCGCCACTCGGGCACTTTCTTGCCGGCACGCTGGTGGACCGGCGCAGCCCGCGCCTGACGCCGCTGGCGATCGCCGCCGGCGCCCTCGCGCTCGTGGTGCCGCTGATGCGCCTGCTGCCGGAGGCGTCGTCGGCCTTCGCCGCCTGCGGACTGCTGGCATTGGCTTCGCTGGCCGGTGGCACCGCCGCGGTCGCCGCACTGGCGGGCTTGCCGCAGATGCTCTCCGGCGCGGCGCGCGATGCCGGATTGCGCCTGTTCCTGGCTTTCGTCACCGTGGTGGGCGCCGGGCTCGGTCCGCTCATGGCGGGCGTGGTCAGCGACCAGCTGGGTGCGGGGGGTAGTGGCCTGTCGGAAGCCTTGTTCGATGTTTGTGCAGCAGCGGGTGCCGTGGGCATCGCCGCCGCCGCCGTCGCCTCGCGGAGCTGGCGGCGCGCCGTTGCCGGGGTGACGGGGTGAGCGACCTGTTCGCGTTCGATAGCGCCGGCATGACGTCCGACGATGCGTTCGCTGAGTATCGCCAACTTTATGCGTCCGGCTCCGACGTCGAACGCCTTGGCTCCCCCTTCTTCGCTCGTGTGCGTAGCTGGCGGCTCGATCGCTACCTGCTATTCGCCCGCGACTACGGTGGCGTGCGCCACCACCGCAGTACGCGAATCACCAGCGATGGCTTCGATCATTTCGTGTTGCACCATGTCGTCAGCGGCAAGCTCTCCGGTGGTCGCTTCGGTGAGCCCATGCCGGTGTTGCCGGGCGAGACGCTGGTGCTCGACACCCGCGAGCCCATGGAAAGCGGTGCGGCCTCCGTCGAGCTGATCACGGTGTCGCTCGCACGCGATGCGATGCTCGCGGCGGTCGGTGACGTGAGCGGCCTGCATGGCCACCGCATTTCCGCGCAGGACGGTGCGCTGTTTGGCTCGTTGCTGCGTGAGCTGGTTCGCCAGGCCTCGTATCTCGCGCCAGCCGCGCATGCCGCGATCACGCGCACCCTGGTCGACCTGATCTCGGTCGCGATCCGCCCCGCCGGTTCGGCGGCCCGTTCGGACTTCTACAGGCAGGAACACGTGCGCCGGGAGACCGTGCGCCGTGTGGTGGATACGCACGTGGGTGACGCGAGCCTCTCCGTGCAGGACATCCTCGCCGCCACCGGCATGTCGCGGGCCGCGTTGTACCGCCTGTTCGAACCGCAGGGCGGCGTCGCGCGTTTCATCCAGATGTGCCGTGTGGAGCAGTTGCGTCGGCGCCTCGACGATCGCGGGCTGGATGGCGTCCCGCTCGCCGAGCTGGCACCGCAGGTGGGCTTCTCCAGCGAAAGCCATGCGGGCCGCCTGTTCAAGCAGGCCTTCGGTATCTCACCCGGCGCGTACCGGGCCGCCAGCATCAGCGGCGCGCGGTCGTCTTCCGTCGAGATGATGGTCCGGCTGTGGGATAGCGCCCTCAGCGAACTGGCCTAAAGGCGGAAGGGCGCTCTGGTACGAGCGTCCCAACAATGGGACAGCCAGATATGTGCGGGCTCCTACCGGACCCGTAGCATCGCGTTTGCCCGAAAAAGTGATAACCACGTCACAAAATGGGGTGCTCAGTCTCACGCAGGGTTGAGCCACGGGCGGCGTCGCGCCTCTCGAGGGGAACGACGAATCGCCGGTTCACGAAGCACTTCGGATATGCAACGAACAACTCACTCTCCGCAGCATCCCCAGGCGCAGTACACGGTGCGCTGGGTCTTCGGCCAGCTCTCGGCGGCACGCCGCCAGGCCATCGTCGCGTTCTGGGTGCGCGAAGACGCCATCCAGTGTGCGGAAGAAGCATGGCGGCGCGCGTGGGAGGTGGCGTGCGTGCTGGAAGAAGCAGGCACGGGAGCGATCGCTGGTGTCTGCACGGTAGCCATCGGTTTCGACGAGACGCAGCGGAGCTTCGGCTTCGCCCGCATCTTTATCGGCAAGCGGCATCGCCACGCGGGCTTGGGTGTGCGGATGGGCCAGCGCATGATCGAAGGCTTCGAAGTGCTGGCGTATGAACCCGGTGCGCCGTACCGCCTGCTCGCGGGCATCGAGAACCCGAAGCTCGAAGCACGCGGTGGTCAACGCTTGCTGGCCAGCCTCGGCTTCACTGTGATCGGCAAGACCGCCGAAGGCGGCATGCTCGTAGAGCGCCTGCTCGCGAGCCATCCGGACCGCATCGAGGTCGCGTGATAACGGCCGCGGCACGATGCGGCATGTGCCCAAGGTCATGGCCGTCGACGTGTAGACGTCCATAAGGCCGAAAGTGTTACCCACGTCACTCCCTCGCATATCAGCCTAGTTTTCGCTGATGTGATGTGCGTGCGTGTAAGCCGCGTGTCATCGACTCCCATCAAATTAGATCGATCTAAACCGATGCGAGAGCGACCTGATGCGATTTGTTCGTATGCCGTCCCGTGCCCCGGGAAAGGCTTTGCTTGCCATGGCGATAGGCCTGGCACTGGCTACCCCGCATGCCCGGGCTGGCGACACGGATGCCGCGACGAACGCCGATACGGCGGCTGACGCTAACGCATCGAAGAAGAAGCCATCGAAGGACACGACCACGCTGGATGGCGTGAGCGTTGCCGCCACCACGGTGGTGAACGACAACGAGCTGGCGAAGAAAAAGAACGCCAGTGTCCTGGTCGACTCGATCGACCGCGACAGCATCCAGGTGCACGCGCAGGAGGATTCGGTGGCCCAGCGCCTGCTGCTGGCGCCGGGCGTCAGCGTCACGCGAGATGAAGACCAGCCGCGCTATATCACCGTGCGCGGTATCGAATCGAACCTCAACAGCACCACGCTCGATGGCATGACGATGGCCTCCGTGGGTGATGAGGGCGGCGGTGCCCGCTCGATCAACCTGCAGCTTATCCCCAGCGATATCGCCGACCGCATCGACGTCTACAAGACGTTCTCGGCCGAACAGAACCCGGACGGGATTGGCGGCGCGATCAACCTGGTAAGCAATAGCGCGTTCGATTTCGCAAAGAACTCGCTGCATATCGATGCCAACGTGAACCACCACGACCTCGAGAACGACAACGGCCACAACGCCCAGCCGAAGACCCGTTCCCTGTTCGGCGATGGCGTGAACGCGAAGTACTCCACCATCTTCGGCAGCAATGACGAGTTCGGCATCACCGTCTCCGCGCGCCACCAGGAATACAACGCGAACCAGAACAAGCTGTTCCAGACCACCCAGTACTTCTACAACGATGCGGGCGCGAACATCTCAGGACCCAACGCGGCCAGCGGCTGGAACGGCCTTGCCGCGCCCTACAACGTGGCGTATTACGCCGATAACCGCCGGATCAAGACGTACGGCGGCTCGGTGAAGCTCGAGTGGTGGCCGTCCAACGGCCCGCTGAAGGCTTCGCTCATGGCGTTTGGCTACGGCATGGAAGAGCAGCGCACGGAGAATGGCTATGAGTTCGATGCGGCCAAGTCGGTCGCGAACCAGACGGCCATCTCCGGCAGTACGCCCCTCCAGTCGCTCAATGTGATCTTCGGTAACAAGAACTGGGCGCGTAACAATCGTGGCCTCATTGGCAATGTCGAATGGCGCGAGGATGACTCGGTGCTGCGTTTCACGGCCGGCTACACCCGTGACCGGGTGAACGTCGACCAGGCCAACATGAAACTGACGGCTACGCCGAACGGCGACCCGACGATGAACTACGCCTCGGATAGCCGCGGCGAGATCTTCAACATGACCTCGCTGGCCGATCCGTCGATCATCACCAACTCGGTCTACAAGGTGAGCAGCGCCAACCAGCAGCAGACCCAGGCCACGGCCGGCCTTGGCGATGTGCGCCTGGACTTTGCCAAGAATATCGAGGCGGGCGCACAGGGCTTCGGCCTGGCTGCGGGCGCCGAATACAAGCTGATGAACGTCGCGACGGACTACACGCAGACGATCTACGGCACCGGCACCAACCTCAGCAACACCGTGTACAACCCGGGCTGGAACTATCCCAAGGCGCAGTACGCCTTGCCGTTCTTCGACCTGCCTTCGTTCCTGGCCAACGGTGGTTGGTCCACCTTGCCTGTGAACCAGGCCTCGTCGCTGTACAACAGCCTGGCTTCGGACTTTGGCTACAAGGAGAAGGTGAAGGACGCCTACCTCTCCCTACACTACGCCACGCCCATCGTCGAAGCCGTGCTCGGCGTGCGTTACGACGACACCACGTATGTGGCGGATACGCCGCAGATCAACAACGGCGTGGTCGCCGGCCGGGCCAAGAGCGATGGCAGCTACCACTACCCACTGCCGTCGCTGAACGTGACCACCCATGTCACCGATGACACCAACGTGCGCGTCAGCCTGAGCCGGACCATTGGCCGCCCGGTGCCGTCGAACATCGCGCAGGCCGAGGTCGAAACCTGCGGTGATGATGCCGAGTGCACCATCTCGCGCGGCAACCCGGCGTTGAAGCCCGAGAAGTCCTTCAACATGGACGCCTCGATCGAGCACTACTTCAACGATGGCAAGGCCTACGCCTCGCTTGCCTGGTTCAAGAAGAACATCCAGTCCGACATCGTCAGCGTCAGCGAAGAGTCGACCGATGCGCTGGGCCAGCTCGTCACGATCGTCACGCCCGAGAACGTCGACAAGTCGCAGGTTCAGGGTGTGGAGTTCTCTTTCGTGAGCCGCGACATGGATGTGTGGGGCCAGCGCTTCGATGCCATGTTCAACGCCACCCATATGGACGGCAAGATGCAGTACTCGAGCGCCAGCGGCACGCGCACGATCTACCAGCTGCTCAACCAGCCGCGGAATATCGCGAACCTGGGCCTGACCTGGCAGGTGCCGGCGCTGCGCAGCCGCCTCACCGTCACCGAGAACTTCACCGACCGCTACCTGATTACCATCGGCGCCAGTCCGTGGCAGGATCGTGGCTTCCGCCAGCGCTACGTGACGGATGCCTCGTGGGATACGACCTTCGACGACCACTGGTCGGCCTCGCTGAGCGCCGCCAACCTGTTCGGCAAGGATCAGTACGAGACCCTGGGCGACCACTACCAGTACATGCGCAACCTGAATAACTACGGCCGCACGTACTATCTCCACGTGAAGTACGACCTCAACTGACAAGGCGCCGCATGAAGATCTCGTCCCAACGTGCCCGTGGCCTCGCCACCGCTATCGCCGTGGCGCTCATCGTCGTCGCTGGCCCCGCCCTTGGCTGGGGCCACCGCGGCCACGCGGTGATTGACCGTACCGCCGTCGAAAGCCTGCCTTCGGATGGCCCGGTGTTCCTGCGCAACTACCTCAGCCTGATCGAGGATTCTTCCACGCTCCCCGATGACTGGCGCGATGACGCCACGCCGTTCTCGAAGATGGAAGAAGACCCGAACCATGGCTGGTTCCAGGAACAGTTTGCCTTCATGCATCCGATCCCGCGCTCGCGCTTCGAGTTCATCATCGCGCTGGACAAGGAGCAGCAGCGGCTGGCGGCGAAACATGATCCGGCGGCCGTGAAGACCAACGTGCGCTGGACCGGGACGTTGCCGTACGCGCTCGTCGAAGTGTATGGGCACCTGGTCACCGGCTTCCGTTCGTACCGCGAGCGCCAGGCGCACGGGGAAAGCACGGCCAACATCGAAACCGCGTGCGCGATGTACGTGGCGTGGATGGGCCACTACGTGGGCGATGGCGCGCAGCCGCTGCACGTCACGATCCACCACAACGGCTGGGAAGGCCCGGATCCGAAGGACTACACCCGTGACCCGAAGATCCACGGCCGCATGGAGAGTGGTTTCGTCGATGGCATTGGCCTGAGCGATAAGGACCTCCTGCCCAAGGTGCCCGCCGTGAACCCGCTGGATGGCGATGTCTTCGACGCCGTGCTGGCCTACCTCTCGAAGTCCGGCGAAAGCGTGGAAAAGGTCTACCAGCTCGACAAGCGCGGCGCCTGGCTTGATCCGAAAGACACCGAAGCACGCGAGCTGATTTACCAGCGCACGGCGGCTGGCGCGGCGATGTTGCGCGATCTTGTCTACCGCGCATGGAAGGAAAGTGCGTTGCCGCGCGTGCCGCACGTGCCTGGTCCCACCGATAGCGCCAACCCGGCTTACAACCCGGAGACCGGCTCCGCGCCCGCTGACCGTTCGCCCAAGGTCGGCTGACGGGGCGCGCCGCGCCGATGGAAGAGCGCGGCGAGGCCACCCAGCAAGAGCCCGAGTGCCACCACGCCACCCCAGCCAAACCGGCTCATCAGCCAGCCGCTAACGACCGTGCCGACCGCGCCGCCAAGGAAGGTGGCGGTCATGTAGAGGCTGTTGATCCGGCCTTGCGCCTTCGGGTCCACGGCGAAGGCGCGGGTCTGGTTCGAGACCAGGCCGGCCTGCACGCCGACGTCGAGCACGATGACGCCGATGACGAGCAGGGCGAGCGAAGCGTTCGCGCCCGCAAGCAGGATATAAGCGAGCGTGACGGTGCCAATGCTCAGGCCGACCACGTAACGCGTGCCCTTGCGATCCGAGATACGTCCGCCGAGTGACGCAGCGAAGGCGCCGGCCGCACCGATGATCCCGAAGCCACCCGCCCACGCACTGCCGAGGTGCCATGGCCCGTTCGCTAGCAGCGCGGCCAGGTTTACCCAGAACGCGTTGAAGCACGCCCAGAGCAAGGCCTGCACGAGCATCGATTCGCGGATGGGCCGGTTATCGCGCATCAGCGGCCATAGCGAAGTGAGCAGGCGGCCATAGGAGAGGTTCGTCGAGGGCACGCCCTTCGGCAGCATGGAGAGCGCGACGATGCCCGAAGGCACCATCAATGCGGCTTCCACGCCATACACCGCACGCCAGCCGTAGGCCTGGCCGACCGCACCGGCGATGGTGCGGCCGACGAGGATCCCGACCATGATCCCGCTCACCACCGTGCCGACGTTGCGGCCGCGCTCGCTCGGTGGCGACATGGCGCCGGCGAACGGCACGAGTTGCTGCGGCACGCAGCTGACCATGCCGATGCCGAACGACACCGCGGCCAGCGCCCAGATGTCCGGGACGAACAACGCCACGATATCGAGCAGGAAGGCGGCAACAATCTGCGCCATCACCAGCATGCGCCGGTCGTAGCGATCGCCCAGCGGGAGGAGCAGGGCCAGGCCAGTGGAGAAACCCAGCAACGCCGCGCCGGCGACGAGGTCGACCGCCGTCAGGCTGGCATGGAAGCCACCCGCGATCAGCGGCAGGATCGGCTGCACGCAATACAGGTTGGTGATCACCGCACCGGCGACCACCGCCATCATGAAAATCTTCAGCCTCACGGCACGCTCCTGGAAGGGGATGCCGGGGAAGATAGGGATGGGCGCTGGGCAAGAGAATCTGGCAGGATCGGGAAGCATTCTTCCAGAAAGTGGTAGACCGACCGTGAACCAGCTCGAATCCATGGCCATCCTGGTCGCGGTGGCCGATACCGGCAGCCTCTCGGCCGCCGCCCGCCAGCTGGGCGTGCCGCTGGCGACGGTAAGCCGCAAGGTGGCCGCGCTCGAAGCCCACCTGCATACCCGCCTGCTCCTGCGCACCACCCGCCAGCTTTCGCTGACCGAGGCGGGGGCCTCCTATGTCGCCGCGTGCCGGCGGATCCTGGAGGACGTCGGTGAAGCCGAGCGCGCGGCGAAGGGTGAGTACGCCGCGCCCCGCGGGGAAATCGTCGTCACCGCGCCCGTGGTCTTCGGCCGCCTGCATGTGGTGCCGGTCGTGGCGGCCTTCCTCGCCCAGTACCCGGAAATCGGCGTGAACCTCGTGCTCACCGACCGCATCGTCCACCTGATGGATGAGCAGGTCGACGCGGCGATCCGCATTGGCGAATTGCCGGATAGCAACCTCATGGCGATGGGCGTCGGCAACGTGCGGCGCGTGGTCTGCGGCAGCGCGCACTATCTCGACACGCACGGCACACCCCAGGCACCGCATGACCTCGCCAGGCACGAGTGCATCAGTTTCGAAGTGCTGGAATCGCAGCGGGCCTGGGTGTTCGGCGAAGGCAAGCAGCAGGTCGCGGTGCCGGTACCGTCGCGGCTCACGGTGAATACCGCCGAGGCCGCGATCGATGCGGCCCTGCTGGGTGTCGGCCTCGTGCGTGTGCTTTCCTATCAGGTCGCGGGGGCATTGCAGGCCGGCACGTTGCAGCGCGTGCTCGAACGCTACGAGGCCGCACCGCTGCCGATCCACCTGGTCCACCGCGGGCAGGCGCCACTGCCGTTGAAGCTGCGCGCCTTCCTGGATTTCGCCGCGCCACGCCTGCGCACGCGCTTGCCTGCTGGCACTTGACCGCCACGCGCCCTGACGGGCTAGGATCGATGATCCGTCAGGGGTTACTGAAGATGTCTGGATTCCACCGCACCGCGCTGGCCGTGGTTGTCGCCTCGCTCATCGCGACGGGCGTGCATGCCGCCGACGCCGAACAGGCCCGCTGGCAACGCGAAGCCGCCGCCACCTCGATCACCCGCGACGACTGGGGCATCGCCCATGTGCACGGCAAGACCGATGCCGATGCGGTCTTCGGCATGGCCTACGCGCAGGCTGAGGACGACTTCAACCGGGTCGAAACGAATTACCTTGTATCGCTGGGCCGCCTGGCCGAGGTCGAAGGCGAATCGGCAATCTGGAAAGACCTGCGGCAAAAGCTCTTCATCGACGATACGCAGCTGAAGGCCATGTACGCGCGCAGCCCGTCGTGGCTGAAGGCGCTGATGGAAAGCTGGGCCGATGGTCTGAACTTCTACCTCGCCAGCCACCCGGACGTGCACCCGCGTGTCATCACCCATTTCGAGCCGTGGATGGCGCTGAGCTTCTCGGAAGGCAGCATTGGCGGCGACATCGAGCGCGTATCGACGAAGGATCTGCAGGCGTTCTACGGTAAGGATCCGGTGGGCGCGCTCGCGCAGGTCACGCCGCCGTCGAGCTGGTGGGAGCCTACGGGTTCCAATGGCATCGCCATCGCACCGAAGCTCACCGCCGATGGCCACGCGCTGTTGCTCATCAACCCGCACACCTCGTTCTTCTTCCGCTCCGAACTGCAGATGTCGAGCGACCAGGGCCTGGACGCGTACGGGGCGGTGACCTGGGGCCAGTTCTTCATCTACCAGGGCTTCAACAAGCACATCGGCTGGATGCATACGTCCTCTGGTATCGACGTGGTGGACGAGTTCGCCGAAACCATCGTGAAGCAGGGCGACAAGCTCACCTACCGCTATGGAAAGGCGACTCGGCCGGTGAGCACGCGCGAGATCGTGGTGAAAGTGAAAGGGCAGGGCGATCGCCACTTCACGACTTACGCGACGCACCACGGCCCGATCGTGCGCACGCAGGGCGATAAGTGGATCGCCTTCGCGCTGATGAACAAGCCGCTGGACGCTTTGCAGCAGAGCTGGCTGCGTACGAAGGCGAACGACTATGCGGCGTACATGAAGGTCGCCGAGCTGAAGGCGAACTCCTCGAACAACACCATCTACGCGGACGACAAGGGCAATATCGCGTACCTGCATCCGCAGTTCATCCCGAAACGCGATGATCGCTTCGACTACACGAAGCCGGTGGACGGGAGCGATCCGGCCACGGACTGGCAAACGCTGCTCCCGCTCGACAAAGCGCCGCGCCTGTTCAACCCGAATACGGGCTGGATCTTCAACACCAACGACTGGCCGTACTCCGCGGCCGGCCCGGATAGCCCGAAGCAGGCGGATTTCCCGAAATACATGGATTCCGTGGGCGAAAACCCCCGTGGCATCCACGCCACGCGCGTGCTCACCGGGCAGAAGGATTTCACCCAGGCGTCGTTGCTCGCCGCCGCGTTCGACTCGTATCTCCCTGCCTTCGAACGTCAGTTGCCCGTGCTTATCAGGGACTACGACGCGCTACCCGACAGCGACCCGCTCAAGGAAAAGCTGCGTGGCCCTGTCGGCCTGCTGCGCGCGTGGGACTACCGCTGGGGCATCGCTTCCATGCCGACCACGCTTGCCGTGTTCTGGGGCGACACCCTCTGGGACAAGGTCAGCAAGGACGATACCCAGGAAGGCCTGAGCATCTACGACGTGATGGCCGAGAAGGCCGGACCGCAGGCGCGCCTGCAGGCGCTTGCCGATGCCGTGGACCGTCTGGAGAGGGACTTTGGTAGCTGGGGTGTGCCGTGGGGCGAGGTCAACCGCTACCAGCGCAACGATGCCGCGATCGCGCAGGTGTTCGACGATGCGAAGCCGAGCCTCCCGGTGCCGTTCACCTCATCGCGCTGGGGTTCGCTCGCCTCGTTCGGCGCGCACCGCTGGCCGGGCACGAAGCGTTACTACGGCACCAGTGGCAACAGCTTTGTCGCCGTCGTGGAGTTTGGGCCGAAGGTGAGCGCACGTGCCATCACGGCGGGCGGTGAAAGCGGTAACCCCGCATCGAAACACTTCAACGACGAAGCCGAGCGCTACACCACCGGCAACCTGCGCAAGGTGTACTTCTGGCCCGACGACCTGAAGGGCCACGTGGAACGCGAATACCACCCGGGTGACAAGGACCCCATGCCATGAAGAAGACCCTGCTTGCCCTTGCCATGGGCCTCGCGCTGAGCGTGGCCGCGCATGCCGACGATATGCCGAAGCCCGCCGACCACCCGGTACTGCTCAAGGCCGATCGGGTGTTCGATGCGCGCGACGAACAGGTGCACAGTGGCTGGGTAGTGCTCGTACAGGGCGACAAGATCGCCGCTGTAGGCCCGGAGAACCAGGTGGCCGCGCCGGCGGGCACCGAGACGCTCACGTTTCCGGGCATGACGCTGCTGCCGGGCCTGATCGATGCCCACTCGCACATCTTCCTGCACCCGTACAACGAGACGCTCTGGAACGACCAGGTGCTGAAGGAGACGCTCGCGTTCCGCACCGTGGAAGCGGTGAAACATGCGCGCGATACATTGATGTCGGGCTACACGGCTCTGCGCGACCTCGGCACGGAAGGCGCCGGCTACGCTGACGTGGACGTGCAGAAGGCCATTGACAAGGGGCTCATCCCCGGTCCGCACCTGTTCGTCGCCACGCGTGCCACGGTCGCCGCGCATTGCTATGGACCGGGACCGCTTGGCTTCCGCGACGACATGGATCTGCCGCAGGGTGCGATCCCCGTGAGCGGCGTGGCGCAAATGACTGATGCCGTGCGCGACCAGGCCGCGCACGGCGCCGACTGGATCAAGCTGTATGCGGATTACCACTGCGGCAAGGCCAAGGGCTCATCGCCCACGCTGACCCAGGACGAATTGAATGTGGCCGTGGAGGTCGCGCATTCGCTGAACCTGCCGGTGGCCGTGCACTCGAGCACGGCCGAAGGCATGCGCCGCTCGGTGATGGCAGGCGTCGATACCATCGAACACGGCTACGACGGCACACCCGAAGTCTTTGCGTTGATGAAGAAGCACAACGTGGCCTACATGCCGACGCTGGAGGCCAGTGCCGCGTACGCCGAATACTTCGGCGGCTGGAAGCCGGGCGCCGCGCCGACCGAGTCGATGCAGACCTCCGCGACGGCGTTCAAGCGGGCGCTGGCCGCCGGCGTCACCATCGGTGCGGGTAGTGACGTGGGCGTCTTCCCCCACGGCACGAATTACAAAGAACTGGAGTGGATGGTCCGCGACGGCATGACGCCGGTCAAAGCCCTGCTCGCCGCGACGGCGGTAGATGCGAAAGTCCTTCGCCAGCAAGACCACATCGGCCAGCTCAAAGCCGGCCTGGATGCCGACATCATCGCCGTGCCAGGCGATCCCACGAAGGATATCTCGGTGCTGTCGAACGTCCCCTTCGTGATGAAAGGCGGCGCCATCTACAAGAAACCCTAGCGCGCTGCTGCAAGGACGGTGTTAGCAGGTCGGTGGGTTACGGCATACTGCTTCGTACAAGGAAAGGGGGAAGGAACCATGAGCGAGACGAACGAGTGGTGGCTCGGGCGCGGGTCGGCGCCAGCCGGGCCGTATGCCGAGACGCAGATCCTGGCATGGCTGGCGGATGGCACGGCCACGCCGGACGACCTGGCATGGCGTGAAGGCATGCCCGAATGGCGATCGTTGCGTGAGCTGTTTCCCGAGGCGGCGGCATCAGCGCCGCCGTTTTCAGCACCACCAACGGCACAGACGGCCGACCTGGCCATACCCCCGCCGACCGGTCCACACTGGCTCTGGCTCGTGCTGATCACCGTGGTGACCTTTGGCATCGGGATGTGGATCTGGTCCTTCGTCCAGGCCAGTTGGGTGAAACGCATCGACCCGCGCAACCGTTCGGGTGGCTGGCTGCTGGCGGCTATCGGATGCATCGCGGTGGACTTCTTCCTGCGGTTGCCCATGACCATGGCAAATGCCCCTTCGGGAACGACCCACGTGTTGGGGCTTCTGACCATCGCGATCAAACTGAGCCAGCTCGTGTTCTTCTACATCGCCGTGTTCTCGATGTCGGAATCGATGCGCCGCGTGCTGCCGAAACACGACCTGAGTCCGGAGATCGGCGGGATCACCCTGTTCTTTTTCAGCACGTTCTACCTGCAGGCGCAGATGAACTGGGTGGATCGCGCCCTGCAAGGGGGCAGTCGCGAGAGCGATGTATCGAAGCTCGCGGTGTGGGCCGTCGGTGTGCCGTTGACCGTGGCCAGCTTCCTTGTTCTGGTAGCGCTCCATGCCATCCACGTCTAGCCGGGCTAAAGGCTGTTGTAGGAGCGCGCAAGCGCGCTCCTACAAGAGCTGGTTTTATGCCAGTTTGGCGCCGGTTTGTTGTTCGCTCAGTTCCCACAGTGCATCGGCGGCATCGGGGTCGATCGCGTAGCGGAGCACGCCGTGCATGTGGCGCAGGTCCTCCGCGGCAACCGTGGCGTCGTCGAGGATGGGCGCTACGTCGCTGTCTTCCAGATACAGGCCGCCCTTGCCGTTGAGCTTGGTTGAGGTGGCGGCCCATACACTGGTCGCCGCGCCTTGCGCCACGCTTTTCATGCCGCGTTCGATATCGACCACCGGTTTGCCCTCGTCGTCGATCGCACCGAAGTTGCGCATGTCTTCAATGCTCATGTATCGGGCGAGGTCGGTGACGATCGCACCCGGGTGCAGCGAGAATGCGCGGATGCCATCGGCCTTGCCACGCGCATCCACGCCCATGGCGAACAGGATATTCGCGGTCTTCGATTGCCCGTAGCTGAGCCACGGATCGTAGTCGCGACGCTCGAAATGCGGATCGTCGAACACGACCGGTGAGTAGCGATGGCCGCGTGACGATACCGAAACCACCCGCGCGCCGTTAGCACGACGCAGCGCCGGCCACAGGCGCACGGTGAGCTGGTAGTGGCCCAGGTGGTTGGTGGCGAACTGGCGTTCATAGCCGCGTGCATCACGCTCGAGCGGGCAGGCCATCACGCCGGCGTTGTTGATGAGGAAGTGCAGCGGTTCGCCACGGCCGACGACGGTGGCGGCAAATGCATCGATCGAGGCCGGGTCGGCCAGGTCCATGGGCAACACTTCGATACCGGCTTCGCCATCGAGCGCCTGGCGGGCTTTGGCCATATCGCGAGCCGGCACGATGACGCGGGCACCGGCATTGCGCAGCGTACGCGCCGTTTCCAGGCCGAGCCCGGCGTAGCCCCCGGTGACGACGGCGGTCTTGCCGGTGAGGTCATGGCCGGCGATCACGTCGGCGGCGGTGCTGGCGGCGTTGAATCCTGAGGGGAGGGGGGACTGCATGGGAGGCTCCTGAGTGGGTGCCTTACCAAGATAGGGGCGCCCTCCCGGACGATGAATGCTTGAAAGTACGTCATGCATGCGCAATCGTACGGGTATGGCCGATGACCCGATTACCTCGATCCTGCGCCTCGCCGAGTTCGAATCGGTGATGTCCGGCGGCTTTACCGCGGGCGGCGACTGGGCTGTGCGCTTCCCGCCGCCCGACAAGCTGAAGTTCTTTGCCGTGGCGCGTGGGCACGTTGTCATGCGTATCGATGGCGAACCGCAGGACATCCACATGGACGAAGGCGATGTCATTCTCGTGGCCGCGCCGCTTTCGTTCGTGTTGGCGAGCGATCCGGATCTTCCGGCACGCCATGCGAGCGAGTTCGAATGGCACGGACCCAGCCGTCTCGTTGCTTTCAACGAAGGTACCGAGACCCTGCAAATCGGTGGCCACGTGAGGGTGCATCCCGCGTACGAGGCCATGCTTCTGGCCGCGTTACCGCGATGGATTTACATCAAGGGCGACACCACCGAAGCGACGACCATGCGCTGGCTGATCGACCAGATGGTGAAGGAAAGCAGCGGTGCTCTCCCGGGCGCGGGTCTTGCACAGGCTCAGCTCGCGCACCTGTTGTTCGTGCAGATCCTGCGTGCGCATATGGCCAGCGGCGACCTGCTGCCGCCCGGCTGGTTGCGCGCCGTGGCTGATCCACGCCTGGCGCCGGTGCTCAAACGCGTCCACGCCGAACCTGGCCGCGACTGGCGTCTGGACGAGATGGCCCGCCTGGCCGCCATGTCGCGCACGGTCTTCGCCGAGCACTTCCGAAAGGTCTCAGGTACGGCCCCGCTCACCTACCTGACCGAGTGGCGCATGCGCCTCGCCTGCCAGGCCCTCCAGCGTGGCAGCGTACCGGTGGCAACGCTGGCTCGTGACCTGGGCTACGGTTCCGAGAGTGCCTTCAGCCATGCGTTCAAGCGTGTCGTCGGTGTCTCTCCCGCGCGTTACACGCCGTCCGCCGCCGCGCCACTCTTAGCGTGACGCACGCCGTACGGCTTCGGCATACTCGCGCTTGCAGACACGCCGGCGAGGAACAGGGGCATGGTGGACACGAACAAGATCTGGGTCGGCCGTAACGGCGAACGCTTTGGCCCGTACGACGAGGCCACGCTGCGTGCGTGGATCGCGGAAGGGAAGGTGGAAGCCACTGCGCTGGGCTGGCGCGAAGGCATGGCCGACTGGCAGCCGCTGCATGTGTTGCTGGGTATCGCCGTGCCGCCGCCGCTGGCCGGTGCGCCGTTTGGCGACATGGCTGCGGGGCATCGCAACGAACTCACGCCGCCGCCGGACTTCCACTGGGCCGGGCTGTTCGTCATCGACCTGTTCGTTGGTGGCCTGCTCGGCCTCGTCTGGCAGTTCATCCAGGCGTCGTGGATCAAGAAGATCGACCCCTCGAGCCGGGCCATGCTGTGGCTGGTGATTTCGTTGTGCATCCTGCCGGTGGCCTGGTTCCTGATGCTTGGCGTGGTGCTGAACCACTCGACTGAAGGGGCGCCCGATGCCGGTGCGATCGCGGGGGCCATGGCCTATGTGGGCATGGTGTTCCTGATGGCGCTCGCCTCCATCGTTCTGCGGTTTATCGCTTTCTTCTCCATGGCCCGGTCCATGCGTGAAAAGCTGCCTGCCTACGGACTTGTGCCGGACATTGGCAACATCACCCTGTTCTTCTTCTCCGTGTACTACCTGCAGGGGCAGATGAGTTGGGTGGCGCGCTGGCGGACCACCGGACGGGACACCCCGCCTGCGCCAAAGGCGGTTTTCTGGTGGCTCGTGCTGGGCTGGATCGGCCTGTGCATGATGTTCGCCCTCCTGGTCGGCCTGGCCATGTTCGGCCACGCGAACTAAGGCCACCCGCTACGCAAGCCCCCGCCAGCCGGGGGCTTTTTGGCCGCGAAAGCCCAGCGCAAGGCCGTCCGGCCACGATTCCGGCTACAATCCCGCTTTGCGTTTCGGGAAAGAGCCATGACCCCCCAACGAGATTCCCGCGGATGAGCGACGGCACCCTGTTCGTGGTGGCCGCCCCCTCGGGTGCGGGCAAGTCCACGCTGGTCAATGCGCTGCTCGAGCGCGAACCGCAGATCTCCCTGTCCATCTCGCACACGACGCGCCCGCCGCGCGTGGGCGAACAGTACGGCCGCCACTACTTCTTCGTGGAGCGGCCCGATTTCGAGCGCGAAATCGCCGATGGCATCTTCCTGGAGCACGCCGAGGTCCACGGCAATCTCTACGGCACCTCGCGCACCGTGGTGGAGGAAAAGCTCACCACCGGCGCCGACGTGCTGCTCGAGATCGACTGGCAGGGTGCCCGCCAGGTCCGCAAGGGCAAGTCCGATTGCGTCAGCGTGTTCATCCTGCCGCCTTCGCGCGTGGAACTTGAACGCCGCCTGCGTGGTCGAGGTTCAGACGCCCCGGACGTCATCGAACGCCGCCTGTTCAACTCCCGCGAGGAGATCGCGCACGCGCACGAGTTCGACTACATCATCGTCAACGATCGTTTCGAGGATGCGTTGGCCGACCTGCAGTCGATCGTCCGTGCCGTCCGCCTCCGCGCGAAGTGGGCGGCGAAACGCCACGAGGCACTGATCGAGGAACTGCTCGCCCCATGACCGACGACGCCATCGTCCGCGTACGCGGCCTCACCACGGTGCTCAATGGCAAGACCATCTTCGACGCGCTGGATCTCGATATCCCGCGCGGCAAGGTCACGGCCATCATGGGCCCCAGCGGTACCGGTAAAACCACGCTGCTGAAACACATCACCGGGCAGATGCGCGGCGATGCCGGCACGGTGGAAGTGGACGGCGAGAACGTGCCCCAGCTCTCGCGCGAAAAGCTCTTCGAGCTGCGCGAGCGCATCGGCTACCTGTTCCAGAACTCCGCGCTGCTCACCGATTTCGATGTGTTCGAGAACGTGGCCTTCCCGCTGCGCCAGCACACGAAGCTGCCGGAAGAACTCATCCGCAACATCGTGCTGAACAAGCTGCAGGCCGTCGGCCTGCGCGGTGCCGCACGGCTCATGCCCACCGAACTCTCGGGCGGCATGGCCCGCCGCGTGGCCCTGGCCCGTGCCATCGTGTTCGACCCGGCGCTCATCCTGTACGACGAACCGTTCGTCGGCCTGGACCCGATCGCGCTGAACCAGGTGCTGCTGCTCATCCGCACGCTCAACGAGACCCTCGGCATCACCAGCATCCTGGTGGCGCATGAGCTGGCCGCGGTGCAGAAGGTGGCCGACCACGTGTTCCTTATCGCCAACGGCAAGGTCGTCGCGCAGGGCGCGCCGAACGAGCTGGTCAACGATGGCTCGCCGTGGACGGCGCAGTTCTTCGGCGGCCAGGCCGATGGCCCCGTTCCGTTCCAGTACCCGGCAGGCGATTACGCCACGGCGCTGGGTTTCCCAGGAGGCAAGGCATGACAGCCAGGGAAGATAATGTCGTGACCCGCAGCCTGGCGCAGATCGGCGCCAGCGGCCTGTTCCTGCTCACGATCCTCGCCGCGATCCCGCGCAGCCTGAAGCATGGCCGCGAGACCATCCGGCAGATCTGGTTCGTGGGCGCGATGAGCCTCACCATCGTCATGACCTGCGGCCTGTTCGTCGGCATGGTGCTGGGCCTGCAGCTTTACGACGTGCTCTCGATCTTCGGTGGCACCTCCGCCACGGGTACCGTCGTGGCTATCGCGATCTACCGCGAGCTCGGCCCGGTGGTCACCGCACTGCTGTTCGCTGGCCGCGCGGGTACCTCGATCACGGCCGAAATCGGCCTCATGCGCGCTACCGACCAGCTCGACGCGATGGAAATGATGGCGGTCGACCCGATCGCCTATGTCGTCGCGCCGCGCTTCCTGGCTGGCGTCATCGCGCTGCCGTTGCTTGGCGTGGTGTTCTGTGCCATGGGCGTGTTCGGCGGCCACCTGGTCGGCGTCACCTGGCTGGGCATCGATAACGGCACGTTCTGGTCGAACATGACCGCGGCGGTCGATGTCCACAAGGACATCATCAATGGCGTGCTGCTCAAGTCCTTTGCCTTCGGCATCGTGGTCTCGCTGATCGCGGTGTTCCAGGGCTACACCACTCCGCCCACCAGCGAAGGCGTCGCGTACGCCACCACGCGCACGGTGGTCGCCTCGTCCATTGCCATCCTGGCGCTGGACTTCGTCCTTACCTCGTTCCTGATCTGAAGGCACGGAGGCCCGCCATGAACACCACCCTTTTCGCATCTACCTCGAGGATCGTGCCGTGACCCAGAGACGTTCCTATGCCGTCGGCACCGGCCTGTTCATCGTGCTTGGTTTCGCCGCGCTGGCCTACCTGGCCACCCAGACCACGTCCGTCGCCAACCAGCACGGCGGTTCCACGTACAACGTGGAAACCCGCTTCGCCAATGTCGGCCAGCTGAAGGTCCGTGCCCCGGTGAAGGTCGCCGGCGTGCGCGTCGGCTCCGTGTCGGCTATCGAGCTCGTCCCGGGCAAGGAAGAAGCCAAGGTCACCCTGGCCATCGACGATGCCCAGAAGGACATCCCGGACGATTCCGTGGCCACGATCTACACCAGCGGCCTGCTGGGCGACCAGTACATCGGCCTGCAGTTCGGCCACTCGAAGAACCCGGTGAAGGAGGGCGGTGAGCTCGCCTTTACCCGCCCGGCCCAGCAGCTCGAGGAGATGCTCGGCAAGTTCTTCGGCGGCGGCAGCGCCCCGGATCGCCTGGGTGGGACCTTCCATGTGACGGGCGATTTCACCAACATCGGCGGCCTCCAGGCTGGCGCGGCGGTGAAAATGGCCGGTGTGCCGATCGGCAGCGTGGAATCCGTGGTGGTCAAACCGGGTGCGGTCGAGGCCACGGTGACCCTTGCGATCGACAAGCGCTACTCCCAGATACCTGATGACTCGGCCGCTGCGGTGTTCACAAGCGGTTTGATCGGTAGCCAGTATGTTGCGATCCAGCCCGGCGGGTCGCCGGAATACCTGGCGGATGGCGATCAGCTCGTGCTGACGCAGTCCGCGCTGCAGCTGGAAGACCTGATCGGCAAGTTCCTTGTGAACGGCTCGCCGAGTTCAAACAACGGCAACGCCCAGGGCAATGGCCAGGGCGGCGCCCAACCCGATAACGCCGGCAAGAAGTAAGCCGGGCCAGGAGATACCTGCATGTTGCGTCAGCTTTCCCTCGCCATCGCCCTTGCCGTCGGCACGGTCGCGGCCGCCCCCGTGTTCGCCCAGGATGCCGCCCCGGCGGCTGCCACCCAGGGCCAGTCGCCCCAGCAGGTCGTCCAGCAGATCTCCGATGACCTTTCCAAGGCCATCGAAGGCCACCAGGCTGAGTTGAAGAACGACAAGGAAAAGCTGATCGCCGTTATCGACGACACCTTCCTGCCGCACTTCGATATCGATTACGCGTCCATCCTCGTGCTGGGCCAGAACGCCACCAAGGCTTCGCCGCAGCAGCGCGAGCGCTTTGCGAAGGCGTTCTACAACTCGATCACCCACCGCTATGCGGAAGGCCTGCTCAACTACACCCGCGGCCGCGTGAAGGTGCTCCCGTTCTCGGGCGACCTGAACAACAAGCGCACCGTGGTGCGTACCCAGGTCATGCTGGATGACGGCAAGTCGGTGTCGGTCGACTATGCGTTCCGCAAGAGCGCGAGCGGCGACTGGAAGGCGTATGACGTGATCATCGAGGGTATCTCGTACATCACGAACTACCGCAACCAGGTCGATGCCGAGATCAAGAAGGAAGGCCTGGACAAGCTCACGGCCGATCTGGAGCAGAAGGGCTCGGCGGCTATCGACGAGATGAAGAAGGACACCGGCGGCGGCCAGGCGGCCGGCGGCAAGTGATCCAGTCGGCGTCGTATCAGCTGGCCGACGCACCGGAGGCCCTCGCGGTCTCCGGTGCGTTGACGTTCGCGACGGCGGCGTCGGCGCTGGAGGCGGGCCGCGCGGCGCTCGAGCGCGGCAACCAGTCGACGCTGGACCTGTCCGGCGTGACCCAGGCCGATAGCGCAGGCCTGGCCACGGTGTTGGCGTTGTTGGCGCACGCGCGCCAGAAAGGCCGCGACCTGAAGGTCACCAACGTCCCCCAAGGCCTCGAAGCCCTGGCCCGCGTCTCGGGCGTCAGCTCGCTGATCTAACCCGCCGTTGTAGGAGCGCGCTTGCGCGCGATGCCCTGCGCGAAAAACCCGGCCACGTTGCCGGGTTTTTTGTGGCTGCCCGATAAGGCTCGCCTTCGGCATCGCGTTGGGCTGGCTCGGCCTTTGGCCATCGCGGTAGCGCTCGGACGTCTCCGGGAAGAGCCCTCGGCGCCCACCCTCGCTGCTCAGACAGGTCCTCGTCGTTCGAAAGGGATGCCCCTCCGGGGCCATGTATTTGATTGGCCTACGGCCGCGAACCGGTCGCCGGGCGGGGGTTTGAAACTCGCCATCCTGGCTCGGTTTCAAACGAGCGGCCATCCATGGCCGCTCCCGCCTTCGGCGGCTGTTCCCGCCCGTCGCCCTCGCCTGCGAAACTCGCCTCGAGGGTGGGCGCCGAGGACTCTCCGAGTCACTGAGGTTTCGTGAGAGGAGAGCCGGCAACGGGGCCGTCGCGGCCGGCCTTATCGCCCGAGGTTCAAACGCACCGACGTGCCCGCGACGTTCCTGTAGGAGCCCACCCTGTGGGCGACGCCGTTCGCGGCAAACTCCGGATCTTGCGGCGTTTGGCCCCTGATCGATCATGCCGTGCGACAGGGCCTGAGCACTGAGGCGAAAGATGTCGCCCACAGGGTGGGCTCCTACGGGCGGGTGTTTCGGCTGTTTGTCAGGTGCGGGACGCCGCCAGGTCAGGCGTGCTGGCGGCGGTGGCTTTCGCACCGAGCAACCTCAGTGTGTCCGAGAGTCCTTGGCGCCCACCCTCGAGGCGAGTTGTCGGAGACGAGGTGGGCGGACGGGAACAGCCGCCGCAGGCGGGGCCGGCCATGGATGGCCGGTCGTTTGAAACCGAGCCAGGGAAGGCGAGTTTCAAACCCCCGTCCGCGCGCCGGTTCGCGGCCGTAGGCCAATCAAATACATGGCCCCGGAGGGGCATCCCCTTCGAACGTTGGAGACTTGTCTGAGCAGCGAGGGTGGGCGCCAAGGGCTCTTTCCGGAAACGTCCGAGCGCTAAGGCGATGGCGAAGCCGAGCTCCGCGAAGCCGAAGGCGAGCCCTATCGAGCCGCCAAAAACAAAAAAGCCCGGCCGGAGCCGGGCTTTTCGAGGGGGTCAGTCCGGGTTCTGCCCGTTCTGCTTCTCCCAGGAATGCTGCTCCTTCAGGAGCTCATCCGGGTCGAAATCCTTGCTATCGCCCACGCCCTGCATCTTCTCGATCACATCCTCCGGCGGATTACCGTCGTAGATCTGATAGAGACGCTGCTGGCGATACGCATCACGCATGAACACATACGGATCGTAAGCCGACGCCAGGAAGCTCTCCGCATCGATCGCACGCGCACGCAACGTCACCAGGTACAGCGCCGACGGCACGTAGTACTCACCATGGTGGAAATCGTGGTTACGCGACAGATAGCTCAGCGGATCGAAGAAATAGCTATCCACCGGCAGCTTCCAGACATCGCGGACCGTGGTCGGGCCCACGAAGGGCAGGACCAGGTACTCGCCCTCAGGCACGCCCCAACGAGCCAGGGTCACGCCAAAGTCGCTGTCGTACAGCGGCATGCCCAGCATGCTCGCCGGATCCTTGAAGCCCAGGAAACCGATGCCCAGGTTCACGATAAAGCGGCCCGTGGTCACCGCCGCCTGGCCCGGACGGCCCTGGAGCAGCTGGTTACCAATGGTGATCGGCAGGCGGATATTGGTATAGAAATCGCTCACCGCCGTGCGCACGCCCGGGGTGGTGACATTGCGGTAGCCCACGGCCACCGGGCGGATGATCGCCTTGTCCAGCTTGTCGTTGAACGCATAAACCTTGCGGTTCATGTGCTCGTTCGGGTCGTCCGTACGGGGCGGCGCCACATGGCAGGCGGCCAGCAGGGCCACGGCCGCCAGGCCGAGGGCATGGCGAACCAGCCGTTTGAAGTTGATCTTGGGGTCCATCGGGGTGACTCTGGGGGTGGGGCGATACTTTAGTGTACCGCTTGGTTTTATTATTTGCACTAACGCCCGTCCTGCCTGGCCCTAACCCGTCATGATACCCCCCACCCCAATGGACAGCCAATGGGCCGGGCCGCTAAACTGCACGGTCATAAGTGTCTTTGTTGTCAAGGATTTGAAATGGCCCGTATTACTGTCGAAGACTGCCTCGAGGTAGTCGACAACCGCTTTGAGCTCGTGCTCATGGCGACCAAGCGTGCTCGCCAGCTGTCCAAGGGCGCTGAACCGACCCTCGATCCGGGCAGCGACAAGCCGACCGTGGTCGCGCTGCGCGAGATCGCCGATCGTCGCGTCAACGAGCAGATGATCGAAGAGATCGACAAGGCCGCCCGCGAGCGCGCCGAGCGTGAAGCCCTCGAGTGGGCCGCCACGGAAGTGGACGACGACCTCTCGAAGGGCGGAGATGACTGATGACGTCGGGTCCCTGTCGACCCTGCGTTCATCTGCTCACTGCGCACGTTGTTGAAGCGCGGCTCCTGAGGCCGCGCGTGGGAGGCCAGGCCGCCTGATTCCAGGCGCGAGGCATCCCATGGAAGTCATCCCTGCGAAAAAACTGACCGACGTCTCCGACGACACTCCGGTGCCCGCCTATGTGCAGGCGCTGGAAGAGCGCGTGGGTGCGTACCTGCCGAAAGAACAGGTGCTGCGTATCCGCCGTGCCTTCCTGGTGGGTGCGCTCGCGCACGAAGGCCAGACGCGTAAATCCGGCGAGCCGTACATCACGCACCCGGTCGCGGTCGCGCAGGTGCTTGCCGAGCTTGGCCTGGATGCCGAGACCATCATCGCCGCGATCCTCCACGATACGCTCGAGGACACCCAGCTCAGCCGCGAGGAGCTCGCCGGCGCGTTCGGTGAAACCGTGGCCGAGCTGGTCGATGGCGTCACCAAGCTCGACAAGATGCGTTTCTCCAGCCGTGCGGAAGCGGATGCCGAAAGCTTCCGCAAAATGCTGCTGGCCATGGCGCGCGACCTGCGTGTCATCCTCATCAAGCTTTCCGACCGCCTGCACAACATGCGCACGCTCGGGGCGAAGGATGGTTCTTCCCGCCGCCGCATCGCGCGCGAAACGCTGGAGATCTACGCGCCGATCGCGCAGCGCCTGGGCATGAACAAGTTCAAGGCGGAGCTGCAGGATCTCGGCTTCAAGGCCCTGTATCCCGACCGCCACCGGATCATCGGCGAGCGCATCCGCGCCGCGCTGGGCAACCGCCGCGAAGCCATGGCCAAGATCGAGATGGCGCTCGAGGGCCGTCTTGCCGCGGATAAGATCCCCGGCCGTGCGGTGAGCCGGATCAAGAGCCCGTGGAGCATCTATTCGAAGATGCGCAACGAACATAAGTCGTTCGCGCAGCTCATGGATGTCTACGGCTTCCGCGTCGTCACCGATACGGCCATGCATTGCTACATGGCGCTGGGCGCCGTGCACGGCCTGTACAAGCCGGTGGACGCGCGCTTCAAGGATTTCATCGCCATTCCCAAGGGCAATGGCTACCAGTCGTTGCATACCGTGCTGCTCGGGCCGTTCGGCGCCCCCATCGAGATCCAGATCCGTACCTCGGAGATGGAATCGGTGGCCGAGCGCGGTGTCGCTGCGCACTGGGCGTACAAGACCGATTCGGGTCCGGCGAACAACGCGCAGCTCCGTGCGCGCGAGTGGATTTCGGCGCTGGCCGATAGCCAGGCCAGCACGCCGTCGGCCGCCGAGTTCCTGGAAAACGTCAAGATCGACCTGTTCCCGGACGAGGTCTATCTGTTCACGCCGCGCGGGGATATTTTCTCGTTGCCGCGCAACGCCACCGCGCTGGATTTCGCGTACGCCGTGCATACCGACGTGGGCGACCATGCCGTGGCCGCGCGCGTCGACAAGAAGCTCGTGCCGTTGCGTACCCGCCTGGTCTCCGGCCAGGTGGTCGAGGTGATCACCGCGCCTTCCGCCGTGCCGAACCCGGCGTGGCTGGAAGCGGTGGTCACGGGCAAGGCGCGTACGGCGATCCGCCAGTACCTGAAGCACCTGCAGCACGAGGATGCGGTCGATTTCGGCCACCGCATGCTCGATCGCGCGCTCGATGCCCGTGGCCTCAGTCTCGATGCCATCCCGCCGGCCGTGCTCGATCGCTTCCTCGACGAAGCCAAGTTCAAGCGTCTCGAAGAACTGCTGTCCGAGATTGCGCTGGGCAATCGTTTCGCGGACCAGGTCGCCAACCAGCTCGTCGGCGTCATGGGCCCGCGCGAGTCGCAGCCAGAGGCCACGGTCGAGCATTCGGTCGAGAAGATCCGCATCAGCGGCGCCGAGCGTGGCGTGCTCAGCTTCGGTAACTGCTGCCACCCGCTGCCTGGCGACGAGATCATCGGTTTCCTGTCGTCGGGCAAGGGCATCGTCGTGCATCGGGTGGAATGCCCGAACGTGGCGGAGTTCCGCAAGACGCCGGAACGCATCGTCGCCATCGAGTGGGATCGCGATGTCAGCGGCGACTACCGTGCCGAGCTGCGTATCGAAGTGCTCAACCGCCCGGGCGTCCTTGCGACGGTCGCCGCGGCGATCGCCGATGCGGGCTCGAACATCGAGAACGTCGAATACATCGAGCGCGACAGCACGGCAGCCACGCTGCTCTTCGCCATCGAGGTAAAGGGCCGCAAGCACCTGGCCGACGTGATGCGCCGCGTCCGCCGCACCGGCGTCGTCAGCGGCGTCTACCGCCACCCCCTCTGACCCACGCGCCGACATCCCCCCGCTCCTCGTAGGAGCCCACCCTGTGGGCGACGCCGTTCGCGACAGACCTCGGATCTTGCAGCGTCTGGCTCTTGATCGATCGTCTTGTAGGAGCCCACCCTGTGGGCGACATCTTTCGCCTCGACGCTACAGGCCCTGTGGCGCTATCGCGAACGGCGTCGCCCACAGGGTGGGCTCCTACCGGTATCGCGAAAGATGTCGCCCACAGGGTGGGCTCCTACTAGACTCTCTGGATTACATAGAGAGGATCGCGCATGACCCGCAGCATTATTGCTACCGACAAGGCGCCGGCGGCCATCGGCCCGTATTCGCAGGGCGTCCGTGCTGGCAACACCGTGTATTTCTCGGGCCAGATTCCGCTCGACCCGGCCACCGGCAACCTCGTGGAAGGCGATATCACCGCGCAGACGCGCCGCGTGTTCGATAACCTCACGGCCGTGGCCGAAGCCGCGGGCGGCAAGCTGTCGGATATCGTCCGCGTCGGCATCTACGTGACCGATCTTGGTAACTTTGCCGCCGTGAACGCGGTGATGGCCGAGTACTTCCAGCAGCCGTACCCGGCGCGTTCCACCATCGAGGTCTCGGGCTTGCCGAAGGCCGCCCAGGTGGAAGTGGACGCGATCCTCGTCCTGCCGTAACCGCAAGGCCGCCGCCATTCCCGTGGCCCGTAGCACTCGCACACCATCCGTCGCGCCACCCGCGGCGGATCCCGGTCGCGCGCCGCTGACCACGCTTGGCGGCGTGGGGCCGGCGCTGGCCGAGACGCTGGCGAAGCTCGGCCTGCGCCAGGTGCAGGACCTCTGGTTCCACCTGCCGCTACGCTACGAAGACCGCACCACGGTGGTTCCCATCGGCGAGTTGCGCCCCGGTACGCACGTGCAGGTGGAAGGCACCGTGGATTTCGTCGAGCGCGGGTTTCGTTTTCGCCCGCAGCTCAAGGTCATCATCAGCGATGAATCCGGGCGTGCATTGCTGCTGCGCTTCTTCCACTTCCGTAAATCGCAGGTGGATCAGCTGCAGAAAGGCACGCGCCTGCTCTGCTTCGGCGAGGTGCGCCAGGGGCCGCAAGGCCTGGAGATGGTGCACCCGCAATACCAGCGCCTCGAGAGCGACGACGCGGTGGTGGTCGACGAGCGCCTGACGCCGGTTTACCCGACCACCGAAGGCCTTGGCCCGCGCCGCCTCGCCAGTGTGATCGCGAAGGCGCTGCACCACCTGCCCGGCGATGACCGGCTGGAACTGATACCGGAAGAGGTTGGCCGTCCGCTCGGGCTCACATCGCTGCGCGATGCGTTGCTCTACGTGCACCGCCCACCGCCGGATGTCGATCTTCGCCAGCTCGAAGAGGGTGGCCACCCGGCGCAGAAGCGCCTGGCATTCGAAGAATTGCTGACCCAGCACCTCACGCTGCGGCGCATGCGTGCGGCGGTGAAGAAGCGCAAGGCGCCTGCGCTGAAGAGTGCCGGTACGTTGCGTGAGCGCATGCTTGAAGCGCTGCCCTTCGCGCTGACGAAAGCACAGGCGCGCGTGGCGGCTGAAGTCGGGCGCGATCTGACCCGCGCACACCCCATGCTCCGCCTCGTCCAGGGCGATGTCGGCAGCGGTAAGACGGTGGTGGCGGCGCTGGCCGCGCTGACCGCGGTGGAAGCCGGTTTCCAGGTCGCGCTCGTCGCGCCGACGGAACTGCTCGCGGAGCAGCACCTGCGCAACTTCCGCGCCTGGCTCGAGCCACTGGGCCTCCACGTGGAATGGCTGGCGGGCAAGGTGCAGGGCAGGGCGCGCAAGAGCGCGCTTGCGCACGCGGCGGAAGGCACGGCGCACGTGGTGGTCGGCACGCACGCCTTGATGCAGGAAGGCGTCGTGTTCCAGAACCTCGGCCTGGTTATCGTCGACGAGCAGCACCGCTTTGGCGTGCACCAGCGACTGGCTCTGCGCGACAAGGGCGCCAGTGGTGAGCTTATTCCGCACCAGCTCGTGCTCACCGCCACGCCGATCCCGCGCACGCTCGCGATGAGCGCCTACGCGGACCTCGATGTCTCGTCCATCGATGAATTGCCGCCGGGCCGCACGCCGGTACAGACCGTGGCGCTTTCCAACGAGCGTCGCTACGACGTTATGGAGCGCATCCATGGGGCCTGCATGGAAGGGCGTCAGGTGTACTGGGTGTGCACACTGATCGAAGAGAACGAGCAGATGAACGCGCAGGCGGCTGAAGTGGCCCATGCGGAGCTCGCTGCTGGCTTGCCGGACCTCAACGTCGGCCTGATCCACGGGCGCATGAAGCCCAAGGAAAAGCAGGCGGTGATGGATGCGTTCAAGGCCGGCGAGATCGCCGTGCTGGTCGCGACCACCGTGATCGAGGTGGGCGTGGATGTGCCCAACGCCAGCCTCATGGTGATCGAGAACAGCGAGCGGCTTGGCCTGGCCCAGTTGCATCAGTTGCGTGGGCGCGTGGGGCGTGGCTCCATCGCGTCGACCTGCGTGCTGCTGTACCAGACGCCGCTATCGCGGCTGGCGAAGGAGCGCCTGCAGGTGATGCGCGAAACCAACGATGGGTTCCGCATTGCCGAGAAGGATCTGGAATTGCGCGGCCCGGGCGAAGTGCTCGGCACGCGGCAGACCGGCCAGTTGCAGTTCCGCATCGCCGACCTCACGCGCGATGCGCACCTCATGCCGGATGTGCAGCGCGTGGCCGAGGCGATGATGCGCGACCATGCGGCACGCTGCGAGCAGCTCATCGCCCGCTGGGTCGGCGACGCCGCCCGCTACGTCGACGCCTGACCGATCACGGTAGGAGCCCACCCTGCGGGCGACATCTTTCGCGACACCGGTAGGTAGGAGCCCACCCTGTGGGCGACGCCGTTCGCGATAGCGCCACAGGGCCAGTGGCGTCGAGGCGAAAGATGTCGCCCACAGGGTGGGCTCCTACGATGTGGGGCCCGCGCCCAGGTGTTGGCGGACTTGCGTGGCGATGCGTTCGGTTTCGCGCAGCACCGGTTGGGTCGGTGGTGTGTCGGCGTCGATCGCGTGCAGGCGGCGGGTGGAGCGGAGCTCGGCGTGGAAGCGTTCCAGCTTCGCCGGCAGCGGGGCGGCGACCAGCGTGTGTACCGGCCGGCCCGTGGCGCAGGCTTCGGAAAGCATGTTCACCGAATCCGGCGTGACCACGAGCCGGTCGGCCCAGCCGAGCACGCCGGGGTAGGGGTTCGGATCCTCATCACCCGGTGCCCACAGGAAACCGGGCACATCGTGGAGCGCCGCGCGCACCATGGGCAGCACGGCGGTTGGGGTACGCCGCGATGCCACGGCCATCACCGAGCCACCTTCGCGCGCCTGCCGCCGCTTCACGGCCTCGAGCAGGGCGGCCAGTTCGCTCGCATCGTACGCCGCACCATGCCGCGCACCGCCCAGCAGCAGGCCGACGCGGGGGCCGGGCAGGTCGCCGAAGGGGGCGAAGGCATCACGGGCGTCGGCCAGCCAGGTGTCGTCGATCGGATTGAGCGAGCCCAGCGGGGTAAGCACGTTGTCGCCATGCAACTGGTCGTGCTTTGGCGCGACCACGAGATCCCAATGGTCGGGTGCGATGCGCGGGTCGAGGATCTGCACGGCGAGCGTGCGGCCGCCGGACCAGTCACGTACCTGGCGGGTCGCCCAGGCCGCGGCACGGCCGCACCCGATCACCAGCGCGGGCCACGGGGCTTCGAGCCGGGCGTGGCGCCGTGACAACGCCAGGCGGCCGCCGGGAAGGAGCCGTGGGGCGAACCAGGCCCACGGTGCACGCAGTTCGACTGAGAATTCCCGTATGGACGGGGTCAAGGCTTCGGCCAGGGCGAGGGCCTGCCGGCGGTTACCGGCGGCGCCATCCGTGATCACCCAGCATGAACCCGGAGGAAGGGCCGTGGCACTCACGGGGTCCCCTCACGCCGGATTGTTGTCGATTTCGACACAGTTCGTTCCTGCCAGACCGGTCCACGAGGCAGGCTGTGCCCCTTACACTGTTGGAATGCCGGCACGACCGGCGCCCGTTCACTGTACAAGGAATCCCATGAGCGCTCCGCTGTCCGATGCAACGCTTGACCAGTTGTTCCGCCACGCCCGCACCTTCAACGCCTGGCAGGACAAGGAAGTAACCGATGCACAGCTCAAGGAGCTCTACGATCTGGTGAAGATGGGCCCCACGTCGGCCAACTCCTCGCCGATGCGCGTGGTGTTCATCAAGTCGCAGGACGCCAAGGCCCGCCTGAAGCCGTTCCTTTCCGAGAACAATGCCGGCAAGACCATGAGCGCCCCGGTCACGGCCATCGTCGCCACGGACTTCGCCTTCTACGACCACCTGCCGAAGCTGTTCCCGCACGCCCCGGCGCGTGACTGGTTCGTCGGCAACGATGCGCTGGTGGAGGCCACCGGCTTCCGCAACAGCTCGCTCCAGGGTGCCTACCTGATCATGGCGGCCCGCTCGCTCGGCCTCGACTGCGGTCCCATGTCGGGCTACGACCAGGCTGGCCTGGATGCCGAGTTCTTCGCCGGCACGCACATCAAGTCGAACTTCCTGGTGAACATCGGCTACGGCGATGCCAACACCAACCTGTTCGGCCGCCTGCCGCGTTTCGATTTCGACGAAGTCGCCCAGATCCTCTGACCTTTTCCCGCGGTGACCTCGTGGTCCCGCTGTCCACTGGCAGTACCCACCCCACTGCAGGAGTTTTACCGATGCGCGCTCTCCGTTACGTTGCCCTTGCGGGCCTGCTCGCCGCCGCTGGCGCCGCCAACGCTGCCCCGGTCACCTACAAGCTCGACCCGGGCCACACCATGGTCCTGTTCAGCTGGAACCACTTCGGCTTCTCGAACCCCACCGCCAACCTCGGCCAGGTCGATGGCACGCTCGTTTACGACGAAGCCGCCCCGACCAAGTCGACCGTTGAAGTGACCCTGCCGCTCTCCGGCCTCGACACCTTCGTGCCGAAGCTCGACGAGCACCTGAAGTCGGCCGACTTCCTCGACGCCGCCAAGTACCCGACCGTGACCTTCAAGAGCACCAAGGTCACCGCCGCGGGCAAGGGCAAGCTGAAGGTCACCGGTGACCTGACCGTGCACGGCGTGACCAAGCCGGTCACCCTCGACGCCACCCTGAACAAGGTCGGCCCGCACCCGATGATGAAGGTGCAGACCGTCGGCTTCGACGCCACCGCCACGATCAAGCGTTCCGACTTCGGCGTGGGCGCCTACGTCCCGAACGTCTCGGACGAGATCAAGATCCACATCACCACCGAAGCGCACGACGCCTCGGCAAAATAAGCCGCACCGCGGCTTATTTGTAGGAGCGTACCCTGTGCGCGACGCCTCTCGCGACAGGCCACCCGATCCTGTGGCCTTGACGCGAAAGATGTCGCCCACAGGGTGGGCTCCTACCTGTGTGTCCAAAGGGCCCGCGCGAGCGGGCCCTTTTTGCTACCATCGCGTTTATCCCCGGTTTCAACGCATCGCCCGGAGTTTCACATGCACCCGAATCCCGCGGCTGCGCCGCTCATCCCGGCGAATGCCGAAAACCGCTACGAAGTGACCCGCCACGATCTTCCGCTGTCGTGCCCGATGCCGGGCATGTTCCTGTGGAACTCGCACCCCAAGGTGTACCTGCCCATCGAAGACGAGGGCGGCACCTCCAAGTGCTCGTATTGTGGTGCCACCTACGTACTGAAAGACTGACCGGCCCGGGCGGGCTCGCTGCATGCATCGCCCGCCAATCCTTCACAACCGGACCGCGCCATGGCCACCGTCTTCCCAGCCCGGACGATGACCGTTGTACAACTCGTACCCGCCCTTCATTCGGGCGGTGCCGAGCGCTCGACCCTCGAAATCGCCAAAGCCCTCGTCGAGGCCGGCCACCGTTCCATCGTGGTCTCGGCCGGCGGCCGCCTCGTGGCGCAGCTCGAAGCCGAGGGTAGCGAGCACATCACCCTGGCCATCGGCCACAAGTCGCTGCGCACGCTGTTCACCGTGGGCAAGCTGCGGCGCATCCTGCGCCAGGTGAAACCCGATATCGTCCACGCCCGTTCGCGCCTCCCGGCGTGGGTCGGCTGGTGGGCCATGAAGCGGGTGAAGCCGCGCCCGCATTTCGTCACCACCGTGCACGGCCTCAACAGCCCGGGGCACTACAGCAGCATCCTGCTGCGTGGCGAACGGGTCATCGTGGTGTCGCAGACGCTGCGTGATTACGTGCTGCGCCATTACCCCGACGATATTTCCAGCGCGCGCATCTCGGTGGTGCCGCGCGGCGTCGATACCGAGGCCTTCCCCTACGGCTACCGCCCGGACGATTCCTGGCAGCGCGCGTTCTTCGAGGAATACCCGCAGCTGGAAGGTGCGCCCCTGCTCACCCTGCCTGGCCGCGGTACGCGCCTTAAGGGCCACGCCGACGCGATCGAGCTGATCGCCGACCTGCAGAGCCGCGCCATCGATGCGCGCCTGCTGCTCATGGGGGCCGACGAGCCGGGCCGCGAAGCCTACGTGGCCGAGCTGCGTGCGCTTATCCGCGAGCGCGGGCTCGAGGCCAAGGTGGTCATTTCGCCGCCGCGTTCCGATATCCGCGATGTCTACGCCATGTCCAACCTCGTGCTGCAGCTATCGCAGCGGCCCGAGTCGTTCGGGCGCACGGTGGTCGAAGCCCTGGCCATGTGCCGGCCCGTGCTGGGCTATGCCCACGGCGGCGTGGGCGAACTGCTCGCCGAGCTCTACCCCGCGGGCCGCGTACCGCTGAACGATCGCGAGCGGCTGGTGGAGCGCGCGGCGGAACTGCTCCGTTTCGCACCGCCCATCCCGCCGCCGCGCAGCTACCGCCTGGTCGATATGCAGGCCGCGACGCTCGCGCTGTATGCCGAGGTGGTGGAAGGCGTACCCGTCGCGTGAGCACCCCGGGCATCAAGGCAGCCCTGCGCGCCGGGCTGCGCTCACCGCTGTTGCCGGTATGGCTGGTGCCTGCGTTGTTGCCGTTCGGGCGCAGCGCCGAGCTCGGCGTGTTCCTGGCCCTGGTCGGCGCCATCCTGTTGCTGGTGCGCGAACCGCAAGCCCTGCGCCATCACCCGGGAGCGAAACTGTTCCTGTGGTTGTTCGCGGCGTATGCCGGCGCCGCCCTCATCTCGGCGGTCGATGCCGTCGCGCCCGGCAAGAGCTGGGGCACGCTGGCCGGCATCCTGCGCTTTGCACCGCTTGGCGTGTACACCTGCTTCGCCATGCGCCGGCCTGGCAAGGTGCGTGCGCTGTACATCGCAACCGCCGCGGTCGTTGCTATCTGGGTGCTGGATGCGTGGGTGCAGGCGTTCACCGGGATCGGGCTCGCCGGCCACTCCAACGCGGAGCGGCTCTCCGGCATCTTCGGTAGCGATAACCTGAAGCTGGGTCCCGCGCTGTCCGCCTGCGCCCCGTTCCTGCTGTGGAGCGTGCGCGAGCGCTGGGGTCGTTGGGCGCTGGTCGGCGCTTACCTTGCCACCCTCGGCCCCGTGCTGCTCTCCGGTTCGCGCGCGTCCTGGATTTGCTACGGGCTGGTCGGCCTCGCCTTCCTGTGGCGCGAAGCCGGTAGCTTCAAGCGTTTCGTCGCCGCCTGCGCCGCCGCGGGCGTGGTCGTGGTCGCTGCCGGGCTGCTGGCCTGGCAGGTTTCGCCGCGGTTCCGCGAACGCATCGCGCATACCTTGCCGGCCTTGAATGGCACCTCCCAGGGCCTGGATACCGCGCTGACCGGCCGCCTGGATATCTGGAAAACCTCGCTGCGACTGTACGAGGGCAACCCGGTGAATGGCGTCGGCGTGCGCGGGTTCCGCGTGGCCTATCCCACCTATGCCGCTCCCGGCGACCACTTCCTCACGATCGAGAAGTGCGGGGAGGGCGAGGGTGCCTGCCATGCCCACCAGGTGGTGCTGGAGGTGGCGACTGAAACCGGCACGATCGGCTTGCTGGCCTGGCTCGCGGCTACGGTGTTCGCCGTGCGCACCTGGTGGCGCGCTGGTGCCGAGGCGCGCCGCCGGGCGTTCCCGCCGACCGTGGCGTTGTTCGTGATCTTCTTTCCGTTGAATACCCACATGGCCTTCTACTCAGCGTGGTGGGGCCTGCTCGCCGCCTGGCTGTTTGCCGTGTGGTGTGCGGCGTTGTTCGCCGACCTGCCCGATGCGGAACCACGGCATGGCGGGTGAGCGGCTCTCGGTCGTCGTCACCACCTTCAATAACGCCGACACCCTCGGTGAGTGCCTGGCCTCGGTCGCGTTCGCCGATGACATCGTGGTGCTGGATTCCGGTTCCACCGATGCTACCCGGCTGATCGCCGAGCGCGCGGGTGCACGCGTCCACGAACAGCCTTTCGCTGGCTACAGCGCGCAGAAGCAGGCGGCGATCGACCTGGCGCGGTATCGCTGGGTATTGCTGCTGGATTCCGATGAGGCCGTACCAGCCGAAGCGGCCGAGCGGATCCGTTCCGCGCTGGTCGATCCGTCGGTGGCTGGTTACGAGTTGCTACGCCGCGAATGGGTGTTCTGGCGCTGGCAACCGGCGCGGGCACGGCTGAACCATTACGTCCGCCTGTTCGATCGTGAGCGTGCGCGCATGAGCGGGCACGAGGTACACGAGAGCGTCGTGGTCGATGGGCCGGTGCGCCGGCTCGATGCCATCATCGATCACCACGGTGAACGGGATATCGAAGGCCGGGTCGACAAGGCAAACCGCTATTCATCGCTGCAGGTGCGCGACCGGCATACGCGCGAACCGCGGGCATTGCGCCTGCGCATGGTGGCGTATCCGATGGTCGCTTTCGCCCGCTACTACTTCTGGCGTGGGCACTGGCGTGGCGGCTGGGCCGGCTTCATCGCCGCCCGCGTGCACGCGTTCTATGCGTTCCTGAAGTACGCCAAGCTCTACGAGCGGCGCATCTCACGCCGCCGCGGCGAGCACGGGCCGGTGGAAGCCGAACGGCACGACAATTAGCTCGCAGGCTTCCTGGCGCAGCGCTTCACGGCGGCGGAATTCGCTGCGGCGCTTGCTCTCCACCTCGGATTCAAGCCGCACCGGTTCGCGCGGCGGCAGGCGGTAGAAGCCGTAGTCGCCCAGTTCACCGCCGGCCTCGAGCCAGAAGCCGTCGTAATCGGCCTTCACCTTGTTGGCGATGCCGCCGAACACGTGGCGGTCGTTGCCCACGCCCAGTACTTCTTCGATGCCATATGCGCTGGCGATCGAACGCACCATCGAGAGCAGTAGGTTCTTCGGGCGCAGGCCGTGGCATTGCTTCGTCAGTTCGCGCACGGCCTCGCGGCCTGCGTTGTTCGCGGCGCCCTGCAGGCAGCCGATGACGATGGTGCGGCCACCGTTGATGATCGAGAACTGCGCGTACGAAAGCTGAAGGCCCGAGGCATCGGTAAGCGAGATGCTGAGTTCGCCCTCGCGCCCGCGGCGGATCGGCGCTTTCAACAGCAGCGACAGCTCGCTGCCGTCGCGCAGCGGCAGCTTGCCGGCCAGCACCTGTCGCTCGCGGTAAAGCATGTGGAACAGCTCGCGCGGAAAGCGAGACAGGGCGAAATCGTAATGCGCGCGGACGGCCTGCAGACGCTGCTCGGTGCTCCACGCTTTGCTGATGTAACGGTGCTGGTAGCGCTCGATCAGCACGGCATCCACTTCGCTAATACCTGCCATGGCCGGTGTTTCCAGGAAGGCCAGCCATGCATCGTGTTCGCGCCAGCGCTTGAACGAACGGCCGCAATACGTCAGCACGGCGCCGAGCGCGTGCGAGCGGGTGCTATGCCAACCGGCGCGGCCGCGCAACGAGCGCGCGAAGCGAAACAGGGACTGCATGGGGAGGGTCCGTCTCGTGGGGGAACGACGGACGTTTTACACCGTTAATTTTTCGCCTGACTTTCGTGAGAAGAAACGATTTAGCGGCCGTTGCCGCGTAGAAAGTTTCGGGAAAGCCCCACGAAAGCCCGAGCCGCTTTTTTTGTAGGAGCCCACCCTGTGGGCGACATCTTTCGCGAAAGCATCACAGGGCCTGTGGCGTTTGTACGAAAGGCGTCGCCCACAGGGTGGGCTCCTACGGATCAATAGATCTTTGGCTCACCCGGCGGGCGTGTCTTGAAACGCTTATGCACCCAAAGGTATTGCTCAGGTGCCTCGCGAACCATCGCTTCGATCTCGCCGTTGACGCGTTCGGTATCGGCTGCGGCATCCGCCGAGGGGAAGTCTTCCATCGGTGCACCCAGGCGCATGACGTAACCCGAATCGTCCGGCAGGCGGCGGTGATGGAACGGAATGACCACCGCGTTCGACATGCGCGCGAGGTGATGCGTGGCCGTGATGGTCGCCGCGCGTACGCCGAAGAACCGGGCGAACACGTTGTCCTTGCTGCGCATGTCCTGATCGGGGGCGTACCACAGCGTGCCGCCCGCCTTCAGGTACTTCACCGTGCCGCGGATATCGTCCTTCTCGAACATGGCGGCCGCGTAGTGCAGGCGCGAACGGAGCACGGCGAACTCGAAGACGTCCGAATCCATGCGCCGGTACATGCCGGCGATGCGGATGCGCTGAGAGACCAGCCGAGCACACAACTCGAGATGGGAGAAGTGTCCGCCGACGAGCAATACGCCGCGGCCCGAAGCGCGCGCGGCTTCCAGGTGCTCGAGGCCGTCGATCGTGACGGGGACGTTGGCGATGGCCTTGTCCGAACCCATCCAGCCCAGGGCGAACTCGGCCAGCATCATGCCGACGTCGCAGAGGTTGGCTCGGACCAGGGCCTTCTGTTCCTCCGCGGAGAGCTCCGGGAAGCACAAGGCGATGTTGGTGGCCGCGATGCGCCGGCGCTCCTTGTTCAGGTGCAGTGCCAGCCGGCCGGTGAGCCGGCCCAGGCCCATCAAGGCGCGAAAGGGCAGGTGGGCGATCAGCCAGATCACGCCCACGCCCAGCCATCCCGCCCAGTTACGGGGCATCAGGAGGGCACGGGTAAGGGTGGGGCGGGGCATTCCGGGCATGGCCGGCCATTGTAGCGGACTGGGGCGGCTATACTGCCCGGCCTACCGCCACCAACGGGTATAGCGTGCTGCTGCGCCTGCTCTACAACCTGGCCATGTACCTGTTCACGCCGCTGGTGATGGTGCGCCTGATGGCGCGCGGCATGCGTTACGGGGATTACCACGTGCGCTGGCGCGAGCGCTTCGGCAGTTTCAGGGAACCCCGGCTGGCCGGCTGCCTCTGGGTCCATGCCGTCTCCGTCGGCGAGGTGAACGCCGCCGAGCCGCTGGTCAAGGCGTTGATGGAAGCCTACCCGCGCGCACCCATGCTGGTGACCACCGTGACCCCGACGGGCTCGGAGCGGGTCCGCCAGCTCTTCGGCGATTCGGTTCACAGCGTCTACCTGCCCTACGACCTGCCGTTCGCCGTGAAGCGCTTCCTGCGTAACACCCGGCCGCGGCTCGCGGTGATCGTCGAAACCGAGATCTGGCCCAACCTGTATTTTGCGTGCCGGCGCCACGGTATCCCGCTGCTCATCGCCAACGCCCGCCTTTCCGAGCGGTCGCTCAAGGGCTATGCGCGGATGAGCTCGCTGGTGCGCCGCGCGCTGCGTTGCGTGAGCCACATCGCCGCGCAGTCGCGGACCGATGCGGCGCGCTACCGTTTGCTCGGTGCCGAGCCGAGCCAGCTCACCGTGTGCGGCAACCTCAAGTTCGACATGCCCGTGCCCAGCGCGGCGCTCGAAGCCGGCACGGCCATGCGCGAGGCGTGGGGCGCGGGGCGCCCGGTGTGGATCGCGGCGAGTACGCACGAAGGCGAGGAAATGTGCGTGTTCGAAGCGCACACCGAGGTGATGCGCCGCCTGCCCGATGCCTTGCTGCTGATTGCTCCCCGCCATCCGGAGCGCTTCAAGGCGGTCGAAGCCTCCGTGCGCAGCCTGGGCTTCAACGTGGCGACGCGCAGCGCTGACAAGGTGCCCGGCCAGGCCACGCAATGCTTCGTCATCGACTCCATGGGCGAGTTGCTGCGCTTCTTCGCCGCGTCCGACGTCGCGTTTGTCGGCGGCAGCCTGGTATCGATCGGCGGCCACAACGTGCTCGAGCCGGCGGCGCTCAGCAAGCCGGTGCTGGTGGGGCCGTATACCTACAACTTCGAAGAGATCACCCAGGCGCTGCTCGATGAGCATGGTGGGCAGCGTGTGCAGGATGGCTCCGAACTCGGTACCGAGGTGCTGGCGCTGCTGCGCGATGAACCGCGGCGCGCGGAGATGGGCCAGGCGGCCCGCCGGGTATTCGAAAGCGAACGCGGCTCGGTTGGTAAGGTGATGAAGCTCGTGGATACCTTGCTTCAGGAATGAACCGTCGCATGGCGTCGCGCCTCGTGATCGGTTCATTCGCTGGTGCGAATGCGTGTTTTGAGCGGCTAGCGCCGCCTTAGGCTGGGGGTTTGTTGGGGTCGGGGGCGGTCAGGGCCTTGCGGCCGCCAGTCGCGGACCTTCGGACCGGGCCGTATGCACCTCTTTCGCGGACACCGTGACGTCACGCGGCCCTCCGCTCATGTCGGCCGCAAGGCCCTGACCGTCCCCGAGTCCACACGTCTCGTTGCGTGTTGCGCAAGCCAGTACACCGAAACGCCGCATTCTGTAGGAGTCCGCCGTGTGCGCCGTCCTGCGCGTGACTCCCAGCCGCGTGAGCGTTGCTACATGTACATAGCTCCAAGTCGCAGGCTCTCCCGCCATGAACCTCATCGCTGGGTGCGCGGGTGGGCAAGCCCTGGGGGCCGACATGAGCGGAGGGCCGCCGAACGCTTCGATTATCGCGAAAGCGGCGCCTACGGCCCGGTCCGCAGGTCCGCGACTGGCGGCCCCCAGGGCTTGCCCACCTGCGGCTTCCTCAATCTAACAAGGACGAGGCGGCGAACGTCGCTTAAGACATGCATTCGCTTCAGCGAATGAACCGATCACCGAGTGCGACGCGGGAACAAAAAAAACGGCCCCAAGAGGGGCCGTTTTTTTATTGCAACTGCCACTGCGGCTGCGGGGGTTACTGCAGCAGCGAGTTCACCGCTTCGAGATCCTTCACGTCCACCGTGCCGGCGGTCTGCTTCAGCAGCAGCTTGTCGAGCACGAACTGGTGGCGGGCCTGCGAGTAATCGCTGAGTGCCGAGGTGAGGTTCTGCTGGGCGATCAGCACGTCGACGATGGTGCGGGTACCGACTTCGAAACCGGCCTGCGTTGCATCGCGTGCGCTTTCCGCGGACTCCACGGCGGCCTTGGTCGCTTCCACCTTGCTGATGCCGGCGACGACCGAGCGGTAGTAGTTCAGCGTATCGCGCACGACCTGGCGGCGGGTGGATTCCAGCGAATCCTGGGCCGAGTCGCGCTGGTAGATGCTCTGGCGAACGCGCGACTGCGTGGCACCGCCGGAGAAGATCGGCACGTTCAGCGTGAGGCCCACCGAGGTGGAACCGCGGCCGTTAGCGGCGGCAGTCGTGCCGGTGCCAGCGCCGACGTTCTGGTTCCAGGCCGTGCTCTTGCTGTAACCCAGCGTGGCATCGATCGTCGGCAGGTGACCCGCGCGGGCCGACGAGATGCTGTGCTCGGCGGAATCCACGTTGTACTGCGCGGCGATGATGGTCGGGTTGGTCTTCACGGCTTCCGAGACCCATGCCTGCGCATCGTTCGGCGACGGTGCATCCATCGGCAGCTGCTCGCGCAGCTTCTTCAGGTTGTCCGCCGGCTTGCCGGTGATCTGCGTCAGCGCTTCGCGCGAATCGGCGAGGGTGTTTTCCGCGGTGATGACCTGGGCCACGGCCGTATCGTGCTGGGCCTTGGCGTCCTGGACGTCGGTGATCGCGGACAGGCCCACGTCGAAACGCTGCTGTGCCTGTTCCAGCTGGCGGGCGAGCGCCTGCTCGTTGGCCTTCTGGAAGGTGAGGGCGTCGTCGTTGGTCAGCACCTGGAAGTAGGCGGTGGCCACGCGGGTGGAGAGCTGCTGCAGGGCCGCCTCGTAGGTAGCGTTCTGCGAATCCGCCGACGAGCGTGCCGCCTTCAGGTCCGCGTACTTGCTGAAGTCCACCACGCTCTGGCTCACCGTCGCGCCGAGCTGGCGCGTACGGCTGTGGCCGACGTCGCCAGTGACGCCGATGGGGTTGTTATTGTTGTCGTAGAGCGTCTCGTGGACAGGGCCGTTCGGGTCGGTCTGGGTGAGGCTCAGCTGTGCGCTGACCTGGGGCAGCAGCAGCGCACGGGCCTGGGTCACGCCCTCACCGGTGGCGAGGCGGGTGGAATCGGCCTGCGACAGCACCGGGTCGTTAGCCCGGGCCTGGCGGTAAGCGTCAAGCAGGTCTTCGGCATGGCTCGCGAAGGGTGCCGCCGCCAGTGCCAGCGCAACGGTAAGGAGCTTCAAGCGCATGGGTTCGCCTCGTGGGTAATGGGGAAAGCTTTGAAAGGGTTCAGAGCACGAAGCGCTTCACCGGCGCGGCATGCGCCAGGTAGGGAAGGTCCGTTTCAAACAACGATTCCTCGCGGTAGCGGCCTTCACCCTCGTGGGTGAGCAGGACCGCCGTCTGCGCCGGCGAATCGCCGCGCACCACGAACATACGGCCACCCGGCTTGAGCCAGCGGACGAACTTCTCGGGTACAGCGTGCACCGCGCCCGTGACAACGACGACGTCGAAAACGCCAGCCGGCGTGTAGCCGTTGACGGCTTCGCCCACGGCGAGCGTGGCATTGCTGACGCCGGCGGCCGCGAGGCGCTGGCGTGCGGCGTCGACGAAATCGGCGTGCATGTCGATGCTGGTGACCTTGCCGGCCAGGTGGGCGAGGCAGGCGGTGAGGTAGCCCGAGCCGGTGCCGATTTCCAGGACCTCATCGGTCTTGTTCAGCGCCACGGCCTGGAGCAGGCGGCCCTCGATCACCGGCTTCATCATGACTTCGTCATGGCCCAGCGGCAGGTTCAGGTCGGCAAAGGCGACATTGCGGTGGGCCGGAGCCACGAAATCTTCGCGGCGGATGGTCTTGAGGGTCTCGAGTACGGAGTACTCAAGCACTTCCCAGGGGCGAACCTGGTTCTCGACCATGTTCTGGCGGGCCTGCTCGAAATTCATCGCCATGGTGTTCAATCCCGTACGAAAAGCTGAAAAGAGTCGGATGGAGAAGCGGTTATGGGCCGTTTTCCCCGATAGGCAAAGGCTGCGGTCCCGCTGCGCCCCGGCTAAGTGCCGGAAGTCACCGGGCGGGGCTGACGGAAGTCACCCCCGGGCAGGCCCCACGCCGGCTGAACGGCCGGTAGGCGGGAATCCTGGCAACCATGGAAGCCGCACGCGGGCGGCCCCACCTATTCTAAGGTAGGACGGCGGCTCCGCTCGTGTTCCAGCTTGCTATCGTGTGAAAAAGATGCACAGCCCGCTGGAAATAACTAAACCGCTGCGTATAATAAAGTCATAATTTTTGTTTGTGAAGGTGCAGCCATGAACGCCAGCCCGAAAATGAAGACCCAGGGCCCGGGGCGTCCGAAGGACATGGAGAAGCGCGCGGCCATCCTCGATGCCGCCAAGGCGCTCTTCACCCAGGGCGGTTTCGCCGGCACCAGCATGGATGCCGTCGCGGCTTCGGCCGGTGTGTCCAAGCTCACCGTCTACAGCCATTTCGGCGACAAGGACAACCTCTTCCGCGAGGTGATCCGCGCCCACGTGCAGGAGCGCCTGCCGGACGACCTGTTCGATTTCAGCCCTGGCGCCGATATCCGCGCCACGCTGGATAACATCGCCAGCCGCTATGCGCAGATGGAAACGAACATCGAGTCCGTCGGCACGTTCCGCGCCATCCTTTCCGACTGCCAGGCCGGCGGTAATCCCCGCTTTGGCCGTCTGGTGTGGGAAGAGGGCCCGGTGCGCATGCACAAGCTGATGAGCCGCCTGGTGAGCGATGCCGTGGAACGCGGCCAGCTCGAGGTCAGCGACATCAGCCGCGCCACCACCCAGTTCCTGGCCCTGCTCAAGGGCGATCTCCTCATCCGCCGCCTGTTCGGCTGCGAGGACTGCGCCGTGCAGTTCGCCGAGGAAGTGAAGACCAACGCGCTCGCCGCGGTCGAGATGTTCATGCGGGCCTACGCGCCCCGCGGCTGAGCCGCACTCGCGTTCCGCCCCGCTTCGTGCTTGAATCGGCCCCGAAGCGGGGGTGCCGGCGCGTTGCGCAGGCTGAGAGAGTCCCTTTGAACCTGATCCGGTCAGTACCGGCGTAGGAAGCTTTGTCCACGGGAGCCGTGCGCCTTGTTGCGCGCCCGGCCGCCCGTGGCGGTGCGTCCGCTTCTCCCTCCCTCAGAGCCGAGAAGCCGATGAACGCCATCTCCCCCGAACTCGCCCGCGCCGCCCGCGAGCTTTCCGCTGCCGTCACCACGCCCCTGCCTGGCTCACGCAAGATCCATGTGGCCGGTAGCCGGCCGGATATCCGCGTGCCCATGCGCGAGATCGTCCAGGCCCAGACCCCCACGCTGTTCGGTGGCGAAGAGAACCCGCCGCTGGTGGTTTACGACACCTCGGGCCCGTATACCGACCCGGCGCATGCCGTGGACCTGGCCGCCGGCCTGCCGCCGCTGCGTGCCCCGTGGATCGCCGCCCGCGGCGACGTGGTCCGGCTGGATGGGCTGTCCTCCGCGTTCGGCCGCGCCCGCGCCGACGACGCCCGCCTCGACGCCATCCGCTTCCCGGCCCCTCGGACCCCGCTGCGGGCCATGCGCGGGGCCAACGTCACCCAGATGCATTACGCCCGCCGGGGCATCGTCACGCCGGAAATGGAGTTCATCGCCCTGCGCGAGAACCTCGCCCCTACCTTCATCCGCGATGAGGTGGCCCGCGGCCGCGCGATCATCCCGTCGAACATCAACCACCCCGAAGCCGAGCCAATGATCATTGGCCGGCACTTCCTCACCAAGGTGAACGCGAACATCGGCAACAGCGCGGTGAGCTCGGGTATCGCCGAGGAGGTGGAGAAGCTGGTGTGGGCTACGCGCTGGGGCGCGGACACCATCATGGATCTCTCCACCGGCAAACATATCCACGAGACGCGCGAGTGGATCCTGCGTAACTCGCCGGTGCCCGTCGGTACCGTGCCGATCTACCAGGCGCTGGAAAAGGTCGGTGGCGTCGCCGAAGAGCTCACGTGGGACGTGTTCCGCGATACGTTGATCGAACAGGCGGAGCAGGGCGTGGATTACTTCACGATCCACGCCGGCGTGCTGCTGCGTTACGTGCCGCTCACCGCCGGCCGCGTGACCGGCATCGTCTCGCGCGGCGGCTCGATCATGGCCAAGTGGTGCCTGTCGCATCACCGCGAGAATTTCCTCTACACGCACTTCGAGGAGATCTGCGAGATCATGAAGGCGTACGACGTCGCCTTCAGCCTGGGTGACGGCCTGCGCCCGGGCTCCATCGCCGACGCGAACGATGCCGCGCAGTTCGGTGAACTCGATACGCTCGGCGAGCTCACCAAGGTGGCGTGGAAGCACGATGTGCAGTGCATGGTGGAAGGGCCGGGCCACGTGCCGATGCATCTCATCCGCGAGAACATGGACCGCCAGCTGGCCGTGTGCCACGAGGCACCGTTCTACACGCTGGGGCCGCTCACCACGGATATCGCGCCCGGCTACGACCACATCACCAGCGCCATCGGCGCGGCAATGATCGGCTGGTTCGGCACGGCGATGCTTTGCTACGTGACGCCCAAGGAACACCTGGGCCTGCCCGATCGCCAGGACGTGCGCGACGGCATGATCGCCTACAAGATCGCCGCGCACGCGGCCGACCTGGCCAAGGGCCACCCGGGTGCGCAGCGTCGCGATAACGCCTTGTCGAAGGCGCGTTTTGAATTCCGCTGGGAGGATCAGTTCAACCTCGGACTCGATCCGGAAAAAGCCCGTGCCATGCACGATGAGACGATGCCGAAAGACGCGCACAAGAGCGCGCATTTCTGTTCCATGTGCGGGCCGAAGTTCTGCTCGATGAAGATCACCCAGGATGTTCGCGATTACGCCGCCGGGATGGATGCGAAGGCGCTGGAATTCCGCGAACAAGGTGGGGAGGTTTACGGCAAGGCCTGACCGGCAGCGCCGCCCGGCGATCTGGTCGGCTGCGCTGCGATCTGGCCGGCTACGCCGCGATCCGGCCGGCTGCGCTGCGATCTGGCCGGCTACGCCGGATCGCACGTAGGAGCCCACCCTGTGGGCGACATCTTTCGCCTCACCGCTGCGGGCCCTGTGGCTCTTTCGCGAACGGCGTCGCCCACAGGGTGGGCTCCTACAGCGTCCTTGGTGGTGGGTTCACCGGTGCCGCGCCGTTATCTTCACCCGGTTTTTTCAACGCCGGCCCTACCGTCGACCGCCTAACCCAACTCCCGTATGGAGCACAGGCCATGGCCAGCGCAAAACCCTTTGTGAGCGATATTGAGAACATCCGTAAGCGTGCCCGCCAGCACATCGACAACGGAGCCGTCACCGCCGGCTACCGCGCGGACCGCGAAACGGTGATCAAACTGCTCAACGAAGCGCTCGCCACCGAGATCGTCTGCGTGCTCCGCTACAAGTATCACTACTACATGGCACCGGGCATTCATTCGCAAAGCGTGAAGGCCGAATTCCTGGAGCACGCTACGCAGGAACAGGAGCACGCCGATCGCATCGCCGAGCGCATCACCCAGCTCGACGGCACCCCCAATTTCAACCCGGAAGGCCTGCTTTCCCGCAGCCACGCGGATTACGTCGAAGGCGTGGACCTGGTCGACATGATCAAGGAAGACCTCGTCGCCGAACGCATCGCGATCGATAGCTACCGCGAGATCGTTTCGTACATCGGCGATGACGATCCGACCACGCGGCGGATCATGGAAGACATCCTGGCGCAGGAAGAAGAGCACGCCGAGGACATGGCCACGCTGCTGGAAAACCTGGGCAAGAAGGGCGAGCCCGCGGCACCCTCGAAGCATTGATTAGGTAAGCTTGGGGCATCGCTCGCTACGGAGAAGGATCATCATGAACGCGACCGCCGCCCCGTCGCCCGCGCCGCGCAGGCGCCGCCGCCCGCTCAGCCTGGCGATCGCCCTGCCGATCGCGCTGCTGGTATTGCTGGTGCTGTTCTTCATGTGGTGGTGGGACAAGGAGCCGGAGCAGTTCGATCCGGTCCAGGTCACCACCGCGCATATGAAGGAGATTGGCCGCCCGATGAGCACCGGCGCGGTCACCACCTACACGCTGATCCGCTCGGTCGATACCCTGATGGACAAGCGCGGCGGCTACCTCAGCAACGACAGGCTGCCGCCGGGCGCCTTCATGGATAACCTCCCCAATTGGGAGTTCGGTTCGCTCACGGCCTCGCGCGACCTCGCCCGTGCCCTGCGCAACGATTTCAGCCGCTCGCAGACGCAGTCGGTGGAAGACAAGGCGCTGGGCGAGGCGGATCCGCTGCTCAATAGCCCGAATGATCGCTGGCTGTTCCCAAGCTCGGAATCCCAGTACGCCAAGGCCGTGGACGACCTGGGCGATTACCTGGGGCGGCTAAGCGATACGGAAGATGGCAACGCCCACTTCTACGCGCGTGCCGATAACCTGGCTGACTACCTGCAGACGGTATCGGCGCGGCTGGGCTCACTGTCCCAGCGGCTATCCGCGAGCGTGGGCCAGCTGCGGGTCGACGCGGCGCCAAATGCCGATGTCAGCGGCAGTGCGGCACCGTCGAAGGCGGTGTACGTCAAGACGCCCTGGAACAAGATCGACGATAACTTCTATGAGGCCCGCGGTTACACGTGGACCCTGCTCGAACAGCTCAAGGCGATCCGCCAGGATTTCGGCCCGATCCTGCGCAGCAAGAACGCGGACGCGAGCTTGCAGCAGGTGATCCGCGAGCTCGAAGAGTCGCAGAAGTCGCTGGGCAGCCCCGTGGTGCTCAACGGATCGCCGTTCGGCTTCTTCGCCAACCACTCGCTGGTGATGGCGAACTACATCTCGCGCGCCAACGCCGCCATCATCGACCTGCGCACCCTGCTGGGCCGCGGCTAAAAAAAAGCCCGCCAAAAGGCGGGCTTCCTGACGCTGGCGATATCTTTCGCCTCACCGCTAAAAACCCCGCGGCTCTTCCGCGAACGGCGTCGTGTAGGAGCCCACCCTGTGGGCGACATCTTTCGCCTCACCGCCAAAGACCCTGTGGCTCTTTCGCGAACGGCGTCGCTCACAGGGTGAGCTCCTACAGCAGCGGGTCCGTCGTATTGACCGACCTGTCGTATCGACCAGCGGCTGTCTTACTTCGAGGCCTTGTAGCGCTCGATGCCGGCGATGATTTCAGACTTCGCCTCGTCGGCGCCGACCCAGCCATCGACCTTGACCCACTTGCCCTTCTCGAGATCCTTGTAGTGCTCGAAGAAGTGGCCGATGCGCTCGAGCCAGTGGCCCGACACCTGCTTGATATCGCGGATGTGGCCGTAGCCAGCGAACACCTTCTCGACCGGGACCACGACCAGCTTCTCATCGGCGCCGGCTTCGTCCGACATCTTGAGCATGCCGACCGGGTGGCAGCGGATGACCGAGCCCGGCACCAGCGACAGGGGCAGGATCACCAGGGCGTCGAGCGGATCGCCGTCGCCACCCAGGGTGCCCGGCACGTAGCCGTAGTTGCACGGGTAGCGCATCGGGGTGGAGAGGATGCGGTCGACGAAGATCGCGCCGCTGTCCTTGTCCACTTCGTACTTGACCGGCTCGGCGTCCTTGGGGATTTCGATGATGACGTTGATTTCGTCCGGCACATTCTTGCCGGCGGGGACGAGGTGCAGGCCCATGGGCGTTCCTTGATGCAGTTGGGTTATTGGAGCAGCCCACAAGGATACAAGAACGCGGGGGGAGGGGGTGCGGGCCCGCCCCCGAGGCCGTTCAGGGACCGGTAGGAGCCCACCCTGTGGGCGACGCCTTTCGCGGTGAGGCCACAGGGCCTGTGGCGGTGGGGCGAAAGATGTCGCCCACAGGGTGGGCTCCTACCTTGGTCTCGCCACAGGGCCTGTGGCGGTGGGGCGAAAGATGTCGCCCACAGGGTGGGCTCCTACCGGGGTAGGCCTCGGGGCCTTATTTCAGGTGGTCCCACAGGTAGATATAGGCCAGGGCGCTCATGAAGGCGGCCTGCTTGTTGTCCGCCGCGGCGCCGTGGCCGCCTTCGATGTTCTCGTAGAAGCTGGCATCGAAGCCCATGGCCTGCATGCGGGCGGCCATCTTGCGGGCGTGCACCGGGCCCACGCGGTCATCCCGGGTGGAAGTGGTGAACAGCACGGCCGGGTAGTGGGTGCCCTTGTGCAGGTTGTGGTACGGGGAGAAGGTCTGGATGTACTTCCACTCCGCCGGCTTGTCCGGGTCGCCGTACTCAGCCATCCACGAGGCGCCGGCCGACATGTGCGGGTAGCGCTTCATGTCCAGCAGGGCCACCTGACTCACCACCGCCCCGTAGAGCTGGGGGTACTTGGTCAGCATGTTGCCGGCCAGCAGGCCGCCGTTGCTGCCGCCCATCATGCCCATGTGCTTCGGGGTGGTGATCTTGCGATCGATCAGGTCCTGCGAGACCGCCGCGAAATCCTCGTAGGCGCGCGGGCGGTTGGCCTTCAGCGCCGCCTGGTGCCAGCGCGGGCCGTACTCGCCGCCGCCGCGGATATTGGCGATGACGTAGACGCCGCCCTTCTCCAGCCACGAGCGGCCCGGCCCTGCCAGGTACGCCGGCTGCAGCGAAATCTCGAAGCCGCCGTAACCGTAGACCAGGGTGGGGTTGTTGCCATCGGCCTTCATGGCCTTCGGGGCGATCTCGAAGTACGGCACCTTGGTGCCATCCTTCGAGGTGGCGAAGTGCTGGGTCACCACGAACTTCGAGGCATCGAAGAAGGTAGGCGTGTGCTTCAGCGCTTCCTGGCCTTCCTTGCCCAGCACGCCGTGGTACAGCGTGGTCGGCTGGAGGAAGCCAGAGACAGTGAGGAAGTAGTCATCGCCCTCATCGGCATCGATGCCACTGGCGGCCATGGTCGAAAGCGCCGGTGCGCCGCCGAGCGATTCGCTCTTCCACGGGCCGTTCGCGGCGGGCGTGAGCACCTGGATCTGGCTCACCACGTCGCGCATGAGATTCAGGATGAGGTGGTTCTTCGTCCACGAATGGCTGGCGAGCGAGGTGTGCGCATCCGGTGCGAACAGCACGGTGATGTCGCGCTTGCCCGCCATGTAGTCGTCAAACTTCGTGACCAGCAGCGAACCCGAGGGGTACGTGGTGCCGCCCACCTTCCAGTCGGTGCGCGGTTCGATCAGCAGCCACTCGCGCTCGACATCGGTCTCGGCATCGTTCGGGACATCGATCTTGGTGAGCTTGCCGTCCTTGCCGCGGACGAAGGTTTCGCTGCTGTAGAACTCCAGCGCACGCTGCACGAACTCGCGCTCGAAGCCGGGCGTGAGGTCGCGGTAGGCGGAGATCGACATGTCGGTCTTCTTGCCTTCGTACACCGTGGTGGCGGAGGCGAGCGGCGTGCCGCGCTTCCATTCCTTCACGATGCGCGGGTAGCTCGAATCGGTCATCGAGCCGGCGCCGAAATCGGTGGCGACGAAGAGATGATCCTTATCGATCCAGGCGACCTGGCTCTTGGCTTCCGGCAGGCTGAAGCCGTCTTTGACGAACGTCTTCGTCTGCAGATCGAATTCGCGGATCACGTCGGCATCGGCGCCGCCGCGCGACAGCGAGACCAGGCACAGGCGATCGTCGGGCTTCAGGCAGCTGACGCCGTGCCACACCCAGTTTTCCTTCTCGGCCGCGGAGAGGGCGTCGAGATCGATCACGGTTTCCCAGGCGGGCTTGTCCTTGCGGTACTCAGCCAGCGTGGTGCGGCGCCAGAGACCCTTCGGGTTCGCCTTGTCGCGCCACAGGTTGTAGAAGTGATCCCCAATCTTGTTGACCATCGGGATCTTCGCATCGGAATCCAGCATCTCGAGGATGCGGGCGTCCAGGGTCTTGAACTCCTGCGATTCGGCGTACTTCGCCACCGTCTTCGCGTTTTCGTCCTTCACCCATGCGAGCGGCTTCGCGCCGTCGATGTCATCAAGCCAGAGGTTTTCGTCATCGCCAGCGGCCTGGGCGGCCGGGGCGGCGGGGGTCTTGGTCGGTTCGTTAGCCTGGGTCATGCCACTGAAGGTAAGGGCGATGGCCAGCGCAATCCAGCGTCTGTGCATGGGTGGGTGTCCTTGGGGCGAATAAGCTCCCCGGGACCATACCCCAGCGGGGCCACCCTCCGGCCCATGACCTCTTACCTATGCGCTCCCCCGGTAGGAGCCCACCCTGTGGGCGACGCCGTTCGGGTAGGAGCCCACCCTGTGGGCGACGCCGTTCGCGGAAGAGCCACAGGGTCCTGCGGCGTTATCGCGAAAGATGTCGACCACAGGGTGGGCTCCTACCGGGGCCGGCTTACAGCAACGGGATCAACAACAACGCCACGATGTTGATGATCTTGATCAGCGGATTCACCGCAGGGCCGGCGGTGTCCTTGTACGGATCACCCACGGTATCGCCGGTGACCGCGGCCTTGTGCGCGTCGGAACCCTTGCCGCCGAAGTGGCCATCCTCGATGTACTTCTTCGCGTTATCCCACGCGCCACCGCCGGTGGTCATGGAAATGGCCACGAACAGGCCGGTGACGATGGTGCCGATCAGCACGCCGCCCAGCGCCTGCGCGCCGGCTTCGGGGCCGCCGAGCCATTTGAAGCCGAAGATGACGACCACCGGCACGAGCACAGGGAGCAGCGACGGCACCAGCATCTCGCGGATCGCCGAGCGGGTGAGCAGGTCCACGGCGCGCGAGTAATCCGGCTTCGTGGTCCCTTCCATGATGCCCTTGATCTCACGGAACTGGCGGCGGACTTCTTCCACGACGGCGCCCGCTGCGCGGCCCACCGCCTCCATCGCCATGGCGGCGAAGAGATAGGGGATCAGGCCGCCGATGAGCAGGCCGATGATCACGTAGTGGTTGGAAAGATCGAAGCGCACCTCCGCACCGCCGAAGTGGACGCTGAGGTTGTGCGTGTAGTCGGCGAACAGCACGAGCGCCGCGAGGCCGGCCGAGCCGATGGCATAGCCCTTGGTCACGGCCTTGGTGGTGTTGCCCACCGCATCCAGCGGATCGGTGACGCCGCGGACCTCGGCCGGGAGTTCGGCCATCTCGGCGATGCCGCCGGCGTTATCGGTCACCGGGCCGTAGGCGTCGAGGGCCACCACCATGCCGGTCATGCTGAGCATGGCCGTGGCGCTGATCGCGATGCCGTACAGGCCGGCGAGCGCAAACGAGCCCCAGATCGCCGCGCACACCGCCAGCACCGGCAGCGCCGTCGATTTCATCGACACGCCCAGCCCCGCGATGATGTTGGTGGCGTGGCCGGTGGTCGACGCCTGCGCTACATGGCGTACCGGTTTGTATTCGGTGGCCGTGTAGTACTCGGTGATCACCACCATGGCGCCGGTAAGCACCAGGCCGATGAGGGCGCAGCCATACAGCCGGCCCGTGCCGAAGGCGCTGTTCGCCATCAGCTGGTCGGTGATCGGCCAGAACGCGATGGCCGCGAGCAGGGCCGAGACGAACACGCCGGCGTACAGCGCATTCATGATCTTGCCGCCGCGGGTTTTCACGAAGAACGTGCCGATAACCGAAGCGACGATGGAGGCACCGCCGAGCACGAGCGGGTAGAGGATGCCGTTCGGCCCCACCTCGGTCGCGAGCACGCCGCCCAGCAGCATCGTGGCGATCAGCGTGACCGCGTAGGTTTCGAAGAGGTCGGCGGCCATGCCGGCGCAGTCGCCGACGTTGTCGCCCACGTTATCGGCGATGACCGCGGGGTTGCGCGGATCGTCCTCGGGGATGCCCGCTTCCACCTTGCCGACCAGGTCGGCGCCGACGTCAGCACCCTTGGTGAAGATGCCGCCGCCGAGGCGGGCGAAGATCGAGATGAGCGAGGAACCGAACGCCAGGCCGACGAGTGCGTGCAGGACATGGCCGCGTTCATAGCCCAGGTGGGTGAGCACGCCGTAGTAGCCCGCCACGCCGAGCAGGCCAAGGCCTACGACGAGCATGCCGGTGACTGCTCCGCCGCGGAACGCTACCGCGAGGGCAGAAGAAAGGCCGCTCCTGGCGGCCTCGGCGGTACGCACGTTGGCACGAACCGATACGTTCATGCCGATGTAGCCGGCCGCTCCCGAGAGCAGCGCCCCCAGCGCGAAGCCGATGGCCGTACCCCAATCGAGGCATATGCCTATAAGAAGGAAGAGGACGATGCCGACGACACCGATGGTCGCGTACTGGCGGTTGAGGTAGGCACGTGCGCCTTCCTGGATGGCGGCAGCGATTTCTTGCATGCGGGAATTGCCTGGCGAACGTGCCAGGACCCAGCTGACCGAAAACGCGCCGTACAGAATCGCAACGACCGCACATCCCAGCGCGATCCATAAACCGTACTGTTGCAGCATCGAAGCCTCCCCGAATTGTGGGAGCCCATGAAGGGCTCACCCCGAGTATAGGCAGGGGAGGCGCGGAAACATGTTGTGCGCTGCGCAAGGCACCGCCCATAAACGGTAGGAGCCCACCCTGTGGGCGACGCCGTTCGCGTAGGAGCCCACCCTGTGGGCGACGCCGTTCGCGGAAGAGCCACAGGGCCTGCGGCGTTTTGGCGAAAGATGTCGCCCACAGGGTGGGCTCCTACGGGGGGCGTCCTTGCCCCAAACGTGCCTTAGTGCTGGAGCACGATGTCGGTGATGATGCCGGTGGCGACGGCGACGAGCAGGAACTGGCCGTCATCGTCATCGCGCACCCAGTGGTAACCACGCGGCGGCTCGCGCAGGCGGCGGGTGCGCCAATCATCGACTACAACGACGCGGCCGTCGTAACGGTGGCCGCGCTGCCAGTCGTGGCGCATGTGGCCCGGGGGCGGGCCGCGGTCATCGTGATGGTCATAGCGGGCGTCATAGTGATGATCGTCGCGATGGTCATCACGGTGATCGTCGCGATGGTCGCGGTCGTCATGGTGGTCGTCGTGTCCCGGCGGGGGCGGCGGGTCCCAGGCGAACGCGGGAGCGATGCTGCCGGCAGCGACGAGGCAGAAAGCGAGTTTGCCAAGCATCTTCATGGTGTGTCTCCGGATTTAGCGGGTGGCGATGTCGAAGATGACGCCGGTCGCGATGGCGACAAGCAGGAAACTGTTGTCCTCACGGACCCAGTGGTAGCCACGCGGCGGCGGGCGCAGGCGGTAGCTGCCGTAGTCGTACACCACCACGTTGCGGCCGTAGTAACGGTGGCCGCGTTCCCAATGGCCGTAGTAACGCGGCGGCGGGGGCGGCGGGCGGTGGTAGTACGACGGGCCGTGGTAATAGCCGTGGCCGTAATAGCGCGGCGGGGGCGGCGGCGGGCGATGGCCGTGCCAGCCGTTGTCGTGGTGCCAGTCGCCGCGGCCACGGTTGTCGTAGCCGTGGTGGTCGCGGTCGCGGTCGTGGCCACGGTCGTGGTCATGGTCCGGAGCCGCCACGGCGGCCGTGGTGGCGGCAAGCGCCAGGGCAGCAAGGGCAGTACGCAGCAGGGTTTTCATCACGGCTTTCTCTCAGGTGACGATCCGCAGGTGGGACCGACGATTCGCATCCTAGGAATGCGAACCTGAACGAAAGAACGTGTTTTTGAAAGACTCGCGAAAGTAATTAAGTGACGCGACAGCTATTGAACCGCCGCGTTCAGTAAATCGATCCGGGCCGGAACTCAAGTGTCAGATTTTCCGGGCTTTCCGGCAGGAAGAGCTCCGAGCGCCGTTCAGCTGAGCGGGCGAGGATCGCGCCCCCGCGAACGACCAGCAGGCGGTTGGCCTTCAGGCGAATCGCCTCGTAGGTGTCGCCGGCCTGGAGCAGCACGAAGTCCGCACGATGCCCCGGCGCGATTCCGTAGCCTTCGAGGCCTAGCACCCGCGCCGCGTTGGTCGTTACGGCATCGAAGCACTGTGCGACACCGGCGGTCGAGGTCATCTGCGCCACGTGCAAGCCCATGTGCGCCACCTCGAGCATGTCGCCCGAGCCCATGCCGTACCAGGGGTCCATCACGCAATCGTGGCCGAAGGCGACGTTGACCCCGGCGGCGAGCAGCTCCGGCACGCGGGTCATGCCACGGCGCTTCGGGTAGGTATCGTGGCGGCCCTGCAGCGTGATGTTAATCAGCGGATTCGCGATGGCGTGCACGCCGGCTTCCGCGATCAGCGGTAGCAGCTTCGAGACGTAGTAGTTATCCATGGAGTGCATGGACGTGAGATGCGAACCGGTGACACGGCCCTGCAAGCCGGTACGCACGGTTTCCGCCGCCAGCGTCTCGATGTGCCGCGACCACGGGTCGTCGGACTCATCGCAATGCATGTCCACGCGCAGGCCGCGCTCGGCAGCGAGTTCGCACAACCAGCGGATCGACTCGGCCCCGTCGGCCATGGTGCGTTCGAAATGCGGGATGCCGCCGACCACGTCGACACCCATGTCCAGTGCGCGAACCAGGTTCGCCTTCGCCGTCTTCGAACGTAGCAGGCCATCCTGCGGAAAGGCCACCAGTTCCAGATGCAGGTACGGGGCGACCTTACGCTTCACTTCCAGCAACGCTTCCGTCGCCAGCAGGCGGTCATCGCACACATCCACGTGGCTGCGGATCGAGAGCAGGCCTTGCGCCACGGCCATGTCGCAATAGGCGAGGGCACGCTTCACGAGGGCTTCGTGGGTGAGCTCCGGCTTCAGCTCGCCCCACAGTGCAATGCCCTCAAGCAGGGTGCCCGAGGCATTGAGCCGCGGCAGGCCCAGCGAAAGCGTGGCATCCATATGGAAATGCGCATCGACGAACGGCGGCGCCACCAGCCGCCCCTGCGCATCGATCTCCTCCACGCCCTTCGCGGGCAGCGCCGGCTGGATCGCCGCGAACCGCCCAGCTTCGATCCCGATATCGACATCCTTGCGGCCGTCGGGAAGATTGGCGTGGCGAATAATCAGGTCCATGGCGCGCTCCAGGTATCGACCCCCGATGATACGTCACCCGGGTCTTCACGCGGTTTGGGGGCGGACGAGGCACCATAGGCATCCCCATGAAGATCTCTGAGAAACTCGCCATCCTGGCCGATGCCGCCAAGTACGATGCCTCGTGCTCGTCGAGTGGCGGGAAGGGTCGTAACTCGCTCGGTACCGGGGGCATTGGCTCCACCGAAGGCATGGGTATCTGCCATGCGTATGCGCCGGATGGGCGTTGCATTTCGCTGCTGAAGATCCTGCTCACCAACTTCTGCGTGTATGACTGCGCGTACTGCGTGAATCGGCGCAGCAGCAACGTGCCGCGCGCCCGCTTCACCGCGGAAGAGGTGGTGAACCTCACGCTTGAGTTCTACCGGCGCAATTACATCGAGGGCCTGTTTCTTTCGTCGGGCATCATCCAGTCACCCGACTACACCATGGAACAGCTGGTCCGCGTGGCGCGTTCGCTACGCGTCGACCACAAGTTCGGCGGCTACATCCACCTGAAGACGATCCCCGACGCCTCACCCGAGCTAATCGATGCGGCGGGCCGCTGGGCAGACCGCCTCAGCATCAACGTGGAAATGCCCACCGAAGGCGGCCTGAAAACACTGGCGCCGGAGAAGCATCTCGGCGATATCCGCAGCGCCATGGGCCGCCTGCGCCTGTCGATCGACGAGGCAAAGGCCGAGAAGAAGGCGCCGAAGTTCGCGCCGGCGGGGCAGAGCACCCAGATGATCGTCGGTGCCGACGCCGCGAGCGATCGCGATGTGCTCACCGCCAGCACCAACCTCTATACGAACTACCGCCTGCGCCGCGTCTACTACTCCGCTTTCAGCCCGATCCCGGATGCCTCGAAGATCCTGCCGCTGAAGCCGCCGCCGCTGGTGCGCGAGCACCGCCTCTACCAGGCCGACTGGCTGATGCGTTTCTACGGCTTCCGCGCCGATGAAATCGCGCCGCCGGGTGACGACGGCATGCTCTCGCTCGAGGTGGATCCGAAGCTGGCCTGGGCGCTGCGCCACCGCGAGCAGTTCCCGGTGGACGTGAACAAGGCCTCGCGCGACATGCTCCTGCGCGTGCCGGGCCTCGGCGTAAAGACCGTGGACAAGATGATCGCCATGCGCGGCCATCGCCGCATCCGCTATGACGATCTCATCCGCCTGCGCGTGCCGGTGAAGAAGGTCGCGCCCTTCGTCGAGACCGTGGACCACCGCCCGCGCGGCGACCACGAAAGCACGGCCTTGCATCGCGACCTGCGCGAGCCGATGCCTACGCAGCCTGATCTGTTCGGCTGATGCTGCGCGTTTCGCTGGATGATCCGTCCGACCTGGGCGAGTGGCGCGGCAAGGCACGTGCGCTGTTGTTGGCTGGCGTGGAGCCCATCGACGTCGAGTGGGGCGGCGGCTTGTTCGGTGGCGACGATGCGATACCGCCGCCGCGCGAAGGCACACCGCCCAACGTGCCCCGCGATTTCCTCAACCTGGCGAACACCGTGCTGGCGCATAGCGATCCGCGCCGACACGCGGTGCTCTATCGCATGCTGTGGCGGCTGGCCCACGGCGAAAAGGGCTTGCTGGCCATCGCGACCGACGACGATGTGAGCTGGGCCCACACCTGCGTAAAGCAGGTGAACCGCGACATGCACAAGATGAAGGCCTTCGTGCGCTTCCGCGAGGTGGCGGTGGACGAAGGCACGGTGTACGTCGCCTGGTTCGAGCCCGAGCACGATATCGTCACCCGCGTGGCACCGTTCTTCGTGCGTCGCTTCACCGGCATGCGCTGGTCGCTGCTCACGCCGTCGCGCACCGCGCACTGGGATGGCGAAAAGCTGTCCTTCGGCGCGGGGGCGAGCCGTGCCGATGCACCGAGCGGCGATGCCCTCGAAGACCTATGGCGCACGTACTACAGCAGCATCTTCAACCCGGCGCGCCTGAAGGTCGACGCGATGAAGCGCGAGATGCCGGTGAAATACTGGAAGAATTTGCCGGAGGCCTCGCTGATTCCCGAACTGGTCCGCGATGCGCTGCCGCGCATGCAGGCGATGGTGGCGCGCGATGCGACGGTGCCGAAGAAGAAGTTCGCGCCATGGCAGAAGGCCGGGACGGCCGTGCCCGCAGGCAGCCTCGCCGAGTTACGCCAGCAGGCGAAGGATTGCCGAGCCTGCGAACTGTGGCGACCCGCCACGCAGACGGTCTTCGGCGAAGGCCCCGACGACGCGCGCATCGTGGTGATCGGCGAACAGCCGGGCGATCAGGAAGACCTCGCCGGGAAGCCCTTCATCGGACCCGCCGGGAAGTTGTTCGACCAGGCGCTCGCGGATGCCGGCGTGCCCCGCGCCGCGCTGTATGTCACCAACACCGTCAAACACTTCAAGTTCGAACCGCGCGGTAAGCGCCGCTTGCATAAGCGTGCCAATGCGGAAGAGCAGGCCGCGTGCCGGCCGTGGCTCGCGGCGGAAATCGACCGGATCCAGCCGGACGCGCTGGTGTGCCTCGGCGCCATGGCGGCGCAGGCGATCTTCGGCAGCGCGTTCCGCCTCATGGAGCAGCGCGGCCAATGGTTCACCCTGGCCGATGGGCGTAAAGCCATGGCGACCGTGCACCCCTCGTATCTGCTACGCCTGCCCGCGCAGGAAGACCGCGACGAAGCGTATGCCGCCTTCGTCCACGACATTCGATTGATAGGGAGCCTGCCGCCCACGTAGGAGCCCACCCTGTGGGCGACGCCGTTCGCGAAAGAGCCACAGGGCCTGTGGCGTTGTCGCGAAAGATGTCGCCCACAGGGTGGGCTCCTACAACGGCGGGGGCGTTGGTTAGGCTGGGACGAATTTTTTCAGTTTCTTCGGCACGGCGGTGTTCTTCAGCGTGACGTATTGCGGCAGGCCATCCTCGCCATACGGCGGCGGGGCTTCGCCGAGGATCAGCGGGGCGAGGTAACGCCGCGCGGCCGCCGTGATGCCGAACCCATCTTTCGAGATGAAGTTCTTCGGCATCTTCTTTTCCTGGTTGGCGATCTTGTCCAGCGGCGCCGCTTCGATCTTCCACTTATAGGGTTCGTCGGAGGTGCGCACGATCACCGGCATCACCGCGTTGAGCCCATCGGCAGCGTACTCCACGGCCTTCTTGCCCACGGCATAGGCCTGCTCCACATCCACCTTCGCCGCGATATGCCGCGCGGAGCGCTGCAGGTAATCGGGCAGGGCCCAGTGATATTTGTAGCCGAGCTTCTCTTTCACCAGCGCGGCGAGCACCGGGGCGGCACCGCCCAGCTGGGCATGGCCGAAGGCATCGCGCGCGCCGGTTTCAGCAGACTCGGCGAGGAACTTGCCATCGGAACCCTTCACGCCCTCGGAAACCACGACGGTGCAGTAGCCCACCTTCTCCACCGTGGCCTTGACCTTGGCCAGGAACGCCGCCGGGTCGAAGACGTTCTCGGGGAACAGGATGATCTGCGGCGGATCGCCCGCCTTGCTGCCGGCGAGGCCTGCGGCCGCGGCGATCCACCCGGCGTGGCGGCCCATCACCTCGATGATGAACACCTTGGTCGAGGTATCCATCATGGACGCGACATCGAGGCTCGCCTCGCGCACGGCGATCGCCGTGTACTTCGCCACCGAGCCGAAACCCGGGCAGTTGTCGGTGACGACCAGGTCGTTATCGATCGTCTTGGGCACGCCGATGCAGTTCACCTCGTAGCCCAGCGCGTGGCCGATCTTCGAGACCTTGTTGGCCGTATCGGCCGAATCGTTGCCACCGTTGTAGAGGAAGGTGCGGATATCGTGCGCCTTGAACACCGCGATCAGCCGCTCGTACTCGGCCCGGTTCTCCTCGAGCGACTTCAGCTTGTAGCGGCACGAACCAAAGGCGCCACCCGGGGTGTGCTTCAGCCCGGCGATGTTCGCCTTGGCTTCCTTGGTGGTGTCGATCAGCTCCTCGCGGAGGGCGCCGAGGATGCCGTTGCGGGCGGCGTATACCGGGATGCCCTTGTCGCGGGCGGTCTCGATGACCCCGGCGGCGGTGGCGTTGATGACGGCGGAGACACCGCCCGACTGGGCGTAGAGGAGCTTGCCGGCGGCCATGCTGCGGTTCCTTCTGGTGCGGTCGAGGCCCCTACGGTAACCCGTCCGGCGTGGCCGTGGCTTGAAGGCGGCCCCTGCGGCGCACTGCCACGCCCATGTAACAGCCGTTTGACGGGGTGGCGCCCCTGCCGTTACCGTGAGAGCCATTTTATTGTGCCCGGCGGCGGGGTTAGCCCGGCCAGCCCGGTAAACTGGAGCATCAATGCGATTCGTGCTTTTCGGCGCCCCCGGTTCGGGTAAGGGCACCCAGGCGGCCCGCCTCAAGCAGGACTACGGTATCCCGCACATCTCGACGGGCGACCTGCTCCGTGGCGAGATCAAGGAAGGGACCGAGCTCGGCAAGAAGGCCAAGGCCCTGATGGATGCCGGCCACCTGCTGCCGGACGACATCATGCTCGGCATCATCGAGCACCGCCTGGCCCAGGCCGACGCCAAGCCCGGCTTCATCCTCGATGGCTACCCGCGCAACCTGGCCCAGGCCGACGCGCTGGATAGCGTGCTCGCCAAGATCGGCCAGCCGCTCGATGTGGTCATCAAGCTCGAAGTGCCGTTCGATGCCATCGTCGCCCGTTGCGAAGTGCGTTTCGAAGCCGAACACCGCCCGGACGACGAGCCGGAAACGGTCAAGAAGCGCCTGGGCATCTACGCCGACCAGACCGCTCCGGTCGCCGAGTTCTACGCCAAGCGCGGCAAGCTCAAGATCGTCGACGGCGTCGGCGACCTCGACGACGTCACGGCGCGCATCAAGGCGGCCCTGAACGACGCCAGCGCGGCCAGCGCCTGATCCCGTCCCAGCACACGCCGGCGCCCCGCGCGCCGGCCGCGAGCCTGTAAGCATGCGCGTCCATATCCTCGGCATCGGCGGTACCTTCATGGGCGGCGTGGCCGCGCTCGGTCGCGAACTCGGCCTGCAGGTCGAAGGCTCCGACGCCAACGTTTACCCGCCCATGAGCACCCAGCTCGAAGCCCTCGGCATCGAGCTGATGCAGGGCTATACGGCTGAGCACCTCCAGCCGGCGCCGGACCTCGTCGTGGTCGGCAACGCCATGACCCGCGGCAACCCGGCCGTGGAGTACATGCTCAACGAAGGCCTGCGCTACATCTCCGGCCCGCAGTGGCTCGGCGAAACCCTGCTCGGTGGGCGCGAGGTACTCGCCGTGGCCGGTACGCACGGCAAGACCACGACCACCAGCCTGCTCGCGCACCTGCTCGACCAGGCCGGCATGGATCCGGGCTTCCTGATCGGTGGCGTGCCCGGCAACTTCGATGTCTCGGCCCGTCGCGGCAGCGGCAAGCCCTTCGTCATCGAGGCGGATGAGTACGACTCGGCGTTCTTCGACAAGCGTTCGAAGTTCGTCCACTACCGCCCGCGCATCGCCATCCTCAACAACCTGGAATACGACCACGCGGATATCTTCCCCGACGTGGCCGCCATCCAGCGCCAGTTCCACCACCTCGTGCGCACGGTGCCCGGCAACGGCCGGCTCATCGTCAACGCCGAAGATCCGTATCTGGCCGAAGTGCTGGCGATGGGCGCGTGGACGCCGGTGGAAACCTTCGGTATCGATACGGGCGACTGGCGTGCGGAACTCATCGCCGCCGATGGCTCGCACTTCCGGGTGAGCCGCCAGGGTGTGGTGCTCGGCGAGATCCGCTGGAACTCGCTGGGCCGGCACAACGTGATGAACGCGCTGGGTGCGCTCGCTGCGGCCACGGCCGCCGGCGCCGACCCGGTGGCCTTGCTACCTGCGTTTGCCAGCTTCGCCAATGCTCGCCGGCGCATGGAAGTCATCGGCGAAGCACGCGGTGTCACCGTGTACGACGACTTCGCTCACCACCCCACGGCCATCGCCACCACGCTCGCGGGTCTGCGCGCGAAGGTCGGCAAGGCTCGCATCCTGGTCGCGCTCGAGCCACGCTCGAACAGCATGCGCCTCGGTGCGCACGCCGATGCGCTGGCGCCGTCGCTGCAGGATGCCGATGGCGTGGTGTTCCTGCACCGCCCGGAACTGGCATGGGATGCCGGCAAGGTCACCGGCGCATTGTCGGGTCGCGGCACCGCCGTGCCGACGGTGGAAGCCCTGGTCGAATCACTCGCCGCGCAGGCGGGTGAGGGCGACCACGTGGTGTTCATGTCGAACGGCGGCTTCGAAGGTGCGCCACGGCGCTTCTTCGACGCGCTGCGCGCGGGTTAGACTGGCGGGCATGGCTGCGACCACGCCCGCTCTCGATCTCCCCCTGTTCCCTCTGGCGAACGTCCTTTTCCCGGGCGGCCATCTCCCGTTGCGCATTTTCGAACCGCGCTACATCGACCTGGTGCGCGAATGCGCGCGGACAGGCAGGGGCTTTGGGGTGTGCCTCATCCTCGAGGGCCGCGAAGCCGGGCAGCCGGCGATCCCGGCCGCCGTGGGCACGCTCGCGACCATCACCGATTTCCATACCCGCGAAGACGGCCTGCTCGGCATCGTCGCGGAGGGTGGCCAGCGCTTCCGTGTCACCCGCACACGCGTGCGTTCCGATGGCCAGGTGCGTGGCGACATCGCGCCGTGGGAACCGGAGACTGTCGTGCCGGTGCCGGCGGAGTTCGGCTTGCTCACCACCATCCTCGAACGGCTCGCCGACCAGATGGGCCCGCCGTGGCGCCAGGATGTCGCCGGTCGCGCGGATGACGCCAGCTGGGTGGGCTTCCGCCTGTGCGAGCTGTTGCCGCTCGACCCGAACGAATGCCAGCACATGCTCGAACTGGATGATCCGATCCAGCGGCTCGCCGAATTGCGTGACATCCTCCCGCGCTTCCAGCGCGCCTGAGTAAGCCCCTCATGACATCGCTCGCCGGGAAGACCTTGTTCATCACCGGTGCCTCGCGCGGCATCGGCCTCGCGATCGGCCTGCGCGCCGCGCGCGATGGCGCCAACGTGGTGATCGCCGCGAAGAGCGGCGTGCCCAATCCGAAGCTGCCCGGCACTATCCACACCGCCGCCGCCGAGATCGAAGCAGCCGGTGGCAAGGCGTTACCGCTCAAGGTGGATATCCGCGAAGAGGCGGAAGTGCGCATGGCGGCAGCGACAGCGGCCGAGCGCTTCGGCGGCATCGATATCGTGGTGAACAACGCCAGCGCGATCTGGCTGGCGGGTACCGAAGACACGCCGATGAAGCGCTTCGACCTGATGCACCAGGTGAATACGCGCGGCACCTTCCTCGTGACGCAGGCCTGCCTGCCGTTCCTGAAAGAGGCGGACAACCCGCACGTGCTCATGCTCTCACCGCCGCCGAGCATCGACCCGCACTGGTACGCACCGCACGTGGCTTACACCATCGCCAAGTTCGGCATGAGCCAGTGCGTCCTGGGCATGGCGCCGGAGTTCGCGCCGATGGGCGTGGCGGTCAACGCGTTGTGGCCGAAAACCGTCATCGCCACGGCCGCCATCGCCATGATCGATGGCGTGCGTGCCGAAAACTGCCGTACCCCCGAGATCGTGGCCGATGCGGCCCACGCGATCCTCACCCGTCCCGCGCGGGCGACCACCGGTCACTTCTTCATCGACGAAGCCGTTTTGCGTGAAGAAGGTGTGACGAACTTCGATCACTACGCCGTCACCCCGGGCCAGCCTCTACTACCGGACTTGTTTCTCTAGCAAGCGCGAACGCCCGCCCAAACCGCTTTGTGAGCTAGCCCGTTTGGTGTATGGCCGGTTTTTGCATGCCGGGGTAACGTCAGTTCGTCGCCCCTGGCATGACATGACAGAAGGGCGGTGTGGGGCTTGCCGGCCTGCAGGGGGTGCCGGCGGCGGGTCCAAGGGTGAACCCGCTACAGCCGGCAGCAGGCCACTGAACGGTTTGAGGAGCAGGCATGTCACGCGGGGAATCGACGGGGCGTTGCGTCGTCTGGGTTGGAAGGCCGAGCGTTGAAGAACATTTCGGACTGATACGGGCCGGCTGGCGCACCTTGGTGGCCGATCCGGCACGGCTGGACACGCACTTGCCCGAATGCGGGGACACGGCGATCGCCGTGGTCGACCTGCGCGCAAGCGCCCAGGCGGCCGTGCGCGTGTTGCAGGAACTGCGCGACAGCCATCCGGGCCTGGCCTGGATCGGGCTGACCGGCCAGCGGACGCCGGCCAACGATCCGTCCATCCAGCACGTGCTGCCGCAGGCCTTCGAGTTGATCGACGGCGCCTCCTCGCTGCAGGCGCTGCGCCAGGCGCTGCAACGCGTGCCTGCCGAAGGCATCCCGGTCTTTGATGACGACCAGCCCAGCGTCATGACCGGCAGCAGCCCGGCGATCCGCGGGCTGTCTCAGAATATTCGTAAGTTCGCTCCCGTCGAGCTGCCGCTGCTGATCACCGGCGAGACGGGTACGGGCAAGGAAATGGCCGCCCGGGCGCTGCACCAGCTCTCCGGCCGTCGCGACAAACCGTTCGCCGCGATCAACTGCGGCGCACTGCCGGCCAACCTCGTCCAGTCCGAACTGTTCGGCCACGAGCGCGGTTCGTTCACCGGCGCCACGGCGCGGCGTATCGGCCACTTCGAGTCCGCCGACGGCGGCACCGTCTTCCTCGACGAAATCGGCGACCTGCCGCTCGATGCCCAGACCAACCTGCTGCGCGTACTGCAGGAAGGCACCATCGAGCGCATCGGCAGCTGCCAGTCCATCAAGGTGAACGTGCGCGTGCTTGCGGCCACCCACGTGGATCTGGAAAAAGCCGTGGCCCAGGGTCGCTTCCGCGAGGATCTGTTCTACCGCCTCAACGTGCTGCGCCTGCGCATGCCGCCCCTGCGCGAACGCAATGGCGATATCGAGCTGCTGGCGCAGTACTTCCTGGATACGTTCCGCGAGAGCTACGGCACCCGCGCGCGGGCGTTCAGCACGGCGGCGCGCAAGGCCATGAACGCTTTTGCTTGGCCGGGCAATGTCCGTGAACTGATGAACCGAGTACAGCGCGCGGCCGTCATCGCCGACGATGCGCTGATCACGCCCGACGACCTGGAACTCAATGCCGACCTGCCGGGGCTCGATCGTGACAGCCTGGGCAGCGCGCGCACCTCGGCCGAGCGCGAGGCCATCGTGGATTGCCTGCGGGCGAGCGCGTTCAACATCAGCGAGTGCGCCCGCCGGCTGAGGGTGTCGCGCGTCACGGTGTATCGCCTCTGCAAGAAGCACCAGCTGGCCCTCGATCAGTTGCGCTGACGGGTTCCCCGGGCGGAAAAGAAAACTCCCGGCCCTCTGGGGGGTCGGGAGTTCCCATTCGTCGTCCGGCTTGGCAGGGTCGTCGGGCGAGCGAACACCACGGCTCCGGGAGCCTCCCCTGGTAAGCAGCAAGCCGCATGCCACCCGGCGCCCGCCTTGATTCGCAAGGAATTTTCCTTTCGCGGGCATTTCTTTGGCGTTCATCCGCTGTAGCGTTCTGTAACAGGCCGTTACATCGGCGGAACAGCCGTTGTCGCCGGGGCCCGCGCCTTATACGATGGGTATCCCGTGGCGCTTTCCTCGCCGCCCGGGCATCGGATCGATGTCGGACCGCAGAACGTACCGTGCGATTCCATCCGTTCCTGTTTGGGGCCAGGCGCTGCGGCCGGGCCCGGGAGTCGTTTTCATGTCGTCGCATCCTGTCGAACCCTCCGATCTCATCGGCCTGGGCAAGCGCTATTGGCTATCCGTGTACCGCCCCCGTGATGTCGTGCTCGACCACGGCAAGGGCGCCCGTGTGTGGGATACCGAAGGCCGCGACTATCTCGATTTCGGTGCGGGCATTGCCGTGAATGCCCTGGGCCACCAGGAGCCCGAACTCGTCGAAGCGCTGGTCGCACAGGCGCACAAGCTGTGGCACGCAAGCAACGTGTTCTGGACCGAGCCGCCGCTGCGTCTTGCCGAAGAACTGATCGAACACGCGCCGTTCGCCGAGCGTGTCTTCCTGTGCAACTCCGGTACCGAAGCCAACGAAGCCGCGATCAAGCTCGTGCGCAAATGGGCTGCCGGCCAGGGCCGCGCGCCGGAAGACCGCGTCATCATCACCTTCTACGGCTCGTTCCACGGCCGCACGCTGGCGTCGGTCACCGCGACCGCGCAGCCGAAGTACCAGGAAGGCTACGAGCCGCTGCCGGGTGGCTTCCGCTACGTGGCGTTCAACGATGAAGCCGCGCTGGAAGAAGCCTTCGCCAAGGGCGGCGTCGCCGCGGTGATGATCGAGCCGGTGCAGGGCGAAGGCGGTGTCACGCCGGCCGCGCCGGGCTTCCTGAAGAAGATCCGCGAGCTGTGCGATGCGCACAACGCGCTCATGGTGCTCGATGAAATCCAGTGCGGCATGGGCCGTACCGGCACGCTGTTCGCGCACACGCACGACCACGTCACGCCGGATATCGTCACGCTGGCCAAGGCGCTCGGCGCCGGTTTCCCGATCGGCGCCATGCTGGTCGGCAAGTCGGTTTCCGAAGTGATGCAGTTCGGCGCACATGGCACCACGTTTGGCGGCAACCCGATGGCGGCCGCCGTCGCTCGCGTGGCGTTGAAGAAGATCGCCTCGCCGGCGGTGCTGCTCAACGTGGAGCGCCAGGCCAACGACATCCGCAAGGGTCTCGAGAAGCTCAACCACGAATTCCATCTGTTCTCGGAAATCCGTGGCCGCGGCCTCATGATCGGCGCGGCGCTCGACGGCGCCTACAAGGGCCGCGCAGGTGAAGTGCTCGACATCGCCGCCGCCCACGGCCTGCTCATCCTGCAGGCCGGCCCGGACGTGCTGCGTATTGTCCCGCCACTCAACATCACGGATGAAGAGACGGCGGCAGGCCTCGAACGCCTGCACGCGGCGCTGGCGGAGTTCGCCAGCCGCGAAGCCAAGGTGGCCTGAAAACAAAACGCCCGGCCTGGCCGGGCGTTTTTTTGTACCGTCACTGGCCCCGGCGGTTGTAGGAGCGAGCTTGCTCGCGATGGATCAAAGCGAACCCGATAAGGATCAATAGGGACATGGCAAGGAGCAAGAAGGCTACGGCTTTCACACGGCTGACTGGCGCCGCCGTTATTTCGCTGGTGCTGGGTATGGGGATGGTTGGCGCGCAAGGCGTTGATTCCCCGCCACCGGCATATACATGGGATCAGGTACTTACACTTATTCAAACGCCGTCGGGCCCGCTTGATCAGGTGACCGTCGAGAAAGTGCTCGGCATCCGTATGACCAGAGGCACGCAGCGGGCGTCGGACAACTACGTCGCGGGGTTCTCAGAACCTCGATATGGGAAGCTGCGTATCTCGGTCGCGTTGGATTATTACCCGGTCCAGAAAGCGGGTGGCGTCGCGTCGCACCACAGTGCCTTGGAAATCTATCTCCCGCGCTCGACCTGCATCACGCCGGAGCAACTCGATAGCGATTTTAGCCAGCGAGGCATTGAGGTACGAGGCACGAAGGACCTCTCTGCGCATACCCTCCAGTATTCCGTGAACGGACGCCGAATAATTAACGTGATCTCGCCCGGGGGGAGTCCGAGCGACGTTCGACCTCGCTTGCCTCACGCTGGCGGTTCAACCGAGCCCACCTTCAAGCGATGCGTGATGTCGTTGCGAGTCGACGAAAGCGATTAGTCCTTATCGACGGTCTCCTGGATCAGCTGAGCGTCGCGAACACGGCATCGGCCGTGGCAATCGTTTCATCGATGATCGCATCGCTGTGCGCGCTGGACACAAAGCCCGCTTCGAACGCCGACGGCGCCAGGTACACGCCACGCTCCAGCATCCCGTGGAAGAACGCGTTGAACGACGCGACGTCCGCCGCCGTGGCCTGCGCATACGTTTCCACGGTTTCACCGGTGAAGAACAGGCCGAACATCGCGCCCACGCGGGTCGTGCTGAAGGGAATGCCGTGCTTCTTCGCCGCAGCGGCAATACCGTCGGTGAGCTTCGCGGTGCGCTTCGCCAGATCCTCGTAGAAGCCCGGCATCTGGATCAGTTCCAGCATCGCCAGGCCCGCGGCCATCGCCACCGGGTTACCCGAGAGCGTGCCGGCCTGGTACACCGGGCCGGCCGGGGCCACCTGTTCCATCAGGTCACGGCGACCGCCATACGCACCCACGGGCATGCCACCACCGATCACCTTGCCGAAGCAGGTGAGGTCGGGCGTGATGCCGTAATGCGCCTGCGCACCGCCGAGGGCCACGCGGAAGCCGGTCATCACTTCGTCGAAGATCAGCAGCGCGCCGTGGGCGGTGCACAGTTCGCGCAGCGCCTCGAGATAGCCTTCCTTCGGCGGAATGCAGTTCATGTTGCCGGCGACGGGCTCGATGATCAGGCCGGCGATATCGGCGCCGTGCTCGGCGAACAACGCGTGCGCGGCGTTGATATCGTTGTATGGGAGCGTGAGCGTGAGATCGGCCGCGGCCTTGGGCACGCCCGGCGAGGTCGGTACGCCAAACGTCAGCGCGCCCGAACCCGCCTTCACCAGGAAGCTGTCGCCGTGGCCGTGGTAGCAGCCTTCGAACTTCACGATCTTGTTGCGGCCGGTGGCGCCACGGGCCAGGCGGATCGCCGACATCGTCGCCTCGGTGCCCGAGTTCACCATGCGCACCATGTCGATCGACGGCACCAGCTTCACGATGGTCTCGGCCATCGTCACTTCGGCGGGGGAGGGCGTGCCGAAGCTCAGGCCATTCTGCGCGGCAGCGACCACCGCATCGCGCACCGCGGGGTGGTTATGGCCCACGATCATCGGGCCCCACGAGCCCACGTAATCGATATAACGCTTGCCTTCCACGTCCCACAGGTACGGGCCATCGGCGCGCGCGGTGAAGAACGGCTCGCCACCCACCGACTTGAAGGCGCGGACGGGGGAATTCACGCCGCCGGGCATCAGCTGGCGGGCGCGGGCGAAGAGTTCGTGGTTCGTGGTCATTGAATGATTCCGGGGCGAGCATCGAAAAGGTCGGCGAAGCGGCGCGTGGCGGCCTGGATATCGGGTGCGGCGAAGATCGCCGAGACCACCGCGATGAAATCCGCGCCTGCGTCGATCACCGAACGTGCATTGTCGGGCGTGAGGCCGCCGATAGCCACGACCGGGACGCCCAGCTGGCTGGCCTGCGTCAATACGTCGTGGGTGGTGACCGGGGCGTGCGGCTTGGTGGTCGAGGGGTACATGGCGCCGAAGCCCAGGTAATCCGCGCCCTCGTCGCGCATCTGCTTCGCCCGCTCCAGGGAGCCGTAGCAGGAGGTGCCGATGATGGCATCCGGGCCGAGGATGGCGCGCGCCTCCGCGATCGACACGTCCTGGACGCCGAGATGCACGCCGGCGGCACCGCAGGCCTGCGCCAGGGCCACGTCGTCATTGATGATCAGCGGAACATCGTGGCGGGCGCACAGGGTCGCCAGTTCGGCGGCTTCCCGGGCCCGGCGCGCGGCGTCGGTGGTCTTGTCGCGGTACTGCAGGAGACGGGCGCCGCCGGCCAGCGCGGCCTCGACGGCCGCGAACAGGTCATCGCGCGGGCCGTCGGTGATCGCATAGACGCCCTTGCCGCTCAGGCGGGCTCGGAGGAGGGTGCTCATAAGTATCCTTCGCGTGGGGGTAGGGCGCCGCGCTATCGCGGTAACGCCGGGGGTGCCAGAATGTGGGACTTACCAGTGAACCAGTACGACACGCTATGAGCAACTCGACCGAAACCACCCTGCGTAAATGGATGTGCGTTGTCTGCGGCTTCATCTACGACGAAGCGCTCGGCCTGCCCGAAGAAGACATCGCCCCGGGCACCCGCTGGGAAGACATCCCCGACACCTGGACCTGCCCCGACTGCGGCGTGACCAAGGACGACTTCGAAATGGTCGAAATGGACTAAAGCCCCGATCGTGTACGAGCGCGCTCGCGCGCGATCCCCGGGGCCTAGGCCCCGGGGCCAGCTCGCCGCAAGGCAGCAGGAAGGAATGCCCCCGCCATCCTTCCGCCACATCCCGCCACCCCCATGGCAGAAAAGCTTGCTTCCATAACCCTCAAGGCCCGAGCACGCGGCCGACCAGAGGAGGAAGCCGCCATGCAGCAATTCATTCCCTTCGAAGACCAGTGGGACGAACTGTCCGCCCTTGTGCCGTACCCGGCTGGCCCGGATGGCGTCACACCCCTTCCCTTGCCGG